>JAJZCY010000211.1:6293-6868 GCA_021828835.1 Acidobacteriota bacterium | reverse complement strand
CCAATTGATGTTGAATCGACGCCTGCAATACAACCTTGATCGTGCTCACGGTGATGGGCAGCCCGTGCTCAACCAATTGACGTTTCACCTGCTCCCAAAGCGTTTTCTGCTTCGACGCTTCAAGGAATTCATAGCCGCTGTTTGTGAGCCGCAGGACGCAGGCATCGGGTCCTCTCAATAGCACCCACGCAAGGTCCATCAGACCCCCAGCTACATCCTTTTCGCGGCTCCTACCGGCGACTTGTTGCGCTCACACGCTTCGCCTCGTTTTTTCTGGCGGCCTGCTTCGCCGGCAATCCTGCGGCTTGCTGTCTTGCGCGTCCCGTTGAGCTTCTCACCAGCAACTCCGGTTCCACCCAGATCTGCGGCACCCCCTCGCCGCCGTCCATCAGCTTGATCAGATTCTCCATCGCCAGTTGCCCCATCCGGCGCATCGGCTGGTGGACCGTGGTCAGCGGCGGCTCAATGTAGGAGGCAAAGAACAGGTCGTCAAAGCCTGTCACCGAAACATCGTCCGGGATCTTCATGCCGCGCGCGCGCACAGCACGCATCGCGCCCAGCGCCGTCATGTCGTT
>JAJZCY010000211.1:0-6283 GCA_021828835.1 Acidobacteriota bacterium | reverse complement strand
GGTGGGCGGATCCTTCAGTGCCAGCAGCCGCGCCGTCACATCGCGGGCAGTGCTGGGCAGCCCGTCGCCGTGCACCACCAGTTCCGCCGCCAGCGGGATCTTCGCTCCCTGCAGCCCCTCGCGGTAGGCCGCAAACCTCTCCGTATCCGTCTGATAGCCGTTCACCGCGCCCACATAGGCGATGCGCCTGTGCCCCAGGTCGATCACGTGGTCCACTACGGCGCGCATGCCGTCGAGATTGTTGATCATCACCGAGTGCACGAATTCACCCGGGTACTGATCGTTTACCAGCACAATCGGCACCATCATCTCTTTGAGCAGCGGCAAATAAAGCGCCCCCACCCGCGAAGACGTCACCAGGATGCCGTCCACGCGCCGCTCCGCAAACGCCTGCACCACCTTCTTCTCGCGTTCGGGATCGGCGTTGGAGTCGGCCAGAAAAACGGAGTAGCCGTGGTCGTTGGCCGTCTCCTCAATGCCGCACACCACCTCGCTGGCAAAGGGATCGGCAACCGTGGTCACCACCAGCCCGATCGTCTTGGTCTTGCGCGTGACCAGGCCTCGCGCCACCGCGCTGGGGCGGTAGCCGGTTTCGTCGGCGATCTTGCGAATCCGCGCCGCCGTCGCGGCATTCACCAGCGGACTGTTCTGCAGCGCGCGCGACACCGTGGGGTGCGAAACCCGCGCCATGCGCGCAATGTCCTTGATCGAAGGCTGACGAGGCACCGGTCGCGTCCCGCCGCTTCCCTTCTCCGCCATGCCGGAATCTCCTGCAACCGCTATGCGCCGTTCCAGTGTTCCGTATCCCACCGAACCCGGTCAATGCTGGCGAGGCAGCGAGTTCGCGGGCCGGCGGGCCGGCTGACTTCGCGCACAGATGAATCCTTGGGCGCCCGCTCACTCGCTGACCAGCTAACTCGCCGACTCGCTGGCTTATAGAATCTTCTTGCCAAACACCGAGCAGGCCAGTTGCACCGCGAGATCGGCGGTGCGGTTGTGCTCGTCGATCACCGGGTTGACCTCGACCACTTCGAAGCTCACCATCCGCCCGTGATCGGCGATGATCTCCATTGCCAGGTGCGCCTCGCGATAGGTAGCTCCGCCGCGCACCGGCGTACCCACTCCCGGCGCATCCTCGGGGTCGATCCAGTCCATGTCCATGGAGACGTGGTAACCGGCGGTGCCGCGCCCGGCCGCGCGCAGCGCCTCTTCCATCACCGTGCGCATGCCGCGCTCGTCGATATCGCGCATGGTGTACACCTCGGTCATGCCGGCGCGGCGAATGTTTTCGCGCTCCGCCCCATCGATATCGCGCACCGCGATCAGAACCGCGTTCTCCGCCGCCACCTTGGGCGCAAAGCCGTAGATGTTGGTCAGCGCCTCCGGCCCCAGCCCCAGCAGCGCCGCCAGCGGCATTCCGTGCACATTGCCCGAAGGCGTGGTATCCGGCGTGTTGATGTCGGAGTGGGCGTCAATCCACAATAGCCCGATCTTTTGCCCCTTCCGCCGGTAAAACTCCGCCACGCCCGAAACCGTACCCGCGGCGATCGAGTGATCGCCACCCAGCACCATGGGCGTCAGCCCTTCCTCCAGCGCCTTCTCCACGGCCTCCGCGGTGCGCTTGCAGGTCTCGGCAATCTGCTTCAGGTAGCGCGCCTTCTTATCGCCGGCCGCCTGCGTCTCCGCAATCTCGACGCGGATGTTGCCGCCGTCGGTCACGTGGTGCCCGAGCGCCTCCAGCCGCGCTTCCAGGCCTGCCACGCGCACCGCCGAAGGGCCCATATCCACACCCCGCCGGCTCGCCCCCAGGTCCAGCGGAACTCCGATCACATGAATCGTACGCGTGGGCGCAGCCTGCGCGCCCGCATGGGTGCGCGCAGTACTCCGCTCTGGATGCAAGGTTTCTCTACGGTGGGCCGGCATCAAAAAGTAGCCTCCCTCTCAGAATGGAAGGACCGTCGCAGTGGCGGGCCTTCTTGCCTACTGCCGATTCTCCAACTGCGGGTCAGGAGCCTGGTTGGAATCGGATGCCTCTCCTCCCGGAGCCGTCACCCTCATCGTCACCGGCGACTGTAGATGGAACCGGATCAAGGTCTCAGACGCAATCTCCACCTGTTCGCCGCGAGTCACAGCATTGACGCCGGCCCCGGCCGCGCCGCCAGCCACCGTGCCGATCGCAGCGCCTTTGCCTCCGCCGCTCAAGGCTCCGATGATAGCGCCCACCACGGCGCCGCCGCCAGCCTTCTCAGCAGTGTTCTTGCCCCTGCCTTTGCCCACCTGGACGTACGGCTCCGTCACCAGCGCAATCTTCCTTCCGCTCGCCGTTACCTGCGTCAGCTCCAGGCTCAGCAGAGAGTTGCCCTTGAAGTGTGCCGCCTCACGCGCATCCACCACGCGCCCCAGCACCGGCGTGCCCTGGCGCAGCACGATCACGCCCCGCGTGCCCAGATCGCTTGCCAGCGAGCCATGAAAGACGTCATTCGGCTGCGCGTCTTTGGAACTCAGCTTCTCCGAGATGCGCACCGGAATGATCGTGCCCACCGGCAGCGTCACCTCTTTCACCACCGGCTTGGCAGGCGCAGCGGGCGCTGCCGGCATTGGCGCCGGCGCAGCCTGTGCCTGCTGCATGGGCGGAGTTTCCGCCGCCGGCATCGCTACCGGAGCAGGCGCCCGGCGCGCTTCACGCCGCACTGCGGAAGCCCGCGGCTCTGGCTTCTGCGGTTCCACCGGCGCAACGCTGGTTGCAACCGGCTGCACCGTCAAATTGTTGACGACTGTCTTGACGCCCGCGACGGAGCCGGTGTCGTTGCCGGCCAGCGCCCGCGAAGCCGGATCGGCCACCGTTCCACTCAGGGTGGCCACGCCGTTCACCACGCTGACCTGGATGTTCTGGCCGGTCAGCGCGCTTTCGCCGCTGATCTTGGTTTGGACGTTCGTGGCAATCTGCTGGTCGGTTGGCGCCGGCGCCTGGGTCCTGCATCCGGCCGCCACCATCAACGTGAAAGCCAGCGCAATCACGGCAATCTGCCACCGTTTCGATCTCTTCAGGATTCCCGCTTTCATAGGACTTACCTCCAGCCCGCCAGTGCCTGGAACGCAGAGAGTAAGAGTACACCTTTGGGAGTTTCCCTGTAGTATTAGACGCCTTTTCTCCTTCCGGCGCCACATTTCCCCCTGGCGGCATCCAGACCGTCACGGTCCGTCACACTCCCGCCACTCAACCCGAGCGGCAGGAGAGTCGCAGAGCAACTAACCTCTTGGCCCAGCGAGACTTCCGGCTGCGGAGCGATGCCATCGCAGGCACCAAAGGAAAAGGCCCGGTAGATACCGGGCCTTTTTGAGTTGAAGAATCCATCCTGAAGCTCTGCCTGGGACGGCCGGTCCTACTCCGCCGCCATCTCCTCGGCTTCGCCCTCCTGCCGCATCATCTCCAGCTCGCGCTCCGCGGCTTCGATCTCCGCGTGCACTTCTTGCTGGACCTTTGCCGCCGCCTCTTCAAGCTCCGGCGACAGTTGCACGCTGCGGTAGTACTCCAGGCCCGTGCCCGCGGGGATCAGGCGTCCCACGATCACGTTCTCCTTCAGGCCGCGCAGGTTGTCCACCGCGCCGTTGATGGAGGCCTCGGTGAGCACGCGCGTCGTCTCCTGGAAGCTGGCTGCCGAGATGAAGCTGTCGGTCGAGAGCGAGGCCTTGGTGATGCCCAGCAGCAGCGGACGCCCGATCGCCGGACGGCCTCCTTCTGCCAGCACCCGCTCGTTCTCTTCCTTGAAGCGGAACCGGTCCACCTGCTGCTCGAGCAGGAAATTGGTGTCGCCCACTTCATCGATACGCACCCAGCGCAGCATCTGCCGCACGATGACCTCGATGTGCTTGTCCGAGATGGCCACGCCCTGCAGCCGGTAGACTTCCTGGATCTCGTTCACCAGGTAAGCCTGCAGCTCCTTCTCGCCCAGCACCGCCAGAATGTCGTGCGGGTTGAGCGGTCCATCCATCAGAGGATCGCCGGCGCGCAGCCGCTCGCCCTCCTGCACGTTCACGTGAATGCCCCGCGGCACCGAGTATTCCTTCTCGTCGCCGTTGTCGGCTGTCACGTAAATCTTGCGCTGGCCCTTGCTCACTTCGCCGAAGCGGACCACGCCGTCGATCTCGGAGATGATCGCCGTCTCGCGCGGCTTGCGCGCTTCGAACAGCTCCACCACCCGCGGCAGACCGCCGGTGATGTCCTTCGTACGCGTCGACTCCTTGGGAATCTTCGCCAGCACATCGCCGGGACCGACCTCGTCTCCGTCCTGCACCATCAGGTGCGAACCGCGGGGCAGCAGATAGCGCTTGTGCCCCTTGGCGCCCTTGATGGCAATGGCCGGCTGCCGCTTCTCATCCGGAGAATCCGCAACCACCCACCGCGACAGGCCGGTGACCTCGTCCACTTCCTCGTTCAGGGTGATGCCTTCCTGAAGGTCCTTGAACTGGACCGTACCGCCGATCTCGGTCAGAATTGCGTAGGTGTACGGATCCCACTCCGCCAGCAGATCGCCCAGCTTCACCGCGGCGTTGTCCTTCACCCGCAGGCGCGCGCCGTAGACCACCTGGTAGCGCTCCTTTTCGCGGCCGCGGTCGTCCACGATCGCTACCGAGCCGGAACGGTTCATCGCTACCAGCGTGCCGTCCTTGCTTTCCACGGTGTTCAGGTTGATGAAGCGCACAAAGCCGTTGTTCTTGGCGTCGAGGCGCGACTTGTCGGCCACGCGGCTGGCCGTTCCGCCCACGTGGAAGGTACGCATCGTCAACTGCGTGCCCGGCTCGCCGATCGACTGCGCCGCGATCACGCCGCAGGTCTCGCCCAACTCCACCATGCGCCCCGAGCCCAGGTTGCGCCCGTAGCACAGCGCGCAAACCCCGCGCCGCGACTCGCAGGTCAGCACCGAGCGGATCTTCACCCGCTCCACGCCCGCGCCCTGAATCGCTGAGGCAATCTCCTCGTCGATCTGCTGGTTCACATCCACCACCACGTTGCCGTCGTAGTCCTTGATGCGCTCCAGCGATACGCGGCCGATGATGCGATCGCGCAGCGGCTCGATGATCTCGCCCGACTCCACGATCGAGCCCACGTAGATGCCTTCCATCGTGCCGCAGTCCATCTCGGTCACGATCACGTCCTGCGCCACGTCCACCAGACGCCGCGTCAGGTAGCCCGAGTCGGCCGTCTTCAACGCCGTATCGGCCAGGCCCTTGCGGGCGCCGTGCGTGGAGATGAAGTACTCCAGCACCGTCAGGCCTTCGCGGAAGTTGGCGGTGATCGGCGTCTCGATGACTTCGCCCGAGGGCTTGGCCATCAGACCGCGCATACCGCTCAACTGACGGATCTGCTGCTTCGAACCGCGGGCGCCGGAGTCGGCCATGATGTAGATGGGGTTCATCGCCCCCTCTTCATCGGCCCGCTTCATGTTCCCGAACATCTCGTCCGCAACCTGATCGGTCACCGCCGACCACATCTGGATCACCTTGTTGGAGCGCTCGCCGTTGGTGATGGCGCCGTCCATGTACTGCTTCTGGACCTCGATCACCTTGCGGTCGGCCTCTTCCACCACCGTGTACTTGGTCTTGGGAATGACCATGTCATCCAGACCAACCGACAGGCCGGAACGCGTCGCAAACTGGAAGCCCAGCGACTTGATGCGGTCCAGCATGCCCACCGTGGTCTCCAAGCCCAGGTTCTGGTTGCAGTAGTTCACCAGCTGCCCGATGCCCTTCTTCTTCAGCAGGCCGTTGATGAACGGCATGCCCGCCGGCAGCGCGTCGTTCAGCAGCACCCGGCCCACGGTCGTGTTGATGTACTGCCCGGTGAACTCCACCGGTTCGGTGTGGGTGATGTCCTGGTCGTCGTACGCCGTGGTCATGTCCAGCACCTTGCCGGTGTAGCGCAGGCGGATCGGCGACAGGGTCTCGACTTCCTTCGCCTCCAGCGCCATCAGCACTTCTTCCACGTTGGCGAAGACGCGGCCTTCGCCCTTGGCGCCGTGCTTGGCCTTGGTTACGTAGTAAAGACCCAGCACCATGTCCTGCGTCGGCACGGTGATCGGCTGGCCCGAGGCCGGCGACAGAATATTGTGCGAGGCCAGCATCAGCACGCTGGCTTCAATCTGCGCCTCCGGCGACAGCGGAATGTGCACTGCCATCTGGTCGCCGTCGAAATCGGCGTTGAACGCCGTGCACACCAGCGGGTGAATCTTGATGGCCTTGCCTTCCACCAGCACCGGCTCAAACAACTGAGGGCCTAGGGGGT
>JAJZCY010000210.1 GCA_021828835.1 Acidobacteriota bacterium | reverse complement strand
TGGGATCGCGGTTGGTGGCCGCGAGCACGCGCACGTCCACATCCTGCTCGGTGCGCGCGCCCAGGCGGCGCAGCTTGCGCTCCTCCAGCACGCGGAGCAGCTTGGCCTGCGTGCCGATGGGCATCTCGCCGACCTCGTCCAGCAGCAGCGTGCCGCCCGTGGCCAGTTCGAAGCAGCCGGCGCGGCGTTCGGCGGCGCCTGTAAAGGCGCCCTTCTCGTGTCCGAAGATCTCGCTCTCGATCAGCGTTTCGGGGATCGCGGCGCAGTTCACGGCCACAAACGGCTGCGCCTTGCGCGCGCTGAGCTCGTGCAGGGTGCGGGCTACGAGCTCCTTGCCCGTCCCGCTCTCGCCGGTAATCAGCACCGGTACGCTGGACGGGGCAATCTGCTCGATGAGGGCAAATATCTCGCGCATCTTGGGCGAGTTCCCCACCAACCGGCCCAACACGCCGCTCTCGCGCAGCCGCCGCCGCGCCACTTCCAGTTCGATCGCTGTCTGCCGCTGCCGCGTGGCATTGCCCAGAATTGTACGCAGACGAGTCGCGTCTACCGGCTTCTGCAGGAAGTCGTAGGCACCTAATTTCATGGCTTCAACGGCCTGCTCAATGGACCCCATCGCGGTGAGGACCACCACCGCAAGATTGGATTGCAGGCCCATCCCCCCTTCGGCCAGCCGGGTTAACAGTCCCATACCGTCCAGCCGTGGCATCTTGAGGTCCGTCACCACGATCGCTGGTTCCCAGGCTGATACCTTCTCTAATGCTTCGATGCCGTCTCGGGCGGTTTGGGTACGGTAGCCCCATCCGGAAATTAATTCCGCCAGTCCCATCAGGGCGTGGGGCTCGTCCTCGGCGATCAGTACCTTTACTCCGTTGTCCATAGGGGTCTTCTGCGCTCTGGGTAGTGTTTCAGGCTTCTCTCTTGAAACCGATGGGCTCCGGCCCATTTTGTCTCAACCAAAAAATCAACCGGGCCTGCTTCTAGGGTAATTTCTCGCCCCCCCCCCGCTCAGCAGAAGCGGCCGTCCCCTGATCTTAGACTGGAAAGATGCTGGATTACGAGATTTCCCCCTCGGAAGCCGCGGCACTTCTCAAGCAGGGCAAGGCGCGTCTGGTGGATGTGCGTGAGCCCTGGGAGTTTGCCACCGCCCGCGTCGACAACAGCCTGCACATGCCCATGGGCGAGGTTCCCGCCCGCGCCCACCAGGAACTGGACCCGGACGAACACCTGGTGGTGCTTTGCCACCACGGCATGCGGTCCATGAATGTCGCCGTCTGGCTGCGGAATCAGGGCTTCGAGCAGGCCCAATCGGTGCGCGGCGGCATCCACGCCTGGTCCGCCGAGGTCGATCCCCAGGTGGGCCGCTACTAGCCCGCGCTCCAGCCCTCAGCGCCCGCTCCGCCGCATCCCGTCCCAAAACGGGGCTTTCCCGGCGCGGAATCAGGCAAAGTGCGCGAGAATCCATGCGCGGAAGCCCATCCTTTCGAGGACGGGGCGATCTCGCATCTAAGCTTTCGTGGGCGTCAAAAATCCTGGCTTTTCGGCTTCCGATCTCCAACCCAGGAAAGGTCTACACTCAGACGAGAGCGAATTCGTGAAGCACATCCTCAATGCGCGCCGGACGATCTCCGTGGGATTTGCCTTTGTCTTTGAAGGGCCCGTGGCTATCGGCCGCTTCCTGCTCATGCTGGCCGCGATCTCGACTCTCACCATGCCGCTGACGCAGGACCTCTGGACCTGGGACCATTTCCTGCGCGGAGGACAGGATTTTGAGACCGGGATGCTCACCATCGTGCTTATCCTGTGCCTGGCAGTGCTGCTCTCACAAGTCTGCAAGAAGAACCTTGATGGATGGTTCACGGTCCAGCATGTGCTCGCGTTCACCTTCAGACATGGTGAATTGCCGGGCCGCTCACTGGTCGGGGCATCTTTCGTCTCTCGCCTGGAACAGCGGAACGGTACAGCCATCGACGCGTACAGCCTCCCGCTCCAGATCTGATCTGCAAACTCTCTCCAACACTGGTCCCGGCGGTCTGATTCCCAGGCCACGGGATGACGCCAAGCGAAATCAGTTCGATGACCCGCTATGCGGAGAGGCAATGAACAAATCCGAAGTTTTGCAGGCCTGGGCCAGAATTCTGGCCGGCCATAAGCCGTCTCTTTCGATCGAGATCACCAAGGAATGCCCGTTGCGGTGCCCGGGGTGCTACGCATTCGACGCTGCACATCTGGGAGGGGCGACCGAACTCCGTCAACTCTCCGACTTCAAGGGCGACGATCTAGTCGCCAACGTGCTTGCTGTCATCGACAAGCACAGGCCGCTCCACGTTTCCCTGGTGGGCGGCGATCCCATGGTGCGGTACCGCGAAGTCGACCTGCTGCTGCCCCAGATCGAGAGCAGGGGCGTGCATACACAGGTGGTTACGAGCGCATTCCGGGAGATTCCGGCCGCCTGGCAGAGATTCAAGAAGCTCAACGTTGTGGTGTCAATCGACGGCCTGCAACCGGAGCACGATGCCCGCCGTAAGCCGGCAACCTACGAACGGATCCTCCGCAACATCGAGGCCGCAAAAGTGACCGTTCATTGCACCATCACGGCGCAGATCGCGGATCGCCCCGGCTACCTGGACGAATTCCTGGCCTTCTGGAGCCAGCAGAGGGCGGTTGCCAAGGTGTGGTTCAGCATCTTTACGCCTCAGCGCGGAGCCGCAGACCCGGAGATCCTCTCGCCTTCGCAGAGGCGCTCCGTGATCGCCGATCTGCGGCGGTTGCGGCGCAAATACGCGACTTTGGATATGCCCGACGCCCTACTTGGCGAGCTCGAGTCGCCGCCTAAAAGCCCGAATCATTGCATCTTCGCCAGAACGACGGAGACTATCTCCGCCGACCTCCGGACTCCGATTACGCCCTGTCAGTTCGGTGGAGATCCGGATTGCGAACAGTGCGGTTGCGTCGCGTCGATGGGCTTGGCCGCCGTCGGGCACCACCGCGTTCTGGGGCGGTTGACGGCCGGCCATCTCTTCATGGCATCGAGCCGCATGGGAGATGCGTGGAGAGGTTTCCGCACATCGGTTTCTCGTAAACACGACGTCCGGGCCAACGTCTCCCCGTTCAAAATCCTGGAACACTGACGCGTGCGACAGCCCCTCTTCTCCACTCCCGCTCAGAGGCTGCTGGATTTGGAGGTTCCCGGGGCGGAGCTGAGACAGCATGGATCGAGAATCCAGCCGCCCTGTTCCGCCCCTTTGGAATGACAGATAGTTCAATCCTCCCGGGTGGGGAAGTTGTTCCGCTTGGCGTCGCCTGTCTCCTTGTCCTCGTCGATGCCGGTGGAGTCGGCGGGATCTACCTTGCCGAGCGAGTCGTTGACGATCAGGTCTTCTTCGTTGACCGCACCTTTGCGTCCGGCGCCGGCCTTTCCCTTCGCAGTTGGAGCTTTAGCAGTCATTGAGGGTCACCTCCCGGACTTCGATGCGGGAAGTGTAGCAGCGTTTTTGTGGAAAAGCACGGACCGGCGGCACAGACCCGTAGGCCTGAAAGACGGAGGAAGGAGCGGCGGGAAACCGCCCACTCTCACTCCCGTGTTCCCTGGTTTCCTGCTCTTCTAATGCCGGTGCTGGTAGAAGGGCAGCACGATCATTGCCGCCAGTGCCGTAGCGGTCAGCAAGGCAATGGCCAACAGGGTATAAAGCAGCGCCAGGCTCGGCCCCTTGGGCTGCTCATCGGCCGGCTGCCCGGTTTGTTTCTTTTCCAACTCGTCGCGATCATTCATATTTGAGGGCGTCCACCGGGTCCATCTGGGCTGCGCGGGTGGCGGGGACCGTGCCGAAGATAACTCCGACGGCGGTTGCCGAGGTCAGCGCGATCCAGATCGACCACCACGAGAAGGGCAGGCTGTAGGCGGTAAAGAATCCTACCGACAGGGGCAGCATGAGCCCGATAATTGTGCCCACGACTCCGCCGGTGAGCGAGATAATGACGGCCTCGGCCAAAAATTGCAGCTTGATCTCGCGATAGGTTGCGCCGAGCGCCTTGCGGATGCCGATCTCGCGGATGCGCGAGCGCACGTTGGCCAGCATGATGTTCATGATGCCCACGCCGCCCACCGCCAGCGTGACCGCGGCGACCAGTACCAGGACAGCGGTGAGGGCATTGGCGATCTCGGCCGCGGTGGTGAGCAGCGCCGAGAGGGTCTGCGCCTTGTAGACGGAGTTGGGCCGGTGCCGCGCACTCACCACGCGCACAATCTCCTTGGCCGCATTGGGCACATCGTTCATGCTGCGCATGGAGAAGTAGATCTGATTCACGCGATCGGTGCCGGTGAAGTAGCGAGCCACGGAGTAAGGAATGAGCACCGTCTCGTCCTGAATCTCCGACTGGCCGAAGTCGTTCACCGCCTCTTTGAAGACGCCGATGATGGTGAAGGGAATGCCCTGGATCTGAAAGCGCTGGCCGATGGCGGAATCATAGCTGCCATAGCGCTCCTGGGCGAAGATCGTGGTCACCACAGCGCACTTGATGTGCTCGGTGTCGTCGGTCTGGTCGAAGAAGCGGCCATCGGTGACGATCAGGTTGCGAATGTGCTGGTACTCCGGCGAGACGCCCAGCACCAGAGTGTCCTTGGTCACCCCGCCGCCAAAGCTGAGGCGCTCGTGCATCGACAGCACCGGCGAGGACCACAGCACGCCCGGCACCTGCTGATCCACGGCCTTCTCGTCCAGGCGGGTCAGATAGTCGTCGTAGAGCACGCGCTCGGACGGAGACGAGCCGCCGCCCGCATACTCCAGTTCCACGGAGTTGGTGCCGATCTTCTGAATCAGCTCCAGGATGTACTGTTTGCCGGTCAACCCGATGGTGACCACCAGGATCACCGAAGCGGTGCCGATGACCATGCCCAGCGCCGTCAGCGCGAACCGGGTCTTGCTGGCCTTGAAGCTGTCGATGGCGATCTTCAGGATCTCGCTCAACAGCATGGTTTCGCGGGCGCTCACCAGCGTCTGCTCGAAACCGGCGCGGCGGGTTTGGTCGGTGGTCGTGGCCATGGTTCCCTGGGAATCAAGATGCGCGCGCAGGGATCAAGGTTCCAACCCGAAGCAAAATCTCTTCCGGCCGCCTTCACGCCAACTTGTCCTACAGTAGATTACCGCCACTCCCCGGGGGGTACGGCTCAAAGAGCCAGCAGCGTTCCAGGGAAGGCACGGCCGCCGCTCAAGGATGGGCGCTTCGCCGCTGCGTCGCTTCGCCCGCCGAACACTGCTGCACAGCGCTGCGCGACCACTTGGCAACCGAGACCGGCTGACCCTGCATGCAACTCGTGATGCCGCGGAAGGGCGACCCGGTCATTTCGATCGCCATGCCGGCCTCCGGCCGCGCGCCGCGGATCAGAAGCTGGTAGAGCTTGCCGCTCTGCGTGTCTTTCATCAGCAGGCAGCCGGCCTCGACACCCTGCTGCACACAGCCGCTGGCGTGGACCTGGTTCGCCTGCGCGGGCTTGCTTTGCTGCGCGAGGACACAAACGGCCAGCCCCAGCAGCACCGCCGTCAAGATCAATGCCTTCATGGAATCCTCCTTCGCCGCGAGAATACGTCGCGCACGCAGGAAGGCTGGTGGGAAAACGGGGTTATTGCGCGGTGGATTCCCTTCCCGGAATGGCTCCTCCCGAAACGAGCCTGCGCCAGAGAACTGCCAGTGTCTCGATGGAGAGAGCCTCGGCCCTCGCCTGGCGGTCGATGCCGGCTTCGGAGATGGCGGTGGAGGCGGCTGGGTCGCCGATGCCGGCGGCGCGCAGATTGTTCGCCAGCGTCTTGCGTTTCTGGGCGAAGGCGGCGCGCACAAAGCGCAGGAAGGGCTGCTCCTGCACCCCCAGTTCCGCAAAGCGCGGCGCCAGGCGCCAGCGAAAGACCGTGGAGTGAACGTCGGGGGGAGGGGAGAAGGCGGAGGGCGGCAGGGTGAACAGCGACTCCGCCGGACCGTGGGTCTGAATGGTGACGGAGAGCACGCCGTAGTCGCGCGATCCCGGGTGAGCGGTCACGCGATCCGCGACCTCGCGCTGCACCATGAGTACCGCCGTATCCAGCGCCGCGTGGCTGGCGGCGAGGTGCAACAGAATTGGCGAGGTGATGTAGTAGGGCAGATTGCCGGCCACGCGCAGCTTCATCCCGGCTTTTTCCGCGGCTGCACGAAAGTCGAACTGCAAGACGTCCTGCTCAACGACGGTCACGCGCTCGGCAGAGAAATGCTGGCGCAGCTCCGCCGCGAGCTGGCGGTCGAGTTCAATGGCGATCACGCGCGCCGCCCTCGCAGCCAGCATTTCGGTGATCGCCCCATGTCCCGGACCGATCTCGATCACCGTGCGCTCCGAGAGATCGCCAAGGGCGTGGACGATGCGTTCGGCCGCGCGCGCATCGCGGAGAAAGTTCTGGCCGAGTTTGGGCTTCTTCTGACTCATGGAACGATGACTGCTTTGATAGTAGATGAGCACCTGCGGTGCGGCATACGGCGCTTGCGCTCCCTGAGGCTTGTCCTTTCGCGCTTGGGTACGGAGTCAGCGTGAAGCTTCGCCGGCGCTCTTTTGCGTGTTACTGGAATCTCTTGTTACAATCCTGAGCAGAGACATGAATTGCGCTTCCCACAGCCGCACGTGTTGTTGCCCGTCGAGCATCTTCGGCGGGTGTACGCTCTAGTCTCTGATCCCAGCAAAACCGATCCAGACGACGCACCCGTAGCTGAACAGGCCGGGTTCGTTCGTGTGCGCTTCTCCGGCTTTCAGCACTCCCAATCTGAAGCCGAGAGGTCATCATGCCGGTTGCTGCAACAGAAGTTAACCCTCGATCCACGTCCTCATTTCTGAAAGATCCGCGGCGGCTGAGCCATCTGCGCCTGCTGGAAGCGGAGAGCATCCATATCCTCC
>JAJZCY010000209.1 GCA_021828835.1 Acidobacteriota bacterium | reverse complement strand
ACCTGCACGTGACGCGCCGCAGGCTCGTCAAAGGTGGAGGAGATGACCTCGCCCTTTACGGAGCGCTGCATGTCGGTGACTTCCTCGGGCCGCTCGTCGATGAGCAGGACGATGAGGACCACCTCGGGATGGTTGGAGGTGATGGAGTTGGCGATGGACTGCAGGAGCATGGTCTTGCCAGTACGGGGCGGCGCGACAATGAGGCCGCGCTGGCCCTTGCCCACCGGGGTGAGCAGATCCATTACGCGTCCGCTGACGCCTTCGCGCACGGTCTCCATCTTGATGCGTTCCTGCGGATAGAGAGGCGTGAGGTTGTCAAACAGGATCTTGTTGCGGGTCTCCTCGGGAGACTCGAAGTTGATGGCCTCGATCTTGACCAGGGCGAAGTACTTCTCGCCTTCGTGGGGCGGGCGCACGTTACCGCTGATGGAGTCGCCGGTCTTGAGGTCGAACTTGCGAATCTGCGAGGGCGAGACGTAAATATCGTCGGGGCCGGGAAGATAGTTATAGTCGGGCGAGCGCAGGAAGCCATAGCCGTCGGGAAGAATCTCGAGGACGCCTTCAGCGAAGATGTGGCCTTCTTTTTCGCTCTGCGCCTGGAGAATCTTGAAGATCAGGTCCTGCTTGCGGAGCCCGCTGGTTCCGGGAATTTCGAGTGTCCGCGCGATGCGGCTCAGCTCGGTGATGTTCTTTTCTTTTAGTTCGGCGATGGTCATGTTCACCTGCGTTTGGGCGGGATGTTGAGAAGGCTGTGGGAGGGGGAAGTACTCCAGCGAGTTGGGACGGGAAACAAGGATGAGCAGAGGCAAACCGGTTCTGGAGCAAAGTCCACCCGGAGGCCTATGCCAGCTATACCGGCGAACGCGGGAGTCCCCGGGAAACCCGGGGATCGCTCTCGAAGTTCAGGGGGGGATACTCTAAAACCATATCCGACGGATCCAGGGAAAATCCGCTACAGGAAAGCCGTCGCCCGGCCAGAAGAACTAGGCGGCGCGACGCCGTTCGACAGCCGAATCCGGGGTGTCCTTGTGCTGAAGCGGTACTCCCGGGTTGGCGGTGCGAAAACGAACCAGCACTTCGTTGGTCGTGTCCTGCAGACGGGTATTGGGCTTGTGCAGCTTACGAGTGGCCTTACTTGCCAGTTGGCAGAGCTGATAGCGATTGGAGACATGAGAAAGTGCCCCAAAAACCAAATCGGAACGCATTGCAGTTTTCTCCTTGGTCAATTTCACTGCCCGAACGGAGCTTCCTGGCGCCGCCGGTGCATGCGGGAAAGCCTAGAATCGAGGGCTGCCCCAAATTTCCGCTCCCCACCGATATAGACGCACCATGTGCGCGTGCAGCTTAAAAAATTGCACGTGCGCCTAACACGCCCGAGGACCCATCCATACTGAGGGAGCAGCATTGCCGGAAATTCGTGGTGCCTGGTCTTCCTTCTCCCGGTGGGCAACCACGCGCACCGAGGCATCAAAGATAGAGCCTACGCTCACTTTTGATGCAGGATTCGGCTGAAACGCACAGAAAATCGCACAACGCAATCAGCCCTTTATGGATGGCTAGATCGAATGTATACTCCCCGCGAATGGAGGTCAATGCTTTTTTTGGTCTAACGGAGCCGCCGGAGGCGCTCTCGCGAATTTTGGATAAGCCTTATCTATTCAGCGACTTGCGAGAGGTCCGGCAGGGAGCCACAAGTCGGCTTTGTGGAATTTCGGGCAGGATTTTCTCAGCCGGTGGGACCCGCGCGGGCCAGGGTCTGCCGTCCGGATCGCAGAAGCCCCGGAGAGGGTTCGAACGAGGGCGGCTCATCGGCTGGCGGGAAACCGGACGACGGGGAGTGGAGACAGCCGCGTCGAGCTTGAACAGAGAGAGAAACAGCAGGACCAGCATGGGCAGAACAAACAGGGCGGTATCCCAGCCGGACTGTAGATTTGGGTCGTTCATCGCCATCCTCCAGGCGGGCATCGAGCATGAGAACTTTCCCATGTGGCTGGTGGAGTTATCGGCGCAGGATTGAGTTTCTCAAAGCACGGAAGTAATTCGCTCGGCTGTGCTGCCGATGCCCGGGACAACGCAAGCCCACCTGTCCCTCGTCGAAACCCTGAGTGGACCGTGCCAGGTTTTTCCGGAGGCAAGGAGTGGGCTGGCGTCTAGCCGGCTGGGCGGCAGGCGCCGCCGTTCTCGCGCTGGCGGGGGCTCTCCGTGCTCAGGCCCAGTTCCCTCTATATAGAACGCAATGTCCGGCGAGTGGGGCGCTTTGCTCGGGCGGCGAACCGGCATGGCAGGATCTGCCGGGCACGTGGCGGAATCCCTTCGAGGTGAAGGAGGCTGGGACGGTTGTCGGGCCGCCGCAGTTGCAGGCCAGGATGGAACCGCCGCTCTCCGCGAACATGCAAGCCGCTCCGCAGGCGCAGGCCGGATCCGGGCTCGCAGCGAAGCAGGAGAAGAAGAAGAAGGTCTACAGCAGCTCGCCTCAAGCAGGCTCGCCCGGACACATCTTCTGGGTAGTGCCGGCCTTCAAGGTGAACTACGCCGGAAACTTCAAGCCGCTCACGCCTAAGGAAAAATTCCAGGAATGGGCAGAATCGGCCTATGATCCGGAGGGAATCGCTCTCGGCACGGTGCAGGCGGCGACGCTGCAATACTCCGCGAGCGATGGGTTCTGCGGCTATGGCTCCAGCTTCACGAGTTACCTGCAATGCTTTGGCTCCATGCAACTCGACTCGGATGACTCCAGCTTCTGGGGGGATTATGTGTTCACCGTCTGGTGGCACCAGGATCCGCGCTACTTCCGGCTGGGTAAAGGCGGTTTCGCCAAGCGGACGCTTTACGCAATTTCCCGCGTTTTCGTGACCTTCAACGACTCCGGGAAGAACGTCTTCTATTCTTCGGCGCTGGCCGGAACGACACTGGCGGCGGTGGTCTCCAATTTCTACTATCCGCAGCAGGACCGCGGCGTAGGGCCCACCATCGACCGGGTGGGCATCGACCTGGGCGACACCGCGATCTATAACGGCTCCGCGGAGTTCTGGCCGGACATTCATCGCTGGGTGCGAAAGGAATTCTGAAAGGGGCAGCCAAACAAGCCGGCAGAACTGCTGACGTGCTGGCTGGCCGGCGAGCGTTCTTACGCCCAGTAGCTGCGGTCGAGGGTGCGGTACTGGATAGCCTCGGCGAGGTGCGCGACGGTGAGGTGGTCTGCGGCTTCGAGATCGGCGATGGTGCGCGCAACCTTGAGAATGCGGTCGTGGGCGCGGGCAGTGAGGCCCTGCTGCTGCATGGCGCGCTCGAGAAGGCGCTCAGCGTCGGGGCTCAGCTCGCAGTAGGCGCGAATCTGGCGGGTAGTCATCTGCGCATTGGCATAAATTTTTTCGTTGGCCTTGGCGAAGCGCTCGCGCTGCACCGCGCGGGCGGCCATGACGCGGGCGCGAATCTGCGCGGAGCCCTCGGCGGCCGCTCCGCCGCGCAGCTCCTTGTATTGAACCGCGGGAACTTCGATGTGAATGTCGATGCGGTCGAGCAGGGGACCGGAGATCTTGGCCACGTAGCGCTGGATCATGGGCGGGGTGCACATGCACTGGCGGGCGCGGTCGTTGAAGTAGCCGCAGGGCTGCGGGTATCTTCATTGCTGAATCCCGCCTGATTTACTTGCCAATTCTTCCTGCAACTCACTCGAAATACGGTTGATAGAGAGATTCTGTCCCAGAGGTCTAGGTCTTTCCATGCCCTTGCAAGAGAATCCAATCAACGCAGCACCATCAGCATCGCGAAGAAGAGGTGTACGGTGAATTCCTTAAGGCGATTTCTTCTCAAGCTCGATGAACGGAGCGAGGATCGGCCGCCGATAGCGGTTACGATTGGTCTCCTCGTATTGGGTATCTACCTCGTCATTAGATCTCTCGTCCTTAGCCCAGAGCTGAGCTACAGCCTGATCATCCTCCCGCCAGGCGTGCAATCCGCGGGAGTATTCGATCCCGAGGGGAAGCAGATCGCGATAGATCCGTTGACGGAGGATGGTGTCGACGTGTCCGACACCCGGGTACCGCATCATCACGATCCCCAAGAGCGTCGCGGACCGGGTACATCGCAGGTTGGAACGCAAATGAGCGCGCCCACTGCCATCGCCGACGGTGCCGTGCCCAGTTCGACGCCGACCGGAGAGCCGGTGTCTGCAAAGAACGTGAGCGAGCAGCAAACCGATCCGGTTGTGCAACAGGGATCGTGGGACGAGAGGATTCGCGAGCGCGAGCCCCAACTGGAAGGTGAGCAGGCAGAGCGGCTCGATCGCAAGCGGGCTGCGATGATCGCAACGAACCGGCGCTGGCTGAGGACGAAAGAGAATGCAGAACGGAGGGAGGCAGAAGCAGATAAGGCCCTCCGCGAGTACCGCGAGGAGATCGCGCGCGGCAGTTGGGGGCCGCTCGAGCCGGTGCTGAGAGAGGGGTACACCGAGAACAGCGAGCGGAGTTTCTCGCGGAGACTGTCCGCCGCCAAAAAGGAAGATGAAGGGTGCGAGCAACGGCATAAGAGTGGCCAACGAAGAGCCGTGGACGCCGAGCCAGCCGTCAATCGGCCCCTGACCCGCACCGAACAGCTCCGCGCCGACTACGCTCGGGAATCTCGCAGGGCGTTCACAAGGAGCGCGAGAGCCGAGCGCAGCGACGTGTTCATGCGCCGACTCTCTAGCCAACTAGAGGCACGGTATCGCGCCGGCGATGAAGGGTCAGTCACCGAGCGCCTAAAGACCGCCCGGATGGTCTTGGCCAAGCTGGGCCTTAGCCCGACCGACCTAACGGCTGACGAAGGGTTACGGGATCGGTAGAGCAGGAGGTCTTGTGATGTTGAGCGACCGTCATCCAGCTGAATTAGAAGATGTTGCGAGGCCTCGTGAATGGTTTCCGCCAAGTTTGGCGGATTCGCAGGCGAGTGGCCAACAAACGGGGGTTATCTCATCGCCAATTTTGGCAAAAAGGTGGTCCAGGAGGACCAGACATGAGCATTACCGATGACGTTCCTGAGTTCGGGTTTTTCGATTTCTTGGGCCTGCCGGGCTGCAAGACTAAGGCTCGGCATGTGGACGAGCACCTGATGGCGGTGCGCGCATCCTACGAGGTATTTCCCACCGTCTGCCCCGCTTGCGGCTGCACCTCGCTCATGGAAGCGGAGCCCAGGGAGATCTACTTCTGGGACATTCCACACGTCGCCCATCCCTCGGGCCTACTGAGTCCAACGGTGGTTCAGTTGTCGGTCTGCGATGCCGCGTGCACCGGCTGCCCCGGATTTCCGGCCGTGCGGCCGGATTGGCTTCATCCGACCCGGGACATGACTGTCCGGCTCTACCAACACATCGCCGAGCGCGCCGCGGTGCAGATGTCGTTCGCGCAAATCGCTCTTGATACCGGCCAGGATGACCAGACGGTGATCGACATCTTCCTTGAGGTGTTCGGTAAATGGGAGGAAAAACAAGGGATGAACCTGCCCGTCAACTTAGGCATCGACGAGGCGCACTTCTCCCGCGGGCAGGTCCGCGTGATAATAGTCGACACGGAGGGCACCGGCGGTACAACTGACGTGCTACGCGACCGGACCAATGTAACGATCGAAAAGAGGCTTAGGTCGGCGCCTAATACCCGAGAGGTCAAACACCAGACGCAGGACTTTTGCGCGCCTTTCCGTGATGTCGCGACCAAGCCGCCCGTTCTGTTTCCGGCAGAGAATTCCAACTCCAGCGGGGATGGGGATCAGCCCCGGACCGAGACATTCAGCACTCCGCTATATGGCGATCTTCCGATGATCGACATCACTGCCCCGGGCCAGCAGAAGTATTTGAATGACCATCCCGAATTCGCCGCACCGCCTCTACCAGGCGCGGATCCTGTCGGGGATCATTTTCACTTTTCCCAAAAGGTCGTCAGCGGCTTCAAAAAAGCATGGGCCCACGTTCGCGATCACCTACCGGAGTTCCTCTACCGGGCCGAGATGGAAAAGTTCTCCAACGAACAGATTGCACAGATGGGAATGGACGCCGTCGAAGCCCATGCCAGGGCCAGAGCGCAGGAGAAACTCAACAAGACGAAGACACTCCTCTGGGACTACCGATTTGCACTTCGCTGCGCGCGGGAAAGAGGGTTGAAGCTGCCTCTCGAAGTTCAAGAGATCATCCACTGGCTCCTGGACACGCTGCCGCTGCTCAAGGAAGCGTTTGAGATTAAGAATGCCGGCCTCGATATTTTCCCTCGAAAACAGAAGAAAAGCCGGTCCAAAGCAGCGCTGAAAGCCGCCGCCGCTCAGCCATCGGAGAAGTCTGTCCCCCAGGTAAGCGTCGAGGAGGTTGACCGCAAGTTAAGAAAATGGACGGCCATGAAGAAGGACTTGAAGCCCTTTTTCGGAGAAGCGCGAAACATCATCAAAGACTGGCGGCCGGAATTGCTCCGCATTGTCACCACCGGCCTCAACAACGCGCGCGCCGAGGTCAAAGTGGGCCAGCTCCGGACCATTAATCGGATAGCGCGTGGCCAGAAGTTCGAACTGCTCCGCGCTCGCCAGCTCTGGATGGATGCGCGCCGGCGCAAGCGGCGCTGGCCCGCAAATTGCGACGAGATCGAAGGCATGATCACTCCGCGCCGATACTTCGACCTGCTCGATCAGAAATTGGCCGGACACGGGTAGGTACCGCCAACCTGACCCGGAACCTGGTCGACTGTCGAGCTCAAACGACGCCTCCAGCCGGATTCATCAACCCACCCGATATACCCCAAGTGTGGGAGATATCGCTTGGTCGTACCTCGCTTAGCCTGGCACAGCTCTGGACTAAGGAGCCTCTGATCAAGGGCTCGTTTAATGCGCCGGTCAGCATGAGACATCGGCGAGGGCGGTGTTGCCGGTCGTGCGCGATTTCGAGTGGTCTGCGAGGCTTTGATGGACCGCGGCTTTGGTC
>JAJZCY010000006.1 GCA_021828835.1 Acidobacteriota bacterium | reverse complement strand
GTCCAGCGTCTCCCCGCCCACCCAGACCACAGAACGAAGGGGCGGCGGGGATTAATAGAGTGAGGCGGAGTTTCGCCCAACCCACCCTTGTCGCAAAGAACGCGGTGAGGGGCTCCCCAATGGTGGTTGTAATGGCTGAGGGACGGAGGGACGATGGGCCACTCGACAACTTCTACGAAGGAGATGTTCTGAGAAAAAGGCAAGAAAATCTGGGATCGAGACCTGCAACAACTGCACGTGCGAAGACAATGGCGGTCTGCCACCGGTTCTAAACTAGCGAGACAGGGCATGATGATTTCGGATTTTGTGTCCTTCCGGCCAATTACTCCAGGAGTTGAGAGACGAGATGATCGTGCGCCTTTCGCATGTCGTCCGTCATGGGATATCCGTAGACGTCAGACGTGGTGGATTCGTCGGCATGACGGAGCAGGCCCTTCTGCGTGGTGAGAGTCGCACCGCCGGAAGACAGCCATGCCCGGCACGCGTGTCGCAGGGCATGCCATGTGAGACCCGGCACACCGTGCTTAGCTGCGATCGGCTTGAGCCCTTTCTGAAGGAGCATCGAACCGCTGCGAGGGCCGCCGGTGCGTGGAGACGGAAACACCCATTCCGAATCGCCAGTCTTCTTCTTCCAGTCCGACAATATATCGAGCAGGCCATCCGCGACCGGTAGCGTAGCGCACGATGCCGGGGTCTTCGTCTTCCCAATCCGCCCCCGAGTGAACTTCCGGCGAATGGAGATGGTCTTCTTGGCGGCATCCAGATCTTCCCATTGAAGCGCCAGCAGTTCTGAAATTCGCAGGCCGAAGGAGGCATCAACCAGGACCAGCACGTCGAGCACTTCCGGAAGATCGGCGCGGATGGACTTGAACTGTTCGACTGTGATTTGCTGAATCTCTTTCTGCCGCTTTGAGACGCCTTTCACCTCGATCAGGTGCATCGGATTGTGCTCAAACGGAGAGATGAACTCGTGCTTGGCAGCGAGCTTGAAGCATTTGCTCAACAGGGTGCGAATCGAGGCTTTGGTGGTACCTGCAAGCGGGCGGCCCTTGGCGCCGCGCAACGACAGAAGCCACTCGTCGATCATGAGAACCTTCATCTCCCGAATGGGCACGTTAGCAAACCTGGGCTCGATGTAGTGATCGAGCAGGTAGGCGTGATGCTGCCGGGTCGAGAACTCGAGGTCGGGAGGATTTGGAACCGTCAGCCGCTGGGCAAGCTGGCTAATGTTTTGAGGAGTCGCTGCTGCCTTGAGCATGAGATTGATTTCGTCGATCTCATCTTCCCGCGCCACCGTGAAGGCATCCACCAGCACGCCCTGGGTCGGGAACACCTTGTGGAGTTTCTTCTTGAGATCGAGCAGGCGGCTTTCGCTCGGGAGGAACTTGCGCCGGTAGAGGGTGATGATGGCGCCGAATCTGGCGTCGGCCTTTTCGCCGGCAGTCCCGGAGTTGATCTGCGAAACCGTCAACTCGATGGCTTTGCGGACATCGGCTTCTTTGGGATATTCGGTTCCCTGAAAGGTCATCGTCCGCTGGAACCGCTTGCCATTCAGCCATTCTGAGAAGCGAACCTCCCAAGCATAGCCTTTCGCCTTGCGCACCTTGCGGATGCTACCCTGTTGGTACTGTGATCTTTTCACCCTCACTTGCGTTACTCCTGTCTTACTCCGGGGTTACTGGGTGCGATCAGTTGGATTATCGGCCTTGGAGTCAATTTTTCCATGCTGTGAGGGACTGTGAGGGAAAAAGTTTTCCACAGTCTTCAAGTTGTTCATTCTAAAAGTGGCCCCGTAGCTCAGGTGGATAGAGCAGCAGTTTCCTAAACTGCGTGTCGGAAGTTCGAATCTTCCCGGGGTCACCATCTGCCTGTCCTCCGGAATCTGTTTCTGTTCAGTCAAAAGCCCTTGGAGCGCCGGCTCCTTCTCGACGCATGAGATCGAACTGCCTAGGCCTGTTGTTGCAGGGCGGCTTTCACGCGCTCGGGCGTGAAAGGTACGTCGCGCAGGTGTATCCCGGCGGCGTCGAGCACGGCGTTGGCGATCGCCGGAGGCGCCAGCGTGATGGCGGTTTCGCCGGCGCCCAGAGCCGGTACGCCGCTGGGGTCGATGAGCACCGTAGTCACGGTCGGCATGTCGTAGCTCATATCCAGGCTGTGAAAGGTGTTCCAGTCGATGGAGGTGACCTTCTCGCGGTCCCAGGTGACCTCTTCACCCAGGGTGCGGCTCATGCCTTGCAGAATGCCGCCTTCGGCCTGGTTGCGCATGCCATCGGGATTGGAGACGGGGCCGCAGTCGAGCGCGCAGAAGAAGCGGCGCGGATGGAGGATGCCGGTATCGAGGTCAACATCCACATCCGCCACCAGCGCGGCGTAACCGTTGTGGCCTTCATAGGCGACGCAGGCTACGCCGCGGCCGCTTACCTTACCCGTACGCGGATACGAGTGCTTGCCGGCGGCTCGTGGCTTCCAGTCGGCTGCCTTGGCAGCGGCCTGGAGCACGGCGCGCAGACGCTCGTCGCTTAAGTGTTGCAGACGGTAGGCCACTGGATCAGCGCCGGCGCGCGCGGCCAGCTCATCCATGAAGCACTCGTTCGAGAAGGTATTTTGGATGCGGATGGGCGAACGCAGCGGACCGGTGAAAAACGGCGAGAAGACGGTGTGTCCGAGCGCTCGCTCGCTGCGCACCGTGCCGGCGCTGCCGCAGACGCCATCGATGCATCCGGCCATGTAGGACGGAACGACGTTGCCGCCGTTGCGCAGCGCCCCGCTGGGCTTCTTCGCAGGTCCAGGATTCAATGGATAGGGCTCGTAGCCGAGCAGCATGCCGGAGATGACATTGCCGGGGCGATCGTAACCCGGCCGCGTGCCGCGATCGGCGGCCCAGTCCTCGCGGTCCCACACGGCGATGCTGCCGTTGGGGCGCAGACCGGCGCGCTGCTCGATAACCATGGCGGCGCCGTAGTTCTCCCATTTCATCTCGTCCTCGCGCGAGTATTGCAGGCGCACCG
Source organism: Acidobacteriota bacterium (assembly GCA_021828835.1). GTDB lineage: Bacteria > Acidobacteriota > Terriglobia > Terriglobales > Acidobacteriaceae > Telmatobacter. The sequence continues at coordinate 37,354 of JAJZCY010000006.1, read as the reverse complement.
GGCGGCCTGCTCCCTGCGAGAGCACGGCGGCGTCGAAGGAGACTGCGTCCGCTCCATTGAGGCCGTAGCACCCTGCGCCGCGGCGGAAGATGACGCGGATCTTGTCGACAGGCATGCCGAGGATCATGGCAAGACAACTGCGCGTGGGATAGGCCGATTGCGTGGGCGACCAGACGGTGGCGGAGTCGGGTTTCACGTCGGCCACGGCACACGAGGAGCCGATGGAGCCGTGCATCTGGTAGGGCCAGGTATAGCGCGCACGGACAATCTGGTGCGCCGCGGCGAGCTGCTTGTCCACATCGCCGGAGTCGACGAAGAGCGTGTCGCGCGTGGGCTGCTTTTGCAGGTACTCCTCGAAGAAGGTGGCCTGGTCGGGCAGCGGCGGCCCTGGGTTCCAGTCGACCTTGAGCTTCTGCGCGGCCTGGATGGCGGCGTACTGGGTTCCGGCCACGACGCCTACGAAATCCTTGCGGACAACGACCTTCACCATGCCAGGAATGTCGCGGACCGAGGACTCGTCCACATGCCTGACCGACGCGCCCATGGCGGGCGGGCGCACCACGCGGCCGTGGACCATGCCCGGCACCTGCACGTAATGCACGTATTCAAAGTGGCCGGTCATCAACTCGGGCCGGTCGAGGGAGTTGACCGGCTTGCCCAGGACGACCCACTCGTTGTGCGGGCGGCGCTTGGCGTTGGGATTCAGCGGCAGGTTGAACTTATGCGCGCCGACCAGATCGGCGTAGCTGACCTGCTTGCCGTTCTTTGCCGTGACCACGCCGTCTGTGACGGTCAGGCTTCCGGCCGGCACGTTGAGCTTCTGTGCGGCCATGCCCACCAGAGCTTCGCGCGCGGTGGCGCAGGCCTGAGCCAGATTCTTGTGATTGAAGTTGGTAGGCGTGGACTGGCTGCCCGAGGTGGTGCCTTCGTCGGGCGTGAGGTCGGTATCGCACATGATGAGCTTCACGCGCTGGAGCGGCACGCACAGCTCCTCGGCCACGAGCTGGCTCTGCGCAGTCAACTGACCCTGGCCCATATCGCACTTGCCGGTGTAGGCGGTAACGGTGCCGTCGCCATTCACGGCAATCCAGGAGTCGAGCTTGGTGGGATCGATATGAGACTGGTGCGCTGCGAATGGGCCTTGCGCGAATGCATCCACGCACTCCAATGCACTGAAGCTGACGACCAGAGCGCCGCAGCCTTTGAGGAAGTCGCGCCGGGAGGTCTCAGGCATTTTCATGTTTGTTCTCCTCGGCGTATTTGCGGATGGCGCGGATCATGCGCGTGTGCGTGAAGCAGCGGCAGAGCACACCATTCATGGCTTTCCGGATCTCGTCGTCGCTCGCGTGGGGGTTTGCATCCAGCGTGGCCTTGGCGGTGAGGATGACGCCGCTCAGGCAAAAGCCACATTGCGAGGCGCCTTCTTCGATAAAGGCACGCTGAATGGGGTGCGGATTCTCGGGGGTGCCGAGGCCATCCAGGGTAGTGATCTCGTCCGTACCCACCTCGCCTGCGGCGGTGACGCAGGAGCGAATCGCCTGGCCGTTGCGCAGGACGGTACAGGAGCCGCATTGCGCCAGGCCGCACCCGAAGCGCGGCCCGCGCAAGCCCAGTTGATCAGTTAAGACAAATAACAGTGGAGTCTCCGGATCGGCCTCCACTGCGTGTTCCCGACCATTGACACGCAGTACGATTCGCGACATGCCTTCCAGTGTGCAACGCCGATTAGACGTTTGTCCAAAACAAAATGCGGAAGATCGGGAAGGCGCCGAGGGAGGGCTCTCAAGACGTTTGCATTTCAACCGGGGCGGGAACTGTGGTGGCGGGGTGTTCGGCTGAGGGGAGCGCGATCTCCACGGCGAGGCCGCGTTGCGGCAGGTTTCTGCAAGCCACCGATCCGCGGCAGGCCTCCACACAGGACTTCACGATGGCCAGGCCCAGCCCCACGCCGCCCGAACCGCCCTCACGGGAAGTGTCCAGGCGATAGAAGGGATCGAAGATGCGGTCGAGATCCGGGTCGGGGAGGCCCGGGCCGCAATCAGCCACGCTGAGGATGATCTGCTGCTGGTGACGGGTGGCGGAGACGGTGATGGGGCCCGCCTCGCCCGCGTAGCGGATGGCATTCCGGATGACGTTCGCCAGAGCACGTTCCAGCAGATCGCGATTGGCGCGCGCCCATAGATTTTGCGGCACCGCGCTGCGAACGTCACGGGCAGGGCCGGCTTCGCGGGCAATGACCGTCGCCACCACCTCGTCCAGCAAAATACGATCCAGCGCAATCTCTGGACCGCGCAGGGTGGCTTTGGAAAACGACAGCACGTCGTTGACGAGATTGCTCATGTGCTGGAGGTCGTCGTTGAGGTCGGCGATGGTTTCGCGCAGCGACGGATCGCTGGAACGTTCGAGGATGCCTACTGCGACCTGCATGCGGGCAATGGGTGAGCAGAGCTCGTGGGCCGCATCGCCGAGGAAGCGCTTTTGACCGGCGACGTAGCCGTCCAGGCGAGTGGCCATGCGGTTAATCGAGGCGCTGAGCTGGCCGAGCTCATCGCGGCGCGTGACCGGAAGCTGGATCTTGAATTGACCTTCGGCAATCTGTCCCGTGGCGCGATTGATGCGCGAGATGGAGCGCACGAGCTGGTGGCCGAACGGAAGCCAGCAGAGAATCGACACCAGAATCAGCGCAAACGCCACCGCGATCCACGGATTGGGATCGAAGAGGAAGGGGGTGGTGAACAGGGACGGCGCGGCCGCGATCAGGACTCCGCGAATGTGATGGTGCGGTGTCTGCGAGGGCACTGGAATGCGGATGCCGATCCAATGCCGGTCGGGGTGATCGGTGCTGCCCAGAAACAGCAGGGGACTGGTACGGTTCTGTGCCCCGGAGTGCCGGTCGAGGCTCTGAAGGATTTTAGGCGGCAGCGGCGAAGTGGGGCCGGCGATCGGGCGGCCATCGTCGTCCACCAGCCGCAGTTCGACCTGGTGAGCGTCGCCGTAGCGCTGAAGCAGCTGGTCCCAGGTGGAGGGGTCGGCGTCGCGCAGCTCGAGCGCGACCTGGCGGGCGGTGGAAAGAATGCGGTCCTGGGCAGGCGCGATGAGGAAGGTGCGCAGATCGAAGCGGTACTGGAAGCGCATGAAGACAGCCAGCACGCAGGCAATCAGCACGAGATTGAGGAGGGAGACGAGGAAGATCCTGCCGGAGAGAGTGAACCTGAACCTGCGATCCATGGCTGCTTCCTTGTATTTCATTAGAGCGCGAAGCAAGGGGCTGGGCCAACGACTTTACCAAAGCTTTACAATTTAGCGCCTGCGGCACATCGAGTCTTTACAAGCCTGTGCTGAACTTTGGAGCAGTCACCGTATCCGAGCAGACAATGCAGGCCGTCCGGAAGGTGGTGCGGCATGCGGTGCGGCACGAGGACTCGATGCGAAGCTACTGTAGAAGCCTGATTCTCTTCGTTCTGGTCGCGGGATTTTTCCTGGTCTTTGTTGTGCGCGCCGGCAGTGCGCAGGCGGGCGTGGCGACACTCAGCGGCGTGGTTACGGACTCGACCGGTGCGCTGATTCCGGGTGCAACGGCGGTGCTGCGTGGAGCTGATGGCGCGGAGCAGACGATCACCACCAATGCGGCGGGGCGTTACAGCTTTTCCGGCCTGACTCCCGGGCGATATGCGCTGGTGGTCTCGGCGGCCGGTTTTTCGCCGGTGCAGGTGCCGGCGCTGCAACTTGCGGCCGCCCAGACGCTGATCCGTGACGTGCAGTTGCAAATCGCTGTAGTGGAGCAGAGCGTGGAGGTGAACGAGAGCGCAAGCCTCAACACCGAACCCACCAGCAATGCCAGCGCGGTCACCATCAGCGGCACGGGCTTGCAGGTGCTGTCGGACGATCCCGACGACTTGGCTCAGGACCTGCAGATGCTGGCCGGCCCCTCGGTAGGACCCGAGGGTGGTGAGATTTACGTGGATGGATTTTCTGGCGCAAAGCTGCCGCCCAAGTCCGCGATCCGCGAAGTGCGGGTGAACCAGAACCCCTTTTCGGCGGAGTTCGATCGCCTGGGCTACGGCCGGGTGGAGATCTTCACCAAGCCGGGAGCAGATAACCTGCACGGCGATGTGCGCATGATCTACGGCAATTCGATCTTCAACGCGCAAAATCCGTTTGCGCCAACCAAGCCGGACTACCAGCGCAAGATGTACGACGCTAGCGTCGGGGGACCGCTGGGACGCAAGACCTCATTCAATTTCCAGTTTGAGCGCCGGGAGATTGGGCAGGCCGCGCTGATCAACGCCATGGTGCTGGATTCCGCGCTGAACCAGGTTCCGTACCGTGCCTCAATTCTGAATCCGCGTACGAATACCGAGATCGGCGCACGGCTCGACTATCAGCTCAGCGCCAACCACACCTTGATCGGCCGCTACGAATGGGAGAAGGACTACCGCGAGAACGATGGGCTGGACACCTTTTCGATGGCGACGCAGGCCTACAACAATGATGACCGCGAACATGTTTTGCAGCTTACGGAAACGGCCATCCTGAGTCCGCGGGCGGTGAACGAGGTCAAGTTTCAGTACCGGCGCAGCCATGACTCGAATGTGGCGCTGAACAATGGCCCCACCATCGATGTGGCCGGTGCGTTCACGGCGGGCGGTACAGCAATGAATCTCGACAGCGTGCTCGAGAATCGCTATGAGCTGCAGGAGATGCTTTCGCTTTCCGCCGGGCGGCACACGCTCAAGCTGGGTGGGCGGCTGCGCGCCATTCGCGAAGACAATGCCTCCGGCGAGAACTTCAACGGCGTATTCACCTTCAGCTCGCTCGATGCCTACCAGATCACCGAGGCCGGTCTGAAGGCCGGGTTGACGCCTGCCCAGATTCGCGCGCAGGGGGGCGGAGCAAGCCAGTTCGCGCTCTCGGCCGGTCAGCCGCTGGCGCAAGTCACGCAGCTCGATGTGGGTGTGTTTGCGCAGGACGATTGGCGGGCCCGGAATAATCTGACGCTGAGTGCGGGATTGCGTTACGAGGCGCAGACCAATATCGATGATCTGGGCGGGTGGGGGCCGCGGCTGGGACTGGCCTGGGGCATTCCGGGGGGGACTCAGGGACGTCCGTTCGCAGTGCTGCGCCTGGGGTACGGTGGATTCTACGACCGCATCCGGGAGACGCTGGTGCTCGACAGCCTGCGCCAGAACGGCGTGCGCGAGGTGACCTACCTGATATCAAATCCGGATTTTTATCCAGCCGTTCCGGACGCTGCCACCCTGTCGGACTATGTGCAGGCCCAGACGGTGCGGCAGCTTGCTCCGGCCCTGCGCGCGCCAGACACCCAGCAGTTCGCGGTGAGCTTAGAGCGGCAGTTGCCGAAGAACATTCTGCTCAGCGTCAGTTATCTGAACTCGCGCGGCACCGGACTGCTGCGTTCGCGGAACATCAATGCGCCGCTTCCCGAGACCGGGCTGCGGCCGCTTCCGGGCGGCAATATTTATGCCTATGAATCCACCGGCCGCTTCCGTCAGGACCAGCTCATCATGAATGTGAATGCGCGTATGAGCCGGCGCTACAACATGTTCGGCTACTACGTCTGGAGCAAGGCGCGCAGCAATACGGATGGCGCCGACACCTTTCCCGCCTCCTCCTACAATCTAGCGGCCGAGTACTCGCGGGCGGGCTTCGATGTGCGGCACCGTTTGATGGTCGGCGGCACACTGGTGGCTCCGCTGGGCGTGATGTTCAATCCCTTTGTCGTGATGCACTCCGGAGATCCCTTCAATATCGTGGTGGGGCAAGATCTGAACGGGGATTCGATCTTCAATGACAGGCCGGCGTGGGCCACCGACCTCACCCGTTCGAGTGTGGTGCGGTCGAAGTGGGGCAACTTCGACATGCAGCCGATACCGGGACAGACGATCATCCCGCGGAACCTGGGAAGCGGACCGGGCATGGTAGCGGTGAATATGCGTGTCTCAAAGGCGTTCGGGTTGGGCGGTCACACGGGCGATGCGCAGGCAGTGAGCGGCCCACAAGGACCAAGCGGTCCGCAGTTGAGCAGCGGTCCGCCACGCGGCCATGGGCCGGGAGGGCACGGATTCATGGGAATGGACCCGGTGGCGGCGGGCAGCCGGTACAGCCTGACCTTCTCGGTGCTTGCTCGCAATATGCTGAACACGGTGAACCTGAGCACGCCCGTGGGGAATTTGAGTTCGCCGCTGTTCGGGACCTCAACGTCGATTCATGGCTTCGGACCAGGAGGGGCATCGGCGAATCGGATGGTCGATCTTCAGGTGCGGTTCTCGTTTTAACAGATTCGCGAGAGTGGAAGAGGGGGATCGCAATCTACGGCGGTTCACTTCTTCTTTTACCCGATGCCGGCGTCCGCGGTCAGGGTGGCCGCAGGCTTCAGAAACCGGTAGCCCGTTCCGCGCACGGTTTCGATGAAGCGAGGACTCCGTGGATCATCGCCCAGCTTGCGGCGCAGCGACGAGATGTGGACATCGATAGCGCGGTCGAAGGCTTCGAACTCACGGTCAGCGGCTTCGAGCAGGAGTTGCTCGCGGGTGCGCACGCGGCCTGCGGCGCGGGCCAGGGTGAGCAGCAACCCGTATTCGACCGGCGTCAGCGTAAGAGGCGCGCCCTCGAGCAGCACGGTATGAGTTTCGGTGTCGATCATGAGCTCGCCAAGCACGATCGGGGCGGCCTGTGAAGGTTCCTGCGAGCGCGCGGTCAGCGCGGAACGGCGCAGCACGGCACGCAGCCGGGCAAGCAGTTCGCGTGTGGAGAAGGTTTTCGGCAGATAATCGTCGGCCCCCATCTCCAGCCCCACGATGCGATCGGCCTCCTCCCCCAGGGCGGTGAGCATCAGCACCGGAATTTGGGACGACTTGCGCAGCTCGCGGAGCACGTCGAATCCGCTGAGGCCGGGCAGCATCACGTCGAGCAGCACCACATCGAAGGCGCCCGTGAGTGCGCGGCTCAAGCCGGCGGGCCCGGTGTGCTCCGCATCCACGGAATAGCCAAGTGGTTGCAGATAGCTTGCGATCAGCCGGCAGAGCTTGGGATCATCGTCGACCAGCAGGACGCGCGTGTTCTGAAGTGGCTCGTTCATGGCGCGGGCGAGGACAAATTCCCGTTCAATCATGGATAGCGCGCCCCACCAGCGGCAGTGATGTAGCTCACGCGCAGTGACAGACGGTCAGACTGTGGGTTTTTACCGTGCTCTGCCGACGCGGTTGCGCAGCAGCTTCCAGGCCTCGAACCAGATCAGGCTGATGATGCCGCTGGCCAGGCAGATCAATAGATCGAACTGATGCAGGGGACCGAAGCGGAAGAGTGCCTGAAAGAAAGGCACGAAGATCACCAGGACCAGGACGGCAAAGGCCCCGCCGGTAATCCACCAGAGATAAGGATTCGGGTCGCGGAGGGTCGAGAGAATGGTGCGCGACCAGGAGCGGTTGCTGAGAATGAGCATGAGATCGCCGATGACCAAGGTCGCGAAGGTCAGGGTGCGGGCATCGACAGAACTTTCGCCGCGATGCAGCGCAATGGCAAAGAGCAGAATGACGATCGCGAGCACACTGGCTCCCTGAAGGCAGCTCAGCACTATACGGCTGCGCGAGAGCAGCGGTTCGTGCGGAAGGCGGGGCGGTCGGCGCATCAGCCCCGGTTCCGCAGGCTCGGCTTCGAAGGCGACCGAGCAGGCCGGGTCGATGATGAGTTCGAGAAAGACAATGTGAACCGGCATGAGAACCAGGGGCCAGCCCGCCAGAACCGGAATGAGGGCCAGCCCCGCGATCGGCACGTGAACGGCAAAGACAAAGGACATGGCCTTGCGCAGATTATCGAAGATGCGGCGGCCCTGGTGGATGGCTTCCACAATCGAAGTAAAGGAGTCCTCGAGCAACACCAGATCGGCGGCCTCGCGGGCCACGTCGGTGCCGCGGCCGCCCATCGCAATGCCGATCTGCGCGGATTTCAGAGCCGGCGCATCGTTCACGCCGTCGCCGGTCATAGCCACCACCTCGCCATCGGCTTTGAACGCGTTCACCAGCCGGAGTTTCTGCTCCGGAACCACCCGGGCAAACAGATTGGTGACGCCGATGCGGCCGCGAAGTTCCTCGTCACTCATGGCGTCCAGTTCCACGCCGGTGAGGACGTTGCCGGACTCGTGGATGCCGATCTGGCGGGCAATGCTCTGGGCAGTACCGGCGTAGTCGCCGGTAATCATCACCACGCGTATGCCGGCCTGGTAGCACTCCTCGACCGCCGCGGGAACCTCCGGACGGATAGGGTCTGCAAGCCCGACTAAGCCAACGAAGCGAAAGGGGAGGTCCTGCTGGCGCGCGGGCAATTCCGGCGCGCTCCAGCGGCATTCAGCAACTCCCAGGATGCGCAGGCCTGCGGATGCCATTTGAGCCGCCGTGGCCGCCAGGGCCGCGGCATCTGCGGCGGAGAGGTTGCACAGACCGGCAATGGCCTCGGGAGCTCCTTTGGCCGCAAGCACGAAGTCGGCATCGGGCGCCGGCTTCCAGGCGCGCGTCATCGCCAGCAGCCGTGGCGAGAGCGGATATTCCCGCACCAGCTCCCAGGCGTGATGCAGATGCTCCGTTTGCGCCAGGCTGCGCGCGCCAAACTGCTGAAAGGCAATCTCCATGGGGTCGAGGGGATTGCGCTTGCTGGCCAGGATGCTGTACTCCAGCAACTCGTGAAACTCCTCGGGAAGCGCATCTGTTTGCTCCGAGATGTCGAGAGTGCGGCCGCCGCAGAAGAGCTTTTGCACCTGCATGCGGTTCTGGGTCAGGGTGCCGGTCTTGTCGACGCACAACACGGTAGCCGCGCCGAGGGTTTCGATCGCGCTACCGTGACGGGTAAGCACCCTTTTCTGCGAGATGCGCCATGCCCCCAACGCAAGAAAGACCGTGAGCACTACCGGGAACTCTTCGGGGAGCAGGGCCATGGCGGTGGTGATTCCGGAGAGCAGCCCATCGATCCAGTTGTGGCGGCTGAGCGCGTAGACCACAGCGATAATGGCGCAGAGTGCAAGGCCTACGACGGCGAGGAAGCGTGTGAGGCGATTGACCTCGCGCTGCAGATTGGTGGCCTCGGGCTCGATGGAGCGGAGCGCTTTGCCAATCTTGCCCAGTTCGGTGGCCGCGCCGGTGGAGCGGATCTCGGCATAGCCCTGCCCCTGGACCACCATCGTTCCCGAGTAGACGAAGGGGAGGTCATCCCCGCCGGGCCGGCCCACCGCTTCCACCGCGCCTTCCGCGGCCGCCTTGCGCACGGAGACGGATTCGCCGGTGAGTAGCGACTCATCGACGGAGAGATTCATCGCGGCGAGCAGCACGCCGTCCGCAGGCACGCGATCCCCTTCGGAGACGATTACGACATCGCCGCGTACCACCTCGCGGCCGGCGATGCGCCGCTGCCGGCCGTCGCGGATCACGACCGCGCGGGGGCTGGAGAGATCGCGCAGAGCCTCCAGCGCGTGTTCGGTCTTGCGCTCCTGGTACAGGTCGATGCCGATGATGACGAAGATGAAGCTGATGAGTACGATTGCATCGCGCAGGTCGCCAAGGAACAAGTAGATGGTGCCCGCGATCAACAGCAACAGGATCATGGGCTGGGCCAGGATGCCCAGCGCGGTGGCAATCAGGCTGCGCGCCCGGGCGGTGGGCAACTCATTGGGGCCGTCGGCCTTGAGCCGCGCGGCGGCCTCGGCTTCAGAAAGCCCCTGATAGCCGTTGGTCGAAACCGCCTCGGGCGCCGTGGAGGTTGCCATGGACGGGGATCGTAGCACTGAGCGTACAGCGCGGATGTGCGTTGGCGCACCGACGGTGGTGTTTCAAAAAGATGCGCAAAAACCGCTCCTCAAAAGGACGCTGGTAGGATCGGGTAGGGAGAAGCGCGGCGCATGACGGAACGGAGGGAAAACGGCGAGGGAAAGGTGGGCGAACGTCTCCGATGATCCTTGCGATTGCCATCGTGTCACTGGCCGCGTGGGTTTATCTGATCGGCCTGCACGGGCAGTTCTGGCGCTCGCGCCCGGAACTGGATGCTGGCGATCTTCCCTCCGGGCCGGCCAGGATCGCAGTGGTGGTTCCAGCGCGCGACGAGGCCGAGAGCATCCGCGCGAGCATCAGTTCGTTGCTGGCGCAGGAGTATGCCGGTGAGCTCTCCGTGATCCTGGTGGACGACAACAGCAGCGACGGTACGGGCGAAATTGCGGCTGCGCTCGGTGGCGGCGGACGGCTGACGATTCTCCGGGGCGAGCCGCTGCCGCCTGGATGGAGCGGCAAGCTCTGGGCGGTGCACCAGGGACTGGCACATCCGATCGCGCGCGCAGCCGCTTACGTGCTGCTGACGGACGCCGATATTGCGCATGCGCCGGGCCACATCGCAGCGCTGGTGGCGAAGGCCGAGCGGGACGACCTCGATCTAGTCTCCGAGTTGGTGCGGCTGCACTGCACGACCTTTGCCGAGCGGGCGCTGATTCCAGCCTTCGTGTTCTTCTTCCAGATGCTTTATCCCTTCGCGTGGGTGGCGAATCCGAAGAGGCGCACGGCGGGCGCGGCGGGGGGGACGATGCTGGTTTCGCGCGCGGCCCTCGATCGCGTTGAGGGCGTCGAGCGCATCCGCCAGCAGCTCATCGACGACTGCGCGCTGGCCATAGAGATCAAGCGAAGCGGCGGGCGCATCTGGCTGGGGCATGCTCGAGCCGCGGTCTCCACCCGCATCTATGGCAGCGTTCGCGAGGTGGGTGAGATGATCGCCCGCACCGCCTATACGCAGCTAGGCTATTCGCCGCTGCTGCTCGCCGGCTGCATGGTGGGGATGAGCGTGCTTTACTGCTGCCCGCCGATGCTGTCGTTGATGGCGCGCGGCCTTCCGCAGATGCTGGGCGCGGCAGCCTGGCTGCTGATGGCGCTTGCCTACCAGCCCACGCTGCGGCGCTACCGGAGGTCGCCGCTGTGGGGCGGGGCGCTGCCGCTGATCGGGCTGTTCTACCTGGGCGCAACTGTGGTTTCGGCGACGCGGCACGCCGCAGCACGCGGCGGCGGCTGGAAGAATCGGGTGTACCCGGCGGGGCAGTGAGGCAGGCGCAGCGCTGCAATGGACAGATGCTGTTCCTATCGGAACATTGCGGCATTGAGGTACATGTGCGCTGCGATTCCGGCGGCGTAGCCGAGCAGGATGGCCCAGCTCCATTTCAGGTGGGATAGGAAGGTGTAGCTGGTGCGGTCCACGCCCATCAGCGCCACGCCTGCGGCCGACCCGATGGAGAGGAGCGAGCCGCCAATTCCGGCGGTGAGCGTGACCAGCAGCCATTGGCCGAGCGCCATCTGGGGCATCATCGTCAGCACCGCATAGGTCAGGGGAATGTTGTCGATCACCGCCGAGAAGAGCCCCACCAGAACATTGGCCGTTGTGCTTCCCAGTCCGGTATAGAGGAAGGCAGACAGGCCATTGAGGTATCCGACAGCCGCCAGGCCCCCGATGCACATCAGGATTCCGTAAAAGAACAGGAAGGTATCCCACTCGACCATGCGCAGGATGTTGAAGATGCTGAACGGCTCCCAGCGTTCAAGCCGTTTGGCCAGCGCGTCATCTTCGCTCGATACGGGCAGATTCTCCGCCAGGACCTTCGCCTCATAGCGGTGCAGAAAGTAGGAGTAGACATTCAGCACGCCGAGTCCGAGCATCATGCCGACAAAGGGCGGCAGATGCAGAAGGTGATCGAGCATTACGGTGGCGGCGATGGTGCTTAGAAACATGATCGCCACCACGTATCCGCCCTTGCGCACGCGGACACCATTTTGTTTGGAGGACGGACCGGTGCGCGGGATGGTGAAGGAGATGATGGCGGCGGGAATGAGCCAGCTCACCAGGGCGGGAAAGAAGAGAACAAAGAACTGGGTGAATTGAACGACCCCCTTTTCCCATACCATTAGTGTGGTGATGTCCCCGAAAGGGGAGAAGGCGCCGCCGGCGTTGGCGGCCACCACGATGTTGACCAGGGCTCCGACTCTGGCTTTACGGTCATTCGCGAGTGCTGCGATGGCGACACTGCCCATCACCAGCGCGGTGGTCAGGTTGTCCGCAATGGGCGACAGCAGGAAGGCCAGCGCTCCCGTGAGCCAGAAGATGCCGCGACTCGACAGGCGCATGGAAGTCAATCGCGCGCGTAGAGTTTCGAAGACGTTCCGCTCCACCATGGCATTCACGAAACTGGTGGCGGAAAGCAGAAAGAGAAATAGTTCCGAATACTCAACCAGGATGTGACGAACGCGAACGGCTACATCCGCGTCTTGGCCCCTCAGGTGGAAATCGATCGCCACCAAAACCCAGATCAGCCCGGCGGCAACCACCACAGGTTTCGATTTGCGCAGCTGCAGATACTCCTCTGCGAAGACGAACGCGTAGGCCAGGCAGAGCAGCACAAGAATGGCCGGGCCGGTCAAAGAGCTGACGAGGGACATTGGACATATCTTAGACTTTTCTTTGTACAATGCCTCTGTTTTCCGGGGAAAAGCAGAGCAGCCGCACGTCCGCTTGCGATTCCGCATCTCCATGAAGGCAGGGAAGAGTGCAACTCGAATTTGAAGCCGGAGTCTTGTTGCTGCTGGTCGCGGTGGTGGTGGCCATGGTCACCAAGCGGCTGCACCTGCCCTACAGCGTGGGCCTGGTCAGCGCGGGAATAGCCCTGGCGGCAATCCCCTATGGTCCGCACCTGGCACTGACCAGGAGCCTGATCTATATCGGGCTGCTGCCTCCGCTGCTCTTCGAGGCGGCCTACAACATCCATTGGGAACGGCTGCGCCGCAACGCGCTGGTGGTGGGGCTTCTGGTCACTGTCGGGGTGATGCTCTCCGGGGCTGCGACCGCTGCCGGCATGCACTTCCTGGCCCACTGGCAGTGGATCGCCGCGCTCACGTTCGGCGCACTGATCGCCGCCACCGATCCGGTGTCGGTAATCGCCATCTTTCACGAGGCCAAGGCGCACGGAAGGTTGCTGCTACTGATCGAGGCTGAGAGCCTGCTCAACGACGGCACGGCGTCGGTCGCTTTTGCGATGGTGACGGCCTTTGCGCTCGGCCACCAGCTCTCCTCCGGCGGAGTGCTGCTGATGCTGCTCAAGAGCATCGGCGGCGGAATCGCCTGCGGCGCCGCCGTGGGCGCGGGCGCGCTCCTGCTGACCGGCCGCACCGAAGATCACCTGGTGGAAGTGACCTGTACCACGGTAGCAGCCTATGGAGCCTTTCTGCTTGCCGATGCCTATGGCATGTCGGGCGTGCTGGCCACCATCACTGCCGGCTTGGTGATGCGTAACTTCGAGCGGCTGAACGGCATCTCGCGGCGCGGCAAGGAGGCTGTCACGAATTTCTGGCAGTATGCCGCCTTCATCGCCAATTCCATGATCTTTCTGCTGATCGGCACGCAGCAGCGGAGCCAGAACTTCGCTTCGCTCTGGATTCCGATTCTGATTGCAATCGGCGTGGTGCTGGCTGCCCGTGCTCTCGCGGTGTATACGTGCAGCGGTTTCTTTCACTGGACGGCGCTGCGGGTGGCGCCGCATCAGCAGCACATCCTGGTGTGGGGCGGATTGCGTGGCGCGGTCGCGCTGGCGCTTGCCCTGGGGCTGCCGCCGCAGTTTCCCATGCACAATGCCATCGTGACGGTAAGCTTCGCGGTGGTGGCGTTCTCGATTTTTGTTCAGGGGCTGACCATGGCTCCGCTGCTGCGGCGAACCGGCGAGATTCCACCCAAACCCCAGCCGAGTTCCGAGGCTGGCGCGACTTCGACGCACTAGGGACGGCCGGGCGTGGTGCGAGGATCCGCGCGCGCTTCCACCTGGCGGTTGAAGCGCAGCAGCGCCACCCACAGGCCCTGGTTCTCTTCCTTCCACACCAGGGTTCCATTGAGCCGAAAGGCGATCTGCTCCGGCGGCAGATCGTGGTGCAGTCCGAAGTAGCGCTCGTTCATCCGCTCTTCGCTCTTCGTAACCATGCTGAACAGCGAGGGCGGAGGCTGGTATTTGCTGGAGAAGACCAGTGCGGCCGAGTATTTCTCCTGCTCCTGGGCGGCTGTCTGGATCTGCTGTGCCGTGAAGTCCTCCAGCCGCACGACCTTCCAGGGCTTCTTCACGTATCCCAGTTCCGGCTTGGTGAGGTAGTCGCTCATGGGCCAGGCGGTCAGCACCACTGCATCGGGATAGCGGCGCCTGAGCTGCGCGATTCCATTCATATCCATGTGGATCACGTCGGCATAGGCGAGATTGTCTTCGGGCGCGAAGCCGTAGGGCGGGTTGATGAAGAGGCCGGCGATGAACGCTCCTGCCGAGAGCACAGCCACTGCCTGCCAGTAGGGCACGCGCCGGTACATGGTCATCAGCGCCAGCAGCAGCACCAGCGGGTACATGGGCAGCAGGTAGCGCGTGAGCAGCGCTCCGCCGAGGAAGCTGAAGAATACTGCGTTGGCGAGCAGCAACGCGAAGATGCGCACCCTGCTGAAGCCCGCAATGGAGGCGCGTTCGCGCCCTTCGGCGTCGGGCCGCGGGTTGAGCAGCAGCGCGGCCAACCCGATGAACACCGGCACAAACAGGTTCATATGCACGGTGAGGTGCAGGATGCGATGCCCGAAGGCCGCCACAACGCGCAGCGGTTCGAGCGTAGCCACGGCGTTGTAGCGCAAGAACTCCGGGTTGCCGAAGAAGTAGCCGGTCCGGGCATGGTGGTAGAGATACCATCCGCCCAGCGGCAGCACGCAGGCGATCATCCAGGCCGCCTCGCGCATCAGGCGGCGTCGCGCGGCAGGATGATGCCGCCAGCCCTGGGCAATATCGACCAACGCCAGAGTGAGAGGCAGGACAATGGCAGTTTCCTTGCACAGGGTAGCGGCCGCAAACCAGAGGGCGGCAACAGCCGGCCGGCGTCCGCGCTGGGGCAGAGTATAGACCATGCCCCACAACGCGCAGGCGGCGGCGAAGATGTCGGCATGGGCCAGCGTGCTCTGTGCGAACCAGACGGGATAGAGTCCGGTGAGCAGTGCGGTCCAGAAAGCGACCGAGGCCACGCCGGTGAGCCGCATGGCCAGCCGCCAGACCGCCAGCAGGGCAAACGCGGCCACCAGCAGAACGGCTTCGCGTGTGACCCAGGGCAGGAACCCGGAGGTCTTCCACCAAAGCGCGAGGTAGAAGCTGGGCAGCGGCGGGTGCGCGTTGCTGATGGTGGAGATCGGAATGACCGAGCCGGTACGGAAGAAGTCCCAGGCGGCGGGAATGTAGTAGCCGGCCTCGTCCCAGTAGTAGGGCAGGTTCAGCAGCTTGAAGTGGGTGGCGTAGAGTGCTGCAAAGATGACGGGAAAGATCATCCAGAGGGGGAGAGGAGCATCGGGCCAGGGATTCAGAAGCCGCTTCAGGCGCAAGGCGACGCACCTCGTTCGGCCGCGAACACGCCGCCCGCGCTGTGCATCGTCTTGTTTTGCCCAGGATGCTCCCCGGTCATCTCAGCCCCTTGTTGCTTCGGTCGCTGTATTTTCAGTTCACCGGCCCGGCGGGAAAGTTCTGGGTCTGCGGTTCCAGGTTGAGGGTGCCGAAGGCCTGTTCGTACTGCGCGATGTTCTGGCCGAGGACGTTCCAGAGGGCCTTGGCCTGCTGCGGGCTGAGGAAGACAGCCTGGTGGTTCCTGATCGTGACCTGCTCGGGACTCTCGCTGGCGGCGGTGCCGAAGACCAGTTGGAAGTCCCATACGCTGACGCGTACCTGCACGCTATTGGCGTAGGTTTCGCGGTAGTCGGGGCTCTGGGCGAGGGTGATCTGGGGTTGGGGTGGTGTCTGACTCATATGCACCAGCTTACCCCGCGGGCCGAAGGGTGGACCAATGGCGGAGGAGGCCGGCAGCGGACCCGATGGAATGACTCGTTGGAGGAGCGCCGGGCGTGCGGTTGGCGGAGTGCGCATTTCTACGGATGGCCCCGACGCCCCCACCCCCGGTTTTTGCGTATCATCGTGGATGCAAAGGGGTTCTGCCGGGTCATTGGCGCAAATTCGTTCTTTTCAGCCGCTTACAGGCATCTTCGCCAGAATCAGTCATTTGTGGGCTGCTCGATGGTTGTTGCCGCCTGCAACGAGGTTCCGCCAGGGGGACGGGTACGGCCCGGTGTTGTGTGTGCGCGGAAGACGGGGCATGGAATCCTGGCAGAGGCCGGCGCCAATTGAACTCCGAAAGCAGGACTCTGAGATGAGTATGCAGAAGACGGAGAAATATCTCGTAACCGGCGGAAGATTTCTTTGTAGCTCGCGGCGAAGGGGCGCATGCACTTCGGCGGGCAACCGGCTTGGGATCGTGGTCTCCCACCCTAACCGCACAAGACGCGGTTAGGATGGGGCACCCGGCACTTCGGCGGGCAACCGGCTTGGGATCGTGGTCTCCCACCCTAACCGCACAAGACGCGGTTAGGATGGGGCACCCGCCGTGCCCTTTCAAAACCATACTCATCCCGCACAGCTTTTATGGTGCGTTTGCCCTGGTCGCGGAAGCCATTTGGTTGACCAGCCATTGGTCCGCCTGAAAAACTGAGGCCATGGCTTACAGCGGAAGAATTGAGTACGCGGACGAACGCAAAATTCGTCAGCGCAATAAAAAGATGTACCGGGTGGCGCACTGGCCGATCTGGATATGGGTCTTCTTTCTGGCTCCCGGGCCGTTGACCTTCAGTCTCTTCGCCCACGGCTTCAACCGCTGGAACGCCATGTGGCTGGGCGTGGTGCTGCTGGGCACCGGGATCGCCGGGCTGTGCGCGCAGTTGCCGGGCGTGGAGCCGCGCCCGTACATTCTGCGTTTTGATGAAGACCGCCCGAATCCGATGTATCGCAAGGTGTGCTACACCTTTGCGTGGAATGCGCTCTTGAACTTTGCGCTGCTGAACATGGCCGGGCTGCTCGGCGCGGCGATTACCGGCAAGTGGCAGCTCAAACAGATCTACGAGTACGGCTACTCGCCGCTCTGCGCGCTGATCCTGCTGCTGGGCCTGATGGGCAAGCTGCCCCGTGTGGGGCGCTCCACCAAAGGGGAAGGGATTGAGCGGCGCTACTTCTACGGCACCGTGTGGGCGGTGACGGCGGCCCAGACCATCCTGCTGGTCCTGTGGAAGCTGATGCCCGAGAACCGCGAAACCAGCGCGATCAAGCTGGTCATCTTTGTAGGCGTGCTGGGGTTGGTGGGGTCACTGGCAGGGAGGGGCATTCTGCCGCGCACCCGGCCGATTCTGCCCGGCGAACTGATTGTGGAATAGAGACAAAGATGTTGAGCCGAAGAAACAGCCGGGGCGTTTAGCCCCGGCTTTGCATTTTCTGGAAATCTCCCAAGAAACTTCCAATTATCCGCTGTAGGCGTTGGCGCTCTCCAGGACCCGCAGCACCTCATGCTGGCGGGCGGCCTGGGCTGCCTCATAGGCGGTGACGCCTCTCTTGGCCTTGGCGTTCACATCGGCGCCGGCAGCCAGCAGAACCTGCACCACGTCCAGATGGCCGTTGCGCGCCGCGTGCATCAGCGGGGTCTGCCGCTGCTTGTCGCGCGCATTTGGGTCGGAGCGCGCGGCCAGCAAAGTGTGCACGCGGGCCACGTCGCCCTCGGCGGCGGCCGTGAGGATGGGTTCATCCGGCCGCAGCTCCTCGTCGCCCATCAGGGCAGTTGCGCCGGATTCAGAGAAGAGCACAGTGGCGATGGTCTTTAGCTTGCGAAACATCCATTCATTTCCTGAAGGTAAATCCGGAAGCTGCTGAAGAACGGGGAACAGCAGAACGAGCACTTCCACCTTCAAGGATACGCCGGATGCGGTTGGAGATTCAAAATATCGGCGCTTCCGTCGTGATTCAAATCACGGCTAGGCACGCATCTTCCACGGTATAAGAAGCTTGCGATGTGTCTGGCAATTCCCGGAAGAATCGAAGAAATTTCCGTAGATGGCGGCCTGCGCGTGGGGCGGGTGAACTTTGGCGGGGTGGTCAAGCGCGTGTGCCTGGATTACGTGCCCGAGGCCGAGGTGGGGGATTACACAATCGTGCATGTGGGCTTTGCGATTTCCAGGATCGATGAAGAGACAGCGCGGAAGACGCTGGAGGATTTTCGCGCCCTGGGGGTGCTGGAGGCAGAGCTGGCGGAGGGCGAAGAAGCGATGGCGCGGGCCGCGGAGGAGCCGCAGGCGCAATGTCCGGATGGGAGCTGTTGCAGCAGGCCGGCGACCCAGCGGGCCGGCAAGTCAGCGGAGTAGGTTCGCCATCTCCCACGTTGCGCCAGAAGCAGGAACGCGCCAAAGGCGCGGCACCCGGCGGTATGCAGATGAAGTACCTGACCGAGTTTCGAGACAGCGAGATTGCCCGACGGCTGGCGCGGGAGATTCGGGCTGCGACGAAGCGACCCTGGCAGATCATGGAGGTCTGCGGCGGACAGACGCACTCCATCCTCAAGAACGGCATCGACGAGATGCTGCCCGCAGGGATCGAGATGGTGCACGGACCGGGCTGCCCGGTGTGCGTGACGCCGCTGGAACTCATCGACAAAGCGCTGGCCATCGCGGCGCGGCCTGAGGTCATCTTCTGCTCGTTTGGCGATATGCTGCGCGTGCCTGGAAGCGACGGCGACCTCTTTCAGGTGAAGGGACGGGGCGGCGATGTGCGGGTAGTGTACTCGCCTTTGGATGCTGTCGATCTGGCGAAGCGTAATCCCGAAAAGCAGGTTGTGTTCTTCGGTGTGGGGTTTGAAACCACGGCGCCGGCCAACGCCATGGCAGTGCACACGGCGAAGCGGCACGGCCTCAAGAATTTCTCGCTGCTGGTCTCGCATGTGCTGGTGCCGCCGGCCATAGAGGCGATTCTCAGTATGCCGGACAACAAGATCGACGCCTTTCTGGCGGCGGGGCATGTGTGCAGCGTGATGGGCTACTGGGAATATCCACCGCTGGCCGAGCGCTTTCATGTGCCGATCGTGGTGACCGGTTTTGAGCCGCTGGACCTGCTGGAGGGCATTCGCCGCGCGGTGCTGCAACTGGAACGTGGAGAGGCGCACGTGGAAAACGCCTACGAGCGCATCGTGACCTACGCAGGCAACCTGGAGGCACAGCAACTCATGGCGCGGGTCTTTGAAGTGACGGACCGGGCGTGGCGCGGCATCGGCGTGATTCCCCGAAGCGGCTGGAAGCTGAATGCGGATTACCGGGCTTTCGACGCCGAGGAGCGATTCGCAATCAGCGGCATTCGTACTGCGGAGTCGCCGCTGTGCCACGCAGGAGAGGTGCTGCGCGGGGGCATCAAGCCCTCGCAGTGCCCGGCCTTCGGCAAGGAGTGCACGCCGCGTCATCCGCTGGGGGCAACGATGGTGTCGAGCGAAGGAGCCTGCGCGGCGTACTACAACTATGGAAGATTGCTTGCTGAGGAAGGATGGAGGACGGTTTGAAATAACGTGGATCGTGCTTCGTGGCTCGTGATTCATAAGAAAGCGCCCGAAGCGACCGTTCACGGACGGCGATTCACGATCCATGAACCACGAAATGGCAATCCACGATACAAATGCGGCGATCGACTTCTCGCAGTGGACCTGCCCACTCCCTCTGCGCGACTATCCCACCATCGTGCTGGGGCACGGGGGCGGGGGCAAGCTGGGCAATGAACTGGTGGAGCACCTGTTTCTGCCGGCGTTTCGCAATCCGGCGCTCGAACACCTGGGGGACGCTGCGGTCTTCGATCTGCACGGCGGGCGGCTGGCTTTGAGCACGGATTCGTTCGTGGTGCGGCCGCTGTTCTTTCCCGGCGGGTCGATTGGCGAGTTGGCGGTGAACGGTACGGTGAACGATCTTGCCGTATCCGGCGCGGAGCCACGCTTCCTGACGGCTAGCTTCATCCTTGAAGAGGGTTTGCCCCTTGCGCAGTTGGGCGCGATTGTAGAAGCGATGGCGCGAGCCGCGGCGGCGGCGGGCGTGAAGATCGTGACCGGCGATACCAAGGTGGTGGAGCGCGGACACGGCGACGGCTGCTACATCAACACCGCCGGCGTGGGTGTGGTGCGCGAGGGCATCGCCGTGGGGCCGCAGCGCGCGCAGGTGGGGGATGCAGTGATCGTCTCCGGCACCCTCGGCGATCACGGCATGGCGATTATGAGCGTTCGCGAAGGGCTGGAATTCGAGAGCCCTATCCGCTCCGACTGTGCGGCGCTGAATGGGCTGATTGCCGCGGTGCTGGATGAGGCCGGTTGTGCGGTACACGCTATGCGCGATCCCACGCGCGGCGGGCTGGCCTCTACGCTCAACGAGATTGCCACCGCCTCGGAGGTGGGCATCACCATGGACGAAACCCAGGTGCCGGTGCGGCCGGAGGTGCAGTCCGCGTGCGAACTGCTGGGGCTCGATCCGGTGTATGTGGCCAACGAGGGCAAGGCGGTCTTCTTTGTTGCGCCGGAGGCTGCGGATCGCGTGCTTGCCGTGCTGCGCGCGCATCCGCTGGGCCGCGAGGCGGCATGCATCGGCCAGGTGACTGGCGAGCACCGCCGGATGCTGGTGGCACGCACAGCGCTGGGTGGAAAGCGCGTGATCCCGATGCAGATCGGCGAGCAGTTGCCGCGGATCTGTTAGGCGGGAGCGATCTCAGCCCAGATTTGCGAAGGTTTGTTCGATGTGTGCCTGCGCCGACTGCGGGTGGTAGAGGTTGTAGTGGATCTCCAGTACCGCGGCGGGCGGATTGGGAAGTTGTTTGAGCGCTTCTACTGTGGCCGGCCAGTCGATGGTTCCCTCGCCGGGCCAGAGGTGCTCGTCGCGCACGCCGTGGTTGTCATGCACGTGCAGTGAGGCGATGCGGGGGCCGAGCGTGGCCACGGCTTCGCGGATGCCGACCGTGGCATGGGCGTGGCCGAGATCGAGGCAGACGCCGACGTTATCCAGGTGGCCCACATCCAGGATCGTCATCAGGTGCTCGGGAGAGGTGGCGTCGCTCATCAGGTTCTCCACCAGCAGGCGAACGCCGAGCGGCCTCGCAAATGCGCCGAGGTGTTCAAGCGCGGTCAGCGCATATTCCAGGCTGCGCGGCGACCAGGTATCGGTGCTTTCGCCGAGATGCACGATCAGGTTGCGCAGGGGAATGCGCTCGGCCACTTCCAGCGCGCGCTTGATCTCGTCCATGGCGGCGATGCGGTGGGATTTTTCACCGTGGAGAACGTTGACGGCCGGAGCGCCGGCGCGGCCCATCTCGCGGTCCGGAAACAGAGGCGCGTGCATGGAGAATGGCTGGAGCGTGTTGGAGCGGAACCAGCCGGCCAGTTCCATGATCTCGTCGCGGTGGTGATAGTCGAAGTGCTGGCGGGCGGCAAAGATCTCGACTGCGTCGGCGCCGGAGCGCCCGGCCAGGTCGAGCAGGCCGGGATGAAGGCGATGGTTCAGAAACAGGTGCGTGGAAAGGACGCGCAACATGGGGACAATATCCTCGCGGGATCAAGCTGGAGCATCGCCGTGCCTCGTATGCCTTGCGGATGCTCCTCGCTGCAGGGAGTTCCACAGGTATTCTCGCATTCCGGGCGCCTGCCAGCGGTTGGGTCTTGGTGTGTTTGGGTTGAGAGTGGGCGCAGCGGCGCAGTCCGTCGCAGCCACGATTCGAGCTGACACGACTGGAGCTGAAAGCAGAACGGAAAAAGGAGGCCGGGATGCGGCGGGCGCAATGCTTGCTCGCTCGCCTGCATCCCGTTGACGCAGGGCTGGGGAAGGGTCGTGCGTCGAATGTGCGGGCGGCGCTCAGGCTCAGGACAATAGCACGGCCATCTCGACACGATGACCTGCACCGAGGCGTCAGCGGAACGGAGGCTGATTCTACGCTTCCGCCCCGGGGCGCGTCTTGAACGGAGCAAACCTGCGCACGTGGATTGGGATGGTGAGGAGCCGCGCGAAGTTGTCTGGCAAGCGGCAGATATTCCAAAAGATCGACAAAAATCGCTCCATAGGATGGTCGGTGCGCCGACTATTTTGAGCTCGGCTGGCAGGATCGCAAAGGGACAGCTCGCGAGTTTCGCGGCCCACCGCTCCGGACCCGGGGCACCAGCCGATATAATCCTGATGAGCTTTCCTTTCCCTGGCATCCCGGCGAGCAGGTTTGGTTCCGGGTGGGAACTGGGTCGGACGAGGGTGGATTCCTCGGAGCATTGCATGGGCCTGGAACCCGCCTGCGGGAGGGGAGTGTGGGGATGGTGCCTGCACAGCCCGCGGGAGAGCCTGAGACGGAGCCGGTGCGAGCCGGGCCGTGGGGTGTTTTTTTGATATTTGGACCGCCCGGAGATTCTGCGGCGGCTGGGTAAATTCTTTTGGAGAAAAGCATGCGAGGGAAGTGGACGCCTGGAATTGTTGTTGTGTTTGCGGTGATCGGTCTAAGCTGCGCCGTGGCACGGGGGCAGGGGCAGCAGCAGACCGCTCGGCCACAGGCCGCTCAGAAGAGCGCTCAGGCCAGCAATGCCGCCTCGGATTATCCGGAAACCGATATTGGCGGCTCGTTCTATCGGGCGATGTTAAGCTCGAGCACCGGCAGCGGCGTGACGCAGACGCCCCAGGACGGCACGGGCGGGATGTTCGAGGTGCGTCACCTGATCAAGCCGCTGGTCGGGTTTGAGCTGAGCTACGGAGTGAACACTGAGAATCAGACCATTACCGCGACGAAGACGGGGTGCGGATATTTCTGCGGTCAGTCGTTCCACGATTCGGTCATCGATAATTTCATCTCGGTCGACTGGGTTTTTTCCAAGCAGTTTGGAAGGCTCCGGCCTTTCGCCCTGGCCGGTCTGGGGTGGTATATCGCCATCCCGGGCAACAGCATCTACGGTGTGAATGACGTGGTTCGCACGTCGCTGGTGGCCGGTGGTGGCGTGGATTACTCGCTGACGAACCACTGGGGTGTCCGCGGTCAGTTTCGCGGAAACTTCTTCACAGCCCCGGATCTGTCGACGAATCTCCCCTCTTCCGGCGCCCATACGCAGATGTTTCAGCCCGCGGCCGGTTTCTTCTACGAGTTCTAAAGGGCATCGTTGCGTGCCCAGCCGGGTTCCAGGTGAGACGCCCCCTGGAACCCCGGCTGATGGCTAGTGCTGTGATACCGTTGCAGTATGTCGTCCCTGAACGGGCCGAATCTTCGGTCGGCTATCCCGCGTGTTCGCCTGGCGACACCTATCGGGACCACAACAGAGATTGCCCAGGGAATGCTCTCGCCGAACTCTACCAACCCTCCCCACGGCGTCCCCCCGGCTGCTGACGGACCGGCTGCAATCCCTGCGGCGGCAACCCAGACCGGAGCGCCGCCTCCCGACCGGATCCCGCGCTGGCTGGAGCGGCTGGAGCTGTTTCTCCGTGTGATGCTGCGGATGTACATCGGCCTGGCGGTCTGCTATGCGCCGTGGTCGCACACGTTCTGGGATCAGAACCCCATCTTTCTTCAGTTTCCAACTCTTTCCATCATTGCGGCCAACGGCGCGGTGCGAGGCCTTGTTTCCGGCCTGGGGCTCCTGAACTTGTGGATCGCCCTGCATGACGCCATGGGCCATCGTGACAGGTGATTCATGAATGAGAAGGCGCGGAAGTCCTCCGCCCGGCCGGCTACCTCCCCGGCCAAGTCCGCAGCCGGAAGAACGGCAAAGTCGAAGAAAACCAACTCTGCCGCCCAAGCGCGGGCTGCCACCGCAACGAGGCGCAAGTCAGCCCCAGAGCCCTCCGGTGGAGCTGCGGCGGCTGATGCGCCGGCGGCCGTAATTCCCGCCGTGGCTGTCCCGGAGCCGCTGGAGGTCGCACCGCTGGCGTATGAGAATCCCGCCTTTCTGAATGGCCCCGATGGGCGGCTGATCCGGATCGTGTCCGAGTATATGGAGCCGCTGGCCCGGTTCCGGCGCGAGCAGATTCAGGACACGGTCGTATTCTTCGGCTCGGCCCGCTTCCGCGGACGCGACGAGGCCGATCACGCCCTCGAACTGCTCGACAACACCGGGTCCACCCGGCTCGCGCCGCGCGAGGAGCAGCCCGCCAAGGCGCGCGAGATTGCCGAAGGGCAAGCTTCCACCCTGCAACGCAAACGCGCGGTGGCGGCGGTGGAGATGGCGCGCTACTACGAAGACGCGCGCCGGCTGGCGCAACTGCTTACCCGCTGGGCCAAGAATATCCCCTCGCACAAGCATCGTTTCGTGGTGACCTCGGGCGGCGGCCCGGGCATTATGGAGGCGGCCAATCGCGGAGCCTACGAGGCTGGCGGCAAGACCATCGGCCTGAACATCCGGCTGCCCTTCGAGCAGGCGCCCAACCCCTACATCACGCCCTCGCTGAACTTCGAGTTCCACTACTTTTTCATGCGCAAGCTGTGGTTTGCGTATCTCTCCAAGGCGCTGGTGGTGTTTCCGGGAGGCTTCGGCACGCTCGACGAGATGTTCGAGATCCTGACCCTGACCCAGACCCAGAAGCTGGCCAAAAGGATCACCGTTGTCATCTACGGCTCCGATTACTGGAAGCGGGTGTTCAACCTGGATGCACTCGTGGATACCGGGGCGATCTCGCCGAAAGATATTGAGCTGTTTCAGTTCGCCGACACCCCGGAGCAGGCGTTCGAGCTGCTGCGCCACGGGCTCACGGAGAACTATCTGGCCGCAGAGATCGCGGCGGCCAGCGACGAAGACCTGATGGCGGGCATGACGGTGGAGGATTTTCTGGCTCCGGAGATCGCAAAAACCCGCAAATAAATTTGCCCCGCGCCCTTGGGGTGGCGGTAACTCTCAGGATTCCTCTACCCGATTTGAACGGCATTTGTTGTCGCATTCATGGTGCATTCACGCAGGTCTGTGAGACTGGAAACGAGGCTCCGGGAAGGACATTCCGGAGCGGGGGAGAGCGATATGCTCAATTCCATTTCCTACCTTTGGCGCGACCGGACGGCGACGCGGGGATTCCGCGCCGGCGTCTCTCTGCACGGTCACACCAATCAGTCGCAGGAAACGCTCGACTTCCTGGCTAATTTCGGCAATCAGTTTCCCATCGTGCGGCCGCTGATTACGCGGCTGGAGCGGCGCGCGGAAAAGACTTACGGGGTGCGCCTGGATTACGCGCGCAGCTACTGGACGCCGCCCATGACGCCCAAGCTGGCCTTCGACCTGGAAAGCCGGCAGGTGGAGGAACTGGGGCTGGCGCCGATGGTGTCGCTGACCGACCACGACAACATCAACGCGCCCATGCTGTTGCGCACCACCGTGAGCGCCCGCCAGATCCCGGTCAGCGTGGAGTGGACCGCGCCCTATGGCGGCCAGCAGGCCTTTCATCTGGGCGTGCACAACCTGCCCAGCGCCAAGGCAACGCAGTGGATGGAGGTTTTTGCGGAGTTCACCGCGCGGCCCAGCGATGCGCGCCTGACCGCGCTGCTCTCCGCGCTCAACCGCGAGCCCAACGTGCTGGTGGTGTTCAATCACCCCATGTGGGACCTCTACCTGGTTGGCAAGGAAAAGCACGAGGTTCTGGTCAACGAGTTCTTACAGAAGAACGGGCAGTTTCTTCATGCGCTGGAACTGAACGGTTTGCGCAACTGGGACGAGAACCGGGCGGTGCGGCGCCTGGCGGAGCAGTGGAATATGCTGTTGATCTCGGGCGGCGACCGTCACGGCGTGGAGCCTAACGCCACGCTGAACCTGACCAATGCCGCCACCTTCACCGAGTTCGTGCACGAGATCCGCCGCGAGCGGAAGAGCCACGTGCTCTTTATGCCGCAGTATGCGGAACCGTGGAAGCATCGCATCCTGCAATCGACGATCGACGCAGTGCGCCACTACCCGGACTTTCCGCTGGGGTCGCGCACCTGGGACGAGCGCGTTTTTCATCCCGACGCCAACGGTGTGGTCCGGCCGCTGAGCGAGATCTGGCCGCGGGGCACTGCGCCGCGCAAGGCGGCCGCGGTGATCGCGCTGGTGCAGTTGCTGGGGCGGGGCCTGGTGGCCGGCGGGCTGCGCTTCGCCTGGAGCGACGCGCACCAGTTGCGCCTGGCGCTGGGAGAGAACGAGGGCTAGCCCGCCGTAGCTTTAACGAACGTGTAAAACCTTCTTGACAGGGGTGCCGAAGCCTCGCTAGGGTTGCCTCGTCAGGCGGCAGCGCGCTTCCCCGCGCAGGAGGTTTTCATGTTCAAACGGCTTTTGCGGATGGATATTGTGCCGGTCCGTACCGGGGTGGGGCTGCTGCTGCTGCGCGTGATTGCGTTCGGTTCCATGTTCCTGAAGCATGGCACCGAGAAGCTGTTCACCTTCGGCAAAATGGCAGCGCATTTTCCCGATCCGTTGCACATCGGCGCGCTGCCCAGTCTGATCTTCGCCATGCTCTCCGACGGCATCTGCACCCTGTTCCTGGTGGTGGGCCTGGCAACGCGGTGGGCGGCCCTGGTGGTGCTGGTGAATCTCTTCGTAGCCTGGTCGCTGGTGCATCACTTCGCGTTTCTCGACAAGGCCACCGGCGGTCACGGCGAACTCATCGTGGTCTACATGGCCGCTGCTCTGGCGATGCTGTTCTGCGGGGCAGGACCGATCAGCCTGGACGCGCTGATCGCCGAGGAAAGAACTTCGACGGTCGACGAAGAGTCGCGGGTACCGGTGAGCTAGCCAGTGGCCAGGCGTCCGCTGCGCAGGTCGAGGGCGAAGGGGGGGGCCTTGTCTGTCATCATGTTCCAGCCGGTCCCGCGCAGGATGCCGCTCTCGATCGCGGTGACGGTCACGCCCTCATCGGAGAGCTTACCGGACTCCCAGGCCTGTCCGCCGCAGCCCCAGGCCAGAATTGAGCGGTTGCTGACAAACAGGAGCAGGCTTTCGGCGACAACGGCGCGAACTTCCAGCACGGGACGGTAGGGAAGCATCGTGAACCGCTCCGGTGCGGTGGTGTCGATGAGGTAGGCATACCCGCCCGCGACCGCACAGATCTCTTCCGGGTTGGGAGTCGACCACAACCCGCTGGGCACGATGGGATCGCGGAAGCCGAGGGCGCAGGTGGCGAGAAAGGGCGGGGCGCCTTCGGGCGCAACCATCACCTCGAGCGCGCCACGCTCTACCTCTTCCGCCTGTCGGGGATAGGTGTAGTGGCGAGGTGGCAGGATAACCGGTCGCGCTCCCAGAATCTCAGCGCGCCAGCGGTGCGGGAAGGTCCGATCGATGGTGGGGCTACTCATCGGCGCACATCGTGTATCGGTTGCGAAAAGTGCTGCCATCCACGTGCGAGAAGCGGCTCCGGACCTTGCGCCGTGAGCAGGGTCATCTGGGGCCTGCGGCTGTCGCGCCGCAGAATGCGGCCGATGCGGGTGACCGGCACGCCGTCAATCGCGCGCGGCACGCGCGCCGAGGCTCGCGCCGTGAAGAGCAACTCGTAGTCCTCGCCGCCGTGCAGCGCCTGTTCGAGAGTCGCTCCAGAGGCGATGGGAATTGCCTGCGCATCCAGCTCGGCGACCACCCGGGATTCTTGGCAAAGATGCGCGAGATCAGTGGAGAGGCCGTCGCTGATATCGAGGCCGGCAGTGGCCAGGCTGCGCCGGACCAGCGCTTCGCCCTGAGCGAGCCGCGGCTGCGGGTAAAGATGGCGGCCCAGCGCAGCGGTCCTGCTGCGCGGGATCTCCGAAACCTCCGCGGACCCCACGGAGGCGCGCCTCCATTCAGCCAGTCGCTGCAGGCCGAAGGCCGCGCCGCCCAGGGCGCCGGTCACGTAGAGCAGGTCGCCGGGCCGTGCGGCGGAGCGCAGCAAAGCCTTGCCCCGCCTCACCGCGCCGAGCAGGACGATGTCCGCGGCGAAGACGGGCGACTCGGCCAGATCGCCGCCAGCCAGGGGCGTGCCGGTCGCGTCGGCCAAGGCGAGAAAACCGTCCAGAAAACGGTCGATCCAGGTCTTTCGACGCCGGCCGGCTTGCTTCTCGACTAGTTCGCGGGGCAGTCCCAGTGAGAGGAAGGCGGCAACTGGCCGCGCCCCCATGGCCGCCAGGTCGCTCAAGCCGCGGGCGAGAGTGCGGTGCCCGACGGTCTCCGGCGGGTGCCAATCCAGACGGAAATGCCGCCCGGCCAAGCTCAGGTCGGTGGTGACCACCATCTCTTCTCCGGGGCGAGGGCGCAGAACGGCGCAGTCGTCGCCGATGCCCAGCCGGAGCTCGCGGGTGCGGGTGGCGACGGCGCGGAGCCGGATGCGCTCGATCAATTCCAGTTCGGCGGGCGCGGAGGGCTGGGCGGCAGATGGGCGGGGTGCGGTCACCCCTTGAGGATAGGGCAAACGGGCTGGCAGTCCGGGAGGAAAACTCTTCGATCCGCTGAATTTAGCAGCAGAATCTACCAAAAGCCTGGGGAAACTATCGCTTACACCCTGGGAAGGGGTTTTTCTAGCCTTGTTTTCCTCGGTCCAGCGTTGACCCTCCGCAGGGGGTCTGTTAGCCTGAATCAACATCCTCCTGCGAGCGAAGCTGCATCTGAATTGTTCGTAAGGTGAAAAGAAAAATTTCTGCGCGCCACATTTTGAACCCCCCTGCGAATTGTGGGGCCTGTTGAATGGGCCAGAGGTGGAGATGCTGCGCAAACGCTCCTACATTCTTTTTGTGTCCCGGGACGCTGAAGGGCGGGTCCGCAAGGTTCCCGTACCGCTTCACTATGCCTACGTTTTTGTGGCCGCGTCCGTGGTGGGTGCATTCACCATCGTGGGCATGGCGGGATCGTACACCCGCATGCTGCTCAAGACCCAAAGCTACAATCAGGTGCGCCAGCAGCGCGAAACTCTGCGCAAGGACTATCAGCAGATGGCCCAGATCGCGCACGACCGTACCGTGCAGGTGGCCTCGCTGGGCGCACTGGCCAGCGAAGTGACGGCGCTTTACGGATTGCGGCGTGACCGGGTCTCCGCCGCGATGCACGAGTCGGCTGCGGCGCAGACCGCCAAGGCGCCGGCTCCGCCGTCCCTGGCGCAGCCCGACGATCTCAATCAGCAGCAGATTGCGAGTTCTATCGATCAGTTCTACAAACTGCGCAACGAGGCCATCTCCGGCCGGATCTCCCGCGCCGTTGAGAACGGCCTGGCTCCCGGTTTTGTGGGCGACTGGACCACGTTGGCTGACGCTCCTGATCTTTGGCCTGTCATGGGTCGCGTAGGCTCCAGCTTCGGCGAACGCGAGGATCCCATCAACGGTGAGGGCGCTTTCCATCCCGGCATTGACATCGACGCCCCGAGCGGCACGCCGGTACGCGCTACCGCGGACGGCGATGTGGCTGCCGCCGGCTGGGAGAGGGGATACGGCCGCGAGATCACTCTCAACCATGGTCACGAGATCTCGACCCTCTACGGGCATCTCTCTTCGATTGCAGTCATCCCCGGCCAGCACGTGGTCGAGGGCCAAATCATCGGCTACGTGGGCGACTCGGGCCGTTCCACGGGACCGCATCTGCATTACGAGGTTCGTGTCCACAACGTTCCGGTGAATCCGCACAAGTACCTGCGCACGACCTATGCTCAGCAGGAGCCGGAGAGCGGCGCTCTGGCCTCCAAGGGCCAGTAACCGGCAGGTTATCTGCTTTTGGCAGCGCCGGTCACCTGACCGGTTGTGGCGCGGGTTCCAGGCTTGTTCGCCGCTCTGTGCACCCGGCACACGCCAAACTTGCTGATCGAGAGGCCCTGAGAAGTGGGCCTAATCGCCCCCGCCCACTGCGGCGCCGGGCTGGTGCGGCTGCTTGCGCCATGAGCGGATGCTGAAGACGTAGACGCCGATGCAGAACAGGTTTGCTGGAATGAAGCCGTACTGGGAGGTACGCCAGCCGATGGCGCAGATCAGTACGCTGTTGATGCCGGCGAGCAGCAGTCCGGACCATTGCTTGCGTCCGACGAGGACCGTCGAGGCGACGGTCAGAAGACAGGAAAGATAATCAAGGCGGAACACCGGGGAGAGCCTCTATATGACACTTTCGCCCCGCGCGCGCCGGGGCGCAGTGATTTAGCTCACTTGGTGCGGCGGCTGGGGAGCGCTGTGCAGTGGATATGTGCTATGTTAAACCTCCCGTGCCGGCTTGCAGCGCGCGGAGACGAGATACGAGGAGCAAGCAATGAGCCGTCCTGATCCGAACCTGAAGTTGGTGGCGATTCTCGAGACCGACAATCTGGTGTTCCTGGACCTTGCGCAGGCAGCCCTTGAGGACGCGGGGATCGATTTTGCGGTGACGGAGCCGGCTCCGCCTGAGTTCGGCCTTTCGCCCCTGGTCAACCCGGCTTCCCGCATCCTGGTGGCCGAGAAGGATGTGCCGCGGGCGCGGGAAGTGCTGGCAGAACTTCCCGCAGAAAAGCACGCCGGGTAGCGGCCCTCGCGCGCTACCCGGCCTGGTTCGTTGAAGCTGGGTGCTGATGCGGCTGCTTCTTGTTGCCTACGTAGATCACGTGCCAGATGGACCCTGAGCCGTCGTCGGAGACGAACAGGGAGCCATCCTTGCCCTCGGTGACGCCCACGGGGCGGCCCCAGACCGTGCCATCGCCGTTCGCGAAGCCGGTGAGGAAGTCCTCGAATTCGCCGGTGGCATGGCCGTTCTTCATCGGCACGCGGATGACCTCATAACCGGTGCGCAGCTTGCGGTTCCAGGAGCCGTGCTCGGCGGCAAAGCCGTCGCCCTTGTACTGGGCAGGGAACTGCGAGCCCTCGTAGAAGTGCAGCTCGAGCGAGGCAAAGTGCGGCTGCAGGATCACGTCCGGGGTGCGCACCTTGGACTTCAGCTCCGGGTGCTTGCCGGGGTGGCGAGGATCCTGGTGTCCGCCCATGTACCACCACGGCCAGCCGAAGAAGGCGCCTTCCGGTACGTGGGTGATGTAATCCGGGACCAGGTTATTGCCCAGGCCGTCGCGCTCGTTGGTGGAGCACCACAGCTCGCCGGTGGTGGGATTGATGGCCTCGCTGGCGCAGTTGCGAATGCCCCAGGCCCAGACCTTCTCAAACTTGCCTTCGGGCGTGAACTCCAGCACGTCGGCGCGGTGGAACTCCTCCGGGTGGGTATCGGGATCGTTGATGTTGGAGGCGGAGCCGACGGAGACGAACATCTTGCTGCCGTCCTGGGAGAAGACGATGTCACGGGTCCAGTGGCTGCCGTCGTGGGGCAGGCTGGCGAGCTTCTGCAGGGGGCCGCGAGCTTTCAGGTCGCCGTTGTGATAAGGGAAGCGCACCACCGCGTCGGTATCGCCGATGTAGACCCACTGCGGGTTGTTGCCGTTGGGATAAAACGCAATGCCGAAGGGTTGGTTGAGCCCGGTGGCGAAGACGGAGTGCTGTCGAGGCTTGCCCTTGGCGTCGACGCCGCGGTAGACGGCGATTTGCCCGGCCATGCTTTCGGCCACGAAGATGTCGCCGTTGGGCGCGGTGAGCAGCTTGCGCGGAGCAGGCATATCGGTGGCGTAGAGCTCCACTTTGAAGCCCTTGGGGGCCTTGGGCCAGGCGTTGGCCGGGCGGTCGACGACGGTGGCCGAGTTGTCGACCGACTGGTCCTGAGCAGGCGCGGGCAGATCGGCCAGCGTAAGGTGGCGGCGGATGCCGGGCGACTCATGGGCGGCATCGGTGAAGGCGGACTGGCCGGTCAGCACGGCGTGATGCCCGCTGGAATCGGCGGCATGTCCGTAACCAAGCGCGAATAAGAACAGCGAGGCACAGGAGAGAAAAAGGGGAAGACGGCGCATTGAGGCACCTCAGAAAGATTTTGGCTCCATGAAGATGATGGAGGAGAAACCCCGGACCGCTCAAGAGGCAGAGCGTGGGAATTGGCGACTGGGCCTTACCCGGAGCGTCAGAGGATGGGTATCCAACGCTCCGGGCGGCATATGCAGCAGGGAGCCCAAACTGATTGGGAAGCGCGGTTGATTAGTGAGATGCAGAATCGGAGGGAGAGGTTGTTGCTCCAGGTAATTTTTCTTGCAGGCCGGAGGGCGCCAGATCGGAGGGAGCGAAGAGGGATGGGGAGATGGTGGCGGAAACGATGACCCGCTGCTTGCGGCGGCGGACTTGGGCCGTTTTGACTAACTCCCTGAATCCATTGTTGATCGGAGTATCCGCAAGGGGCGGCGCGATCTGCTGGAAAAGGGTGATGAGGGTATGCAGGGCCTCGGCCTGGCCGGCCGCTACCTGTTCGCTGGGGGCGATCTCCTCAACCCGGCAGCGCAGCAAGCCCTCCAGGTGGAACCCGTTGGTCAAAGGCAGTGTGGGCGTCAGGCTGGCGATGATGGCGGTATTGTCCGGGATGGGGAGTTGCAGGCCCAGGATGGAGACGGAGCCGCTTTCAGAGAAGGGCAGCCCGATCTGCCCGACGCCCCAGGCAATGGAGAGCAGGGGCACGTCGCGGTAGTAGCGCTGAAGCAGCGTGGAGCGCGCGAAGGGCCATGCCGCTGTGTTGTGGCGGTCGATGATGGAGTGGATCTGCTCGGGCGTGGGAGTGTTGGAGACGGCCACCATGTCGTAGCCGATCTGCGAGACGCGGACGGTGCGGCCGTGCGAGGGAATGTCGTAGATGGTCTTGCCGGCATAGTTTTCGCGTGCTTCGGCATGAGCGGCCAGCCAGTCATTGAGCTTGCGGCCGGTGACGCTGCCGACGAAGACCATGGAGTAGGCCACCGGGCCGTTGGGTCCGTTGGGGTTGGGCATGCGGTGCAGGGCAACGGCCACCTGGTCCAGGTCGCGCTCCCAGTTGATGCCGGTGGCATCGATGAAGGCTTTGTACTCGGGGTCGTAGTGCGGCGGCTTCAGGTCCTTGCGCAGGAAGGCGCGCAGGGGCCGGAGGTTGATGTAGACCATGCCGTCGGATTCGGGCAGCAGCCGGGCCGCTTCGGGAGGCGCCTTGGAGCGCAGGAAGATGGCCACGGCCAGCATGAGCAGGACAGCGGCGGCGATCAGGAGGGTTCTGCGTGTGCGGCGGTTCATGGGTGGCGCCCGGAGGGTTCAGAGATAAGCTAACACCTCCGGGTGCATGAGCGGTGAACGCGGGCTACTGCTTGAGGGCAGGCGCGCTGGGGGCTGCCTGAAGATCGGCGCTGAGATGGATGTTACCGCCGGTTACATTCAGCTTTCTATTCCAACCCGCAAACCCTGCCTTTGTGATTGCTATTTGATGCATGCCCGGCGCGACGTCAACGGTGGAAGGAGTATTCCCCACGAAGGCACCATCGACCGATATGTCTGCGCCGGGCGGGGTTGAGTCAATCGCCAGCGTAGCTTTCGACGCGGCGCCTGCCGCGCTAGCCAACTGGGCAGTTGGAGCGCCCCGGAACCTGCTCATATCAAGGTGCATGTCACCTTCGACGAACGCCGTGATCTCCGTGCCCTGCGGGATCGTGATGTCCTTGCCGTGCATGAAGAGGAACAACGGCGCAGCAGGAAAGAAAACGATGCCTGTGGCTACCATGGCTCCTGTCATGGCGCCAACGTGCCCGCCGCCACTAGTGTCCTTGACGGCTCGCAGCGCCACCTTCTCGTCATCCGCTAGACGGGCGTAGCTGATGGTCACGTTGAGCTTTCCTCCCCGTCCCATGCGCTTCTTGGGTTGGGCTTCCGTCACCGTGCCGATGGCGGTCGATCCCTTCGGAAGCACCGTTACACCATCTACCTGAACGTCTTCGATTACCTCGAAGGGCACCTCCTGACCGACCTTCGCATCGGCGGAGGAGATGGTTTGACTGAGCCGGAGCTTGACTGGAGTTCCATCGAAGAGCGTGTCGGGCGTGTTCGGATGCCCAGGTCGAGGAACCGCTACCTGAGGAGCGGGGCCGACAGATTTCGCGGGCTGTTGAGCCGGCAAGCCCAGGCAGAAACCCACAGTGAGAAGCATGGAGGAAATTTTTCGCGTCATGTCACCTCTGATGGCCCAAATGCCGGTGAATTCTATTTGTGAAGGAACATAGGAATGATCTACTCGGCGATCCCATTTCGCAAGAAGAAAGTACGCGTTTTGAGGTGGCGTCACATTGCCTTCGCAGGAAAAATTAGCTAACATATTCCTAGCAGATTCGTGGAGGATTTCCGTGGCTGAAGCGACGATGTTCGAAGCCAAAACCCAGCTCTCGGATTTGGTGAAGCGCGCGCAACGGGGAGAGAAGGTCATTCTGACCACAGGACGGAAACGGACGCCGGTGGCTATGATTGTCGCTCTGAAGCCGGCAAAGACACGGGTTTTCGATCTGTTTCCTCACCCCGACTTCGATATTCCCGCCGATTTCGATGAGCTTCCCGACGCTGAAGGCAAGGCCTGGAGCGGGGAAGGCGCGTGAGGATTCTTCTCGACACGCATTACGTGCTCTGGGCGGCGATCAACGCAAAGCGGATGGAGGCGTGGGCCAGGAGATTGATCGCCGACCTGAACAACGAAATCCTGGTTTCGGCCGCGTCAGTCTACGAAATCAGTCTGAAAGTCAGGCTTGGCAAACTGCCCGAGGCGGTTGAGTTCGAGAGTGACCTGATTGCCAACATTGAGAGCCGACTGGGGTACACGTTTCTTCCCTTGGAACCAGAGTCGATGATGCGCGCCGCGCGCTTCGAAGCCTGTCATGCCGATCCGTTTGATCGCATGATTGCGGCGCAGGCGATCCAGAACAACTTGCCCATTCTGAGCACGGATTCCAGGCTGGATGCTTTTGGCGTCCGACGTCTGAGGAATACATGAGCAGCTTGCCGTCTGGTGCGATCTTCGTGGACGAAAATTGGAAAACGGCTTGGGCGTACCTGCAGCCCGGAAGTACTCGCACTGGCCGGGCGATCGGCCCGTCAACGCTGCGATTGAGGGGTTTTTGCCTTGCCTGTTCCTCCGCTCCTGCTTCCGGTTTTTTCCTTGTTTGCTCCGCTTCGGCGCGTGTGCTAACCTTAAGTCCTGTGCCGTAGTACGCGAGAAAGTGGGAGTGTGCTTCACGCGTATTGCGGAGCTCCGGGGAAGGCTTCCGGGTGGTTGGCGGTCGGTGCGATCGTCCCAAGAGCTGGCGTAGCTCAGCTGGTAGAGCATCTGATTTGTAATCAGAGGGTCGGGGGTTCAAATCCCTTCGCCAGCTCCACAAAGGGAAGGCCAAGAACGGGTTCCGAACGGCTCAAGAGGTGACCGGCGCGCTGTTTTGCGAGCGCCGGACCCGACCTCCGCAGTAACTCCACTTCAGGCGCAGGCTCCGAAGATTCCGGAGGCTTCCGGACGGAGACGAATGCGCCAAAGCGGCTTAGACTGGGAGTGAGGGAAAGGTTTGGCAGGGCCTCCGCAGAGATGGTTTTGAGGGCGGAGGAATTGGGCACAGGTGGCCGAGTGGTTAATGGCAGCAGACTGTAAATCTGCCGCTCCTTGCGAGCTACGGAGGTTCGAATCCTCCCCTGTGCACCATACAAGCAGTGGACAGTGCACAGTGGTCAGTGAACAGGACTGGCAACTGGTTTTGGGGTTTGGCAGTGCCCTCAGCAGTGCAGCCGGAAGGGGGCGCGATGAAAGATCGGGAAGCTCTGGAGAGAACGGGCAACGATCTGGAAAAGCGGTTCCCGGTTGCGCTGGTGCTGTACGGGGTTCTGGCAGTTCTGGTCTGGTTCACCATGGACGCGGGCAAGGTCATGGTGATGGGCAGGCCGGTGGAGTTGAGGCTAGTTCCGCTGGTGATCCTGGCGGGGTTGGCGGTACGAACATTTTTAGCCCGCCAGGCGGAACGGATTCGCCGCGACGGGGAGAAAGAAAGCTCGTAGCGAGTAGCAGGCACCTTCTTGAGGATCGGGATTGGCCGATGCGGCTGGAACCGGTAGGATGAAGCTAAAGGCTGACAGCGAAAGCGAAGAGCAGGCTTGCGGGGTTTTCAAGCTGATGTAGCTCAGTTGGTAGAGCACTCCCTTGGTAAGGGAGAGGTCACCAGTTCAATCCTGGTCATCAGCTCCAGAATTGCAGTGGACAGTGGTCAGTGAACAGTGGTCAGTGAACGCATGAGCCGGGAAGGTGAATCGGCTGGCGCCACCGAGAGTAACTGATCACCGGCCACTGACCACTGATAACTGTTTTTGGGCGGGAGTAACTCAGTGGTAGAGTCACAGCCTTCCAAGCTGTTGGTCGCGGGTTCGATCCCCGTCTCCCGCTCCAGAAAGACAAGCTGATAGCTCTCAGCTTGGAGCGCGGGTGAGGGAAGAGCAGGCCGCGCAAGCTGGCGCAGACAGGAAGAGCTGAAAGCTGTTTTTGAGGTCGGATTGCATGTTTGAGCAGGTAGCGATCGCGGTTCAGGACGAGAAGGCGTATGCGGAGCTGCACCGTCTGATGGACGCGACTTTCGATGGGCGCGATGTGGAGGTCTTCCTGAACCGGGTGGTGCGCGGCAGGCTTCGGATCCGCGACTTCGAATCGGTTTTGAAGAAAGGCCTTTTTGGCAAGCAGGCCATCGCTCTGTATCAGGCGCTGCCGGTCTCCGACCAGGGCCTGACCCGGGAGCGCTATCTGCGGCTGGTGGAAGCGGTGCCGCAGGAGCTGCGGGAAAGGTACTTCAGGGCATACGCGTATTACTGAGAAAGTTCGGTTGTCAGCCATCAGCTCTCAGCTTGTGCTTGGGCAGATTGAGCCGAGAAGGCGGGCATCAGGAAATTGAACGGAAGCGGACGGCGGATAGCTGAAAGCTGCATTCTCGAGAACGGAAGGAAAAAGTCGCAATGGCGAAGGAAAAATTTGATCGCACGAAACCCCACGTGAACGTGGGCACGATCGGCCACATCGATCACGGCAAGACGACCCTGACGGCGGCGATCACGAAGGTGTTGTCGAAGCACAACCCGAACATCAAGTTCCGCTCGTTCGACTCGATCGACAACGCGCCGGAAGAGCGGGAGCGCGGCATCACCATCGCCACGGCGCACGTGGAGTATGAGACCGCGAACCGTCACTACGCGCACGTGGACTGCCCGGGCCACGCCGACTACATCAAGAACATGATCACCGGCGCGGCGCAGATGGATGGCGCGATTCTGGTGGTGGCGGCGACCGACGGCCCGATGCCGCAGACCAAGGAGCACGTGCTGCTGGCCCGCCAGGTGGGCGTGCCCTACATCACGGTGTTTCTGAACAAGTGCGACGCGGTCGAGGATGCGGAGCTGATCGACCTGGTCGAGATGGAAGTGCGCGAGCTGCTTTCGAAGTACCAGTTCCCGGGCGACGACGTGCCGGTGATCCGCGGCTCGGCGCTGGGCGCGCTGAACGGGGAAGCGCAGTGGGAAGCCAAGATCGACGAGCTGATGGAGGCGGTGGACAAGTACGTTCCGCAGCCCAACCGTCCGGTGGACCAGCCTTTCCTGATGCCGATTGAGGATATCTTCTCGATCTCGGGGCGCGGCACGGTGGTGACGGGCCGTATCGAGCGCGGCAAG
>JAJZCY010000208.1 GCA_021828835.1 Acidobacteriota bacterium | reverse complement strand
TCCCCCGCGCGGTCCCAGGCCCTGGTGAACGCCGCCCTGGCCAACGAACTTCGGGCCGCCCAGGACACCACTCACCCCATGTGCTACCTGCTCCGCAAGCAGACGCCGCGCCTGGCCTCTACCCGCGAGATCTGCGAAACCAAAGACGGCGCCGTCGCGCGCCTGCTCTCGGTCAACGACATCCCTCTTGGGGCGGACGCGGAGCAGAAGGAGATTGCGCGGCTCCAGGAACTGCTCCGCGATCCCGGCCGGCAGCGCCATCGCAAACTGGCAGAGGCTGCCGATACCGCGCGGGCTTTGGAAGTGCTGCGCCTCCTGCCCCGCGCCTTCCTCTACCAGGACATAGGGCCGGGCGAAGGACCTTCAGGCCCCATCGAGCGCTTTCGCTTCGAGCCCAACCCGCGCTTCTCCCCGCCCGACCTGGCAACCGAGGTGCTCACCGCAATGGCGGGCGAGATATGGATCGATCCTGCCCAGCAGCGGGTGACGCGGCTCGAAGGCCACCTGCAGCAGAATGTCAGCTTCGGATGGGGCCTGCTGGGAAGGCTCTACAAAGGCGGATGGATCCGCATCGACCAGGCCGAAATTGCGCCCGGCCTGTGGCGCACTGTTCGGCTGCAATTGCAGATGAGCGGCCGCGTGCTCTTCCGCACCCGCAACTTCGATCTCCTCGAAGTAGAAAGCCGGTTCAATCCGCTGCCTGCGGATAGCAACTACCGCCAGGCCATCGGCCTGCTGCTGGCCGGGGAACAGGCGCGCCAGTAGAAACGGCGCAATCCAGCAGCAGCGGAAGCATCAGACCTTTTCGCTGTAAGCGCGTGGAAATAGTCTCGAACAGCCAGGTCGGCGCTAGGCGTTTGCGTTGGGCGTGACCAGATGGTGGGCAATCGCGAACAGCGCCAGTTCCAGGCGCGTGGAGACGCCGGTCTTGTCGAAGATGTTTGAGAGATGCCGCTTCACGGTCTCTTCGCTGAGCGTGAACTGCTTGGCGATATCGCGGTTGGAGCAGCCTTCCACGATGCAACCCACCACCTCCAGCTCGCGCGGGGTCAGGCCGTAGGTTTTGCGCTGCGGCACCGCCGCCTTCTGCATCAGCTCATGCAGGGCAGCCACTAGGTTCACCACGCGCTTGCCGCCGATCCAGTAATCGCCTGCAAAGACCGTGCGAATGGCGGTTTGCAGGTGATTGGCCAACGCATCCTTGAGCACGATACCGCGGGCGCCGATCTGCAGCGCCTCGATCACCTGCTGGGTAGTAATCGTGGAGGTGAGCAGAAGCACTTTAGCGGTTGACGGCCCGTTCATGATGGCCCGCATCGCCTCGAAACCCGGCAGGCGCGGCATCGACACATCGAGCAGCAGAATGTCGGGCTGCAATTCGAGGGTCTGGGTGATGGCCTCATCGCCGTCGGTCGCGTCGCCCACGACTTCAAAGCCGCCCGCTTCCATAAGCATGTTGCGGACGCCGATGCGGACGACGGGGTGATCGTCAGCGATCACAATTCGGATAGGTCGATCCATGAACCCTGTTTCCCTCCCGGACTGGATGGCCGATCAGGCCGGTAACTCGTCTTCCAGCATACGCTGCAAGGCCTGCGCGGCAGTGCGCAAATCGCGCAACAAAGCACGGCTGTTATCTAACTGGTTATTGCCCGGACCGGATGCTTCCAGTAGTTCTCCGAGATGGGCTGCCTGTAGCGCGCCCGCCATGCCGCAGCCGCCCTTGATGGCGTGCCCGATGCGGCGCACCTCAGCTGCGTCATGCCTGGAGATCGCAATACCCAGGGCCTCGATGCGGCGCTTGAGATCGGCGGCCATGGCCGAGTAAATCTCGCGAATGGCCGGCTCCGGCATCATCTGGCGGAACTGCCGGATCATCTCCGCGCTGACCACCGGCTGGCTCGAATCCAAAAAAGATACCGCAGTTTGCGGGGAACGGCCCTGCAAGAGCCGGTGCAGCGCGGCAGGGCTGAAGGGCTTCAGCAGCACGCCATCGGCGGCCGCCGCCATCTCCGCGGGCGGCTGGCTGCCGCTGATGAGGTAGAGCGCGGCGCCCGCGCCGAGCCCGCGCAACGCGGCGATCAGCGGCAACCCGCTGAGACCGGGCATCTGCACATCGGCAAGAACCACGCCGGGATCGCATACCCGCGCCTTGAGCAACGCCACGGCAGCCTCACCGTTATCGGCGGTATGCACCGTGTATCCGCTCAGGATGAGTATGGTCGCAATCACTTCGCGGCTCACAAGGTCGTCGTCGACGAGAAGAACGACCGGAAGTTCGTGCTGCGAGCCAGGGGGGAGCATGGGACTAGTGTAGTGCGCCCTCGCGGGAAATCGCCCCTAAAATAAAGCAATTCGTGCGCGCGATTCAGCTTTTCGGGAACGCCCGACACCGGTGGATTCTGGATGCCTGCCTCTTCGGATTGCCACCCGCTGGCTACTCTTCGCGCAGCACCTGGAGCGGCCGCAGACCCAGCAGGCGATAGCTGGCGATCCAGCCCGTCGCGGTGGCCAGCACCGCGGTGCCCGCCAGGGCAATGCCTGTGGCCGCCCAATCGATGTGAAACGCCACCTCCATGCGGTGCAGAAGGATGCGGGTGAGGATGTTGGCGAAGACCACACCCACGGCTCCCGCCAACAGGCCCAGTACGCTGAACTCCACGCTGAAGGTGCGCACGATGCGCATGCGCGTCGCGCCCAGGGTCTTCAGTACCACTGCCTCCTGCATGCGGCGGAAGCGGGTGCTGGCGATCGAAGACGCCAGGATCATCAACCCTGCCAGAATCGAGAAGCCGGCCAGCAGCCGGACCACGAAGGTGATCTGATCGACCACGGCTTCAATCCGGGTCAGCACGTCGGCGATGTTCACCACGGTGATGGACGGATAGGCGGCAAAGAGTCCGCGCTCCATCTGCGGAATCTGCTGCGGAAGCAGATGCGCTTCGCCATACCAGGTCGAGGCCTGGCCCGCGGCAACGCCGGAGGGAACCACGAAGTCGAGCCGGGCGGCGAGATGCTCGCCGTCGGCGCGGTAGACGGCGGCCACGCGCAGCGCGTGCTGAACGCCCCCGGTTTCAAGCTCGAAGGTCGAACCGATGCCAAGATTCAGGCGTTTGGCGAGCCACTCGGCGATCGCAATCTGTTGGACGCTGCCCTGCTTCCACCATGCGCCGGAGAGAATCTTGTCGCCGGTGGGTGGCGCATCCGCCCAGGTCAGCTCTGCGTTGCGCAGGCGGCGCACCGGAACGTGTTTGCCGCGCATCTGCTCCAGCGGTTCGCCGTTGATTGCGACGATGCGGCCGGTAATGGTGGGGATCAGTTCCAGCGGCGTCGTCACACCGGGCTGATGGGCGAAGAACTGCTTCACGCCGGCAAGCTCATCGGTCGTCACGTCCACCAGAAAGATGTTGGGAAGCTTGGGCGACGCGGTCTGGTGCAGATCGCTGAGCAGCGCCGCCTGCACCAGGTAGACGGTAAGGATGAGCATCACGCCGGTGCCGAGCGCAGCCAGCACGGCGGCGGACTGGTTGCCCGGACGGTAGAGATTGGCGAGGCCATGACGCAGCGAGGACGGCAGGCGCAGGCGCACGCGATCGAGCACCAGACGGGTAGAGCGCAACGCAACCCACGCCAGCAGCAGCAGCACCAGCAGCGCACAGGTAAAGATCAGCGCGAACCAGCCGCCCACCTTGGGCGAGTCGGTGAGACCCCAGGCGATGCCGCCCAGCGCCGCCACCACGGCGATGGAGATGCCAAGCTGGAGCCGGCGTTGCCACCAGCGCGCGAGCCAGCCGCGCAGGCCGCCGGTGGTGTGCTCCACCAGACGGCGCAGCACCAGCACCGGGCGGATGCCGCGCACATCGAGCAGCGGCGGCAGGCAGAAGAGCAGCGTGGTTAGCAGCCCTGTGCCCAGGCCGGCAAGCGCCTCCTTCCACGGAAAGACCAGCGCCGGCTTGATGGTGAGCAGATGCCCGAAGGCTTCGGG
Organism: Acidobacteriota bacterium; assembly: GCA_021828835.1. GTDB lineage: Bacteria > Acidobacteriota > Terriglobia > Terriglobales > Acidobacteriaceae > Telmatobacter. The sequence continues at coordinate 3,029 of JAJZCY010000208.1, read as the reverse complement.
AAGCCCCGTCATCACCCCAATGCCCGCGGCGACGCCTATCACGCCCCCGGCCAGGCCGAGCCCGAGCGTTTGCAGCAGAAAGATGCGCAGCAGATCGGCCGAGCCCGCGCCCATGGCCTTGAGGATGGCCAGCATGTCCATGCGCTGTTCAAGATGCGCGTGCATGGCCATGGCCACGCCGATGGCGCCCAGCACCATGGCGACCAGGCAAATCAGGCTGAGGATGGAAGTGGCATTGTCGAGGCCGCGGGTGAGTCCCGGATTGCCTTCCCGCCAGTCGATCACCTGGGCATCGGGCAGCGCCTTTTCCAATTCGGCGCGCACGGCGGCGGTCTCCGCATCGAGCGCGTGGCCGGGGGCGTCGCTTGCGGGCAGCTTCACCAGCAGGCGCTCGTAGACGCGGCTGCCGTAGGAGATGAGTCCAGTCTCCGCGAGCGCCTTCTGGGTGATCATGACGCGCGGGCCGAGGCCGCCGGCGGCGGAGACGCGATCCGGCTCCTGCCGGATCACCGCGGTGATGCGAAAATCGTGGCCGCCGAGATGGAGCGTATCGCCCACCTTCGCGTTCATGCGCACCAGCAGTTCGTCGGCCACCACCGCCGAGATGCCGGCCAGCGCCTGGCGCAGGGGCATCGCAGGCTCCAGCTCCACCTTGCCGTAGTAGGGATACTGCGTTGGATCCACGGCCTTGAGCGAGACCAGTAGCGGCACCGAGTCAGGCGGAAGCGAGGCCATGGAGATCGTCTCCGTGGCCCAGGTGGTTTCCATGCCGGGGTGGCTCTTGACGAGTTGCGCCACCTTAGCTAGCTCTTCCTTGTTCGGAACGTGGCCCATGCGCGCGCTGAGATCGCCGGCGATCAGCGCACGCGCCTGGCCGGAAAGCGTGATGCGAAAGCTGTTGCTCAGGCCGCGCACGCCCACCAGCGCCGCCACGCCCACCGCCACCGAGAGCACGACGAAGGCGAACTTGCCGGGCGCAGACTTGAGATCGCGCCAGCCGATCGCAGCCGCACGGCTCCAGCTCAGCGCCCGCTCAGCCATTTCTTTCCTTGTCCTCGACGAGGGAAGCGGCTGGAATCGGCAGGGTGTCCTCCACGATCATGCCGTCCTTGAGCGTGATGCGGCGATCGGCGCGGCTGGCAACCTCGGCATCGTGCGTCACCAGCACCAGAGTGGTTCCCGCCTTGCGATTGCGCTCCAGCAGCAGATCGAGAACCAGCCGCCCGTTCGCCGAGTCGAGATTGCCGGTGGGCTCGTCGGCCATCACGATGGGCGGCTCGGCGATAAATGCGCGGGCCAGCGCCACGCGCTGCTGCTCGCCGCCGGAGAGCTGGATCGGGTAGTGGTCCATGCGCTCGGCAAGCCCAACTTCGGTGAGCATCCCGCGGGCCAGCGCCAGGCCGTTCCCCTTCACGTTGAGCTCGTAGGGGAGCAGCACGTTTTCAAGCGCGGTGAGCGTCTGGATGAGCTGGTATGACTGGAAGACGAAGCCGATCTTGCGGCCGCGCACAGCGGCCAGATCCGCCTCGGCGAGATTGTGGATGGGGACGCCATCGAGCCAGATCTCGCCGGAGCTGGGCGCATCCAGCCCCGCAAGCAGGCCGAGCAGCGTGCTTTTGCCGCTGCCGCTGGCGCCCACGATCGCGACAAATTGACCGGCGGGAATCGAAAACGTGATGCCCTTCAGGATCTCGACGCGGCGCGCGCCGTTCTGAATCCACTTCTTCGCATCCCGGACCTCGATCAACCGAAACCTCCCGGCGAAACGCTCCGCAGGTACAGATTACAGGGATCACCGGAAGTCCGTAGCTCGCAGGTACCGGCTATCTCTCCGGCTGCTTCTAAACTGAAGTGGTGAGAACGCGACGGTCCTTTCTGGCCTTCCTGGTTCTGCTCTTCTTTGCCGTGCCGCTCCATGCCGCCGAGCGCCCGCTGCTCGTCTGCTACGGCGACAGCATCACCGCAGGCTACGGACTGCCCTACGGCAAGTCCTATCCCGACGCGCTGCAACAGATGCTGGACCGGGCCGGCTACCGCTACAAGGTGGTGAACCGGGGCACCAGCGGCGCCACCACCAAGGACGCCGTGGCCGGGCTCCCCTACATCTTGCAGATGCATCCTGCCGTGGTGATCGTGGAGTTCGGAGGGAACGACGGCCTGCGCGGCTTGCCCGTCACACAGACCCGCGCCAATCTCGACCGCATCCTGACCGCTCTCCAGAGGGCGCGCATCCGCGTGCTGCTGGCCGGCATCACCCTGCCGCCGGACTACGGACCAACCTACATTCGCCAGTTTCAGGCGATGTACCGCGAACTGGCCGAAAAGGACCACGTGGCGCTGGTGCCCATGCTCTATAAAAACCTCATCCACGTGCCCGGCACGATCCAGCAGGACGGGATCCATCCCACGGCGAAGGGCGCGGAGCTGATCGCCCAAACCCTGCTTCCCGCCCTCGAACCCCTGCTGAAAAGGCAGTGAGCACGCTCTCCGCTGCGCCCTGTTCTCTGTTCTCTGTTCTCTGTTCCCTGTCCTCACCCCATCACCACCACTGGCTGAAACAGGGTTCCGGCCACGCGTTTGGCAATACCGACGAGTTCGCGCTGACCGGCAAAGACCTTGACCAGGGAAGCATCCGAGAACTCCGGTAAATTCGCCTGGGCGCCGTTGCGCAGGCGACCCAGCGCCGCGGGATCAGCCCCCACAGAGGGCATCTCCGGCAGCAGACTGCGCGGATGCACACATCGGCCTTCCAGCGCTTCAGGGTTGCCGGCAAGCGGCTCCAGTTCCTCCAGAGGGTGAGCATCCTCCAGCGTAAACACCCCGGCCTGCGTCCGCCGCAGGCGGCTCAGGTGCGCCCCGCAGCCGAGTTGCTCGCCCATCGCATGCGCCACCGAGCGCACGTCGCCCCCGGCGCTGATGCTCATGGTGAAATGGGCTTCCGGCCCGTCCAGCGCGTTGATATCAAACGAAGCGATGCGCACCCGGGCCGGCTTCAATTCCACCGGCTGGCCGGCGCGGGCCAGCTTGTA
>JAJZCY010000207.1 GCA_021828835.1 Acidobacteriota bacterium | reverse complement strand
GATGGCGTCTTTCGAGAAGAAGCCGGCAAAGGGAAAGATGCCGCAGATCGCGAAGACCGCGGCCGTCATGGTCCAGAAGGTGACCGGCAGTTTGGTGCGCAGTCCGCCCATTTTGCGCATGTCCTGCTCGCCGCCCATGGCGTGGATCACCGAGCCGGCGGCAAGAAAGAGCAGCGCCTTGAAGAAGGCGTGCGTCATCAGGTGGAAGATGGCGGCCGAGTAGGCGGCTACGCCGCAGCCCAGGAACATGTAGCCGAGCTGCGAGATCGTGGAGTAGGCCAGCACGCGCTTGATGTCGTTCTGCGCCAGACCCATGGTGGCGGCAAAGAATGCGGTTGCCGCGCCCACAATGGCGACTACGCCCAGCGCGTAAGGCGAGCGGTCAAAGAGGAAGTGGAAGCGCGCGATCATGTAGACGCCCGCCGTGACCATCGTCGCCGCGTGGATCAGAGCGGAGACCGGTGTCGGACCTTCCATCGCGTCAGGCAGCCAGACATAGAGCGGCAACTGCGCGCTCTTGCCGGTTGCGCCCACCAGCAAGCAGAGGCAAATCGCAGTGAGGATGCCGCCGGTCCATGCCGGCTGCGCAGCCAGCTTCGCGGCGATCTCGCTGAAGGTCAAGGTGCCGAAGTTCCCCAGCAGCAGGAAGATTCCAATCAGGAATCCGAAGTCGCCGATACGGTTGACGATGAAGGCCTTCTTGCCAGCATCGGCCGCGGACTTCTTCTGGAACCAGAAGCCGATCAGCAAGTACGAGGCCAGGCCCACACCCTCCCAGCCCACGAACATCAGCAGCACGTTGCCGGCCAGGACCAGCGTGGTCATGAAGAACAGAAACAGATTCAGGTAGCTGAAGTAGCGCGCGTAACCCGCATCGTCGTGCATGTAGCCGACAGAGTAGAGGTGAATCAGGAACCCGACCCCGGTGACCACCAGCAGCATCACCAGCGACAGATGATCGAGCGCCAAGCTGAAGTCCACATGCAGCGTCCCGGCGCTGATCCACGGGAAGGGGCAGGTCTCGACGGCGGGCATGGCCGGCGCGGGGCCAAAGCCGATCAGCCCGCGGGCGGCATTCACCACCAGGGCAAACGAGGCAAGCGGCGCCAGCAGGCCGATGGCGGTCACCAGCGGCTTGGGCAAACGTCCCCCCAGGATTCCGTTCAACAGAAATCCGGCGAAGGGCAGCAGCGGAATCAGCCAGAGATGCAAGGGCGCGTTCATAGTTTCATCAGGTCGATTCTGTCGACGGCCAGCGTAGCGCGAGCGCGGAAGACGGCAATGATGATGGCCAGGCCCACCGCGGCTTCCGCGGCGGCAACCATCATGACGAAAAAGACGAAGATCTGCCCCTTCACCATGTGCCACTGGTGGGCAAAGGTGACAAAGGAGAGATTGACGGCATTGAGCATCAGCTCAATCGACATGAACACGGTGATCAGGTTGCGCTTGATCAGAAACCCGACGATGCCGAGCGAAAACAGTGCCGCGCTCAACAGCAGATACCAGGTAAGAGGAACGTCCTGCGCGAAGTTCATTTCGTGACACTCCTCTCCGAGCCTTCCTGCCGCGCCAGCGCCACCGCGCCGAGGATGGCGATCAGGATCAGGATCGAGGTGATCTCGAAGGGCAGCAGCAGCTCGTGGAAGAGAACCCGGCTGAGCTCTTCAGTGGGGATCAGGCCCTGATTGATGGCCGCTGCGCCCATGCCTTGCAGGTGCAGGATGATGGTAGCGAGCACGCCCATCACCGCCACTACCGCTGGGAAGCCCAGCGTCTTGGCAACCTTGCTGCCCAGGGTGCGCTCCTCACGGCCGGCGTTGAGCAGCATGACCACAAAGACGAACAGCACCATAATCGCGCCGGAGTAGACGATGATCTGCGCGGCGGCCAGAAACTCGGCGCCCAGCAGCAGGTAGAGCACGGCCAGCGCGATCATCACCACGACCAGCGAGAGAGCGCTGTTGATGGGATGGCTCTGCAGCAGGAGATTGATAGCTCCAGCCAGGCAGAGACCGGCAAAGATGAGAAACAGGACTAAGTGCATCGTTCCGCCAAACAGAGTTCCGCCTGCGAAGGCTGGAGCCGGTTCGACATACCGGCTGAGTTAGGGGGAAGAACTTACGACTTATGCGCAGGGATCGAGAAATCCTTCTCGATTGTAACTGAGCATCTTGCGTGCATCGCGTTCATCCAGCCCTCAGCGCAAAGCAAGCCACAGGCTGGTTCCAACAATGTTGAGGATGGCCAGAGGCATCAGAAAGCGCCATCCAAAGTTCATCAGCTGGTCGTAGCGGAAGCGCGGCAGAGTGCCGCGCACCCAGATGTACAGGAACAGGAACATGAACACTTTGAACACGAACCAGAAGATGGAGAGCAGGGCATTGATCCACGCGCTGTGGAACGGCCCGATGAGGTGACCGAAGGGGCTGGTCCAGCCGCCCAGGAACAGCAGCGTGGCCACGCAGCCCACGTTGATCATGTTGGCGTACTCGGCCATGAAGAACATGGCGAACTTCATCGAGCTGTACTCGGTGTGGTAGCCGCCGGTCAACTCGCTTTCCGCTTCGGGCAAGTCGAACGGCGAGCGGTTCGTCTCCGCATAGGCGGCCATCAGGTAGATGAAGAAGGCCACGAACTGGAATCCGCCAAACATGTTCCAGGAGAGCAGCCCGTGCTGCGCCTGCTGATCCACGATGGTGCGCAGGTTAAAGGAGCCGGCGCGCAGCACCACTCCCACCAGCGAGAGACCAAGAGCCAACTCGTAGCTGATGAGCTGGGCCGAGGAGCGCAGCGAGCCGAGCAGGGAGTACTTGTTATTAGACGACCACCCGGCCAGCGCGATCCCGTAGACGCCCATCGAGGTCAGGCCCAGCACCACCAGCAGGCCGATGTTGATGTTCGACACCTCGAAGAGATCGAAGCCCTTCGGCCCCATGTTCGCGCCGAACGGAATCACGGCGATCACCACCAGCGCGCAGCCCAGCGAGATGATGGGCGCGAGCAGATAGATGGGCCGGTAGACCGCGGCCGGAATCAGGTCTTCCTTGAGGAAGTTCTTGGCGCCGTCCACCAGCGGTTGCAGCAGTCCGAACGGGCCCACCCGGCTGGGGCCCCAGCGGTTCTGGATGCGACCCACCGCCTTGCGTTCGAGGAGAACCGTGTAGGCGACCCCGAGAAGCAGGATCACCGTCACCACGACCACCTTGAGCAGGTTCCAAAGAGCAAATTCGAGTAACGTCACGTGCGGTTAGCCTCGGTAATGCAGCGGCGCTAGCAGGGCTAGCGGAGTTAACAAATCAGCTTCAATCGGCCGCGGTGGCGGCGTGTTCGTGCTCCTGGTGCTGTTCGATTTCCTTCAACCCGCGGCTGTAACGGCCCAGGGTCGCGGAGCTGAAGAGACCATCGTGCGAGGGAACGATGAGATTAGCGCCGGTGAGCGCGGCAACCGGCACAAAGCCCGGCGCAGCGCCTGGTTCCGTGCGCACATCGTTTCCGGCATAAAGATTGAGGCGGTCCAGCGCGTACCCCGGAACCAGCCGCTGAATTTCGTCGAGCAGCGCAAGCGGGTCGAACGGGCTGAGCTTCGGTTCCAGCCCATTGGATTCAAGCCACACAGCGTGGCGATCGGCCTCTCCCATCTGCGCACCGCGCGACTGGCCTAAATCCCCGGTCATCGCCCCCCGGCCAAACGGCACCAGTGCCTTGATGTCGGCGTGCATGGCGTCTGCCAGGCGAACCAGAATCTCGAAGTCAGGCTTGACGCCGGGCAGATCGGCAGCCTTGCGCGCCATCTGCACATCGCCAAAGGTGTTGGTCACGGTGCCGGACTTCTCGTACAGGCTGGCCGCCGGGAACACAACGTCCGCCAGCGCCGCCGTCTCGGTGAGGAACAGATCCAGCGCGATAACGAAGGTGTTGCGCAGCGCGCCGGGATCGAGCTTGAGCCGTGCCACCGGATTCGCGCCCATCACGAGCAGAGCGCCGAGTTCGCCTTTGGCCGCGGCCTCGAACATCTGCGGAATGGTCTTGCCGGGCTGGGCAGGCAGGTTCGCGTACTCCGCGAAGGCTCCGGGATTTCCGACCGAAACGTAGCCGGGCAGCAGGTCGGGGAACAATCCCATATCGGCCGCGCCGCGCGAATTAGAGTGATCGCCCAGGCAGGCGAACCGAACATTGCCGCGCTTCAGGCCCCAGGCCACGAGGTTGTCGATAGCCGCGCCGCGCAGCTCTTCGCTGAAGATGACCACCAGCGATTCCTCACCGGCGATCGCCTTGGCGAACTCCGAATCGCCGGCTTCGAGCAGGCTCACGAGCTTGTCGTATCCGCCGGCGGGCAGTTGCTGCATTGCATTGGCCTGGCGCTCGAGCTTGATCTCCTTGTCACTGGCAACGTAGAGGCGCGCGTGATTCAGCCGTACGTTGGTGCGCATCTGCCACGCCAGCAGCGGATGCTCTTCCGTCGGATTGCCGCCGATCAGCAGAATCGCAGGAGCGTTGCCGATCTCGCGCAGGCCGACGGTCTTGTCCTTCTGGCCGGCCAGGGCGCGCGCAAAGCCGGCATAATCCGTCGTCCGCTCGTGATCGATGTTGTTGGTCTGGAAAACCGTTCGCGCCAGCTTCTGCAGCAGGTAATTCTCTTCGTTGGTGGTGCGCTTGGAGCCGATGACCCCGATGGCCGCACCGCCGCGGCTGGTGCGGATTTCGCTGAGCTTGGCGGCAGCCGCGCGCAGCGCCTGCTCCCAGGTCGCGGGCTCCAGTTTTCCGGCCCCATTGCGCACCAGCGGCTGCGTGAGCCGTTCGGGATGCTCGACAAAGTCGAAGCCGAAGCGCCCCTTCGCGCAGAGAAAATCGTTGTTGATGCCGCTCTTGTCGCGGTTGTCGCCGCGGATGATCTCCGCGCCCTGCGCGGTGGAGCGAACGCCAAGCGTGACCTTGCAGCCGTCGCCGCAGTGCGTGCAGACGGTGGCTACGTGATTCATCTCCCAGGGCCGGGTGCGATAGCGATAGGCGCCGCTGGTCAGCGCGCCCACCGGGCAGATGTCGATGCACATGCCGCACTCTTCGCAGTCGAGCTGATTCCCGTCGTTCGGCGCAATCACCGCGCTCGATCCGCGATTCTGAATGCCCAGCGCCCACACGTCCATGCCTTCGCCGCAGACGCGCACGCAGCGGTAGCAGAGGATGCAGCGCGGGCGGTCGTAGAATACAGCGGGCGACCACTGCTGTTCGTCGCGGTGGTTCTTGGCGTCGGCGTAGAGGCTCTCTCCCGCGCCGTACTTGAAGGTCATGTCCTGCAGTTCGCACTCGCCGCCGGCGTCGCACACCGGGCAATCGAGCGGATGATTGCCGAGCAGCAGTTCGAGGGTGGCCTTGCGGGCCTGCGCGATCTCAGCCGATTCCGTCGTGAAGACCTGGCCCTCGGCCACCGTGGTGGTGCAGGCGGTCTGGAGTTTCGGCACCTTCTCCTGGCGCACCACGCACATGCGGCAGGCGGCCTGCAGCGAGAGACCGGGGTAATAGCAGAAGGCGGGGATCTCGATGCCCGCCTTGCGGCAGGCGTCAATGAGCAGCGTCCCCGCGGGCGCCGTGAGCCTCTTTCCGTCGACAGTGAAGGTTACGTCGGGCATGTTTTCCTTATGCGGCCTGGTGCTCGGAGCGGGGCGCGATCGATTGCGGTAGCGCCACGGAGAGCCATTCGACAAAGTATTTCTTCGTTTCCGGGTTTGGATCGAATTCCTGAAAATTCACGCTGGTTGCAAGTGCCTCGGGAATCGCTTCGCCGGCTTTCGCCGATTCGCGCAGATACAGCTCGATGGCCTCGCGGACATTCGAGCGCGTCTCTTCGATCTCGTCGCCAAGCGATCCGCAACCAGGAATATCCGGAACAAAAGCACTCCAGTTGGCTGGGCCCTTTTCGTAGACGACCATGTAGCTTCGCGTCATTTCAGCCCCGCTTTCTTCAAGATACTGTGCAGCAATCCCGTGCCAATTTCCTTGCCGGAGTGCATCGGAACAACGATCAGTCCGGGCTTTGCCGGACGGCGAAAATACCGGTGACTGCCCTCGTGCCCGGTGCTGTACCAGCCGTCTGCTTCCAGCATCCTTACCAGTTCTTGCGGTCTCACTTGCCTGATCTTTGCTCGTGCGCAAGTCTGCACACTCAATGCAGCGCCTGACCTAAACCACAGTCAACTGCGGCATTTCCTTCTTTGCGTACGGGCACGGTTTCCCGTTCAGGTGATCCTCAAACTCCTTGCGGAACTTCTTCACAAAACCGATGGTCGGCATGGCTGCCGCATCGCCCAGCGGGCAGAAGGTGCGGCCCAGCATGTTCTCGGCAAGATACTGGATGTTCTTGATGTCCGATTCCTGCCCGAAGCCGCCGTGGAAGCGCGTGAGCGTCTTGCGCAGCCAGTCTGTGCCTTCGCGGCAGGGAATGCACCAGCCGCAGCTCTCGTGCTGGTAGAAGCTGATGGTGCGCAGCGCGAACTCCACCATGCAGGTCTGGTCGTCGATCAGCACCACGCCGCCCGAGCCCAGCATGGAGCCGGCCTTGCCCACCTGGTCGAAGTCGAGGCCGATGTCGATCTCTTCGGGCAGCAGCACCGGCGTGGAGGAGCCGCCGGGAACCACGGCCTTCAGGCCGCGTCCGCCGCGCACGCCACCGGCGACCTCATAGACCAGCTTCTTCAGGTTGTAGCCCATGGGCAATTCGTAGACGCCCGGGCGCTCGGCGTGGCCGCTCACCGAAAACAGGCGGGTGCCGCCGTTGCGCGGCGATCCCACCTCGGCATATGCCGCGGCGCCCATCGCAATCACGTGCGGAACGGTGGCGATGGTCTCGGCATTGTTAATGACCGTCGGCCCTCCGTACAGACCCACTACAGCAGGGAAGGGCGGCTTGATGCGCGGCACACCGCGTTTACCCTCGAGCGACTCCATCAGCGCCGACTCTTCGCCCACTTCGTAGGCACCCGCGCCGGTCTGGGTCACGATCTGAAATTCGGTGTCGCTGCCGAAGAT
>JAJZCY010000206.1 GCA_021828835.1 Acidobacteriota bacterium | reverse complement strand
AACCGCCCGAAACGTCGAATCCCCAGCAGTGCGAAGCGCCGAGTTTGTGCTGCACCAGGCAGGCCGTCGAGGGAAACATCATGTCCGGCGTCACCGTGCCCACGATGATCACCTCCACATCCTCCGGCCCGATGCCCCGCGCGGCCAGCACCTTCTTCGCCGCCGCCGCACAGATGTCGCTCACACCCTGTCCCTTGCCCAGCACGTGGCGGGTGCGGATTCCGGTGCGCTCCAGAATCCACTGGTCGCTGGTTTCCACCATCTTTTCAAGATCTTGATTGGTCAGCACATCGGGGGGAACGTAAGTTCCAAGCGCTGTGATCTTCGCGCGCCGGCCCACCACGGGGCGAACGTTCAGACTCAAGGGATTCTCCTGATAACCAGTGCAACTGCAGCCGACGACCGGCTTGCGGACAAAACGAATGGCGCCCGCGGCGCCATAAAAAGTACCGGGTGACCTACTGCGCCCGTACTAGCCCGTTACCGTTGCTTCCTTCCGGACCTGGCGGGGTTGGCGGGATTACGTCGCGTAGGACCCGGCACTTGTTGATTTTAGCACCGCCTGCCCCCTTTCCCAAGCCGCGCCCTTCCCACCTTCCGGCCGCGTGGCCTCACCGCGACAACATGCCCGCGCTCTTTTCGAGCGCGCTGAAGCCGTTCCACGCAATCTGCACCCCGATGCAGAACAGGATGAAGGCAATCACGCGCAGAATGCCTTGCGCCGTCGAGGCCGAAATCTTCCCCGTAATCAGCGGCGCATAGGCATAAAAGATAAACACCGCGATGCACATCAGCGCCATCCCGGCCAGCACTCCGAGCTGCGCCACTACGATCTGAAGAATGCCCCCCTTGGAGGCGTGCGCGCTCAGCGTAAGCATCACCACCAGCACCCCCGGTCCTGCCGTTACTGGAAACGTGAACGGGTAAAAGATCTTGCCGCTGAGCGGAGAAGGATCGCTGGGAGGCGACGTCGCATCCTCCTTCTCCGGGGTCTCTCCCTTGTTGAGAAGCCCCCAGCCGATCGACGCCAGCACAATTCCACCTGCGAACTGCACCACCGGCAAGGAGATGCCGAACAGCTTCAGGACCATCGCCCCGGCCACATCCATCGCCAGCAGGAACAATGCCGTGCTGATGGCAATCTTCCGGGCCAGCGTGCGATACACCCCCTTGGGCGCCTCACCCACCATGCCCAGAAACACCAGCGAAGAGCCAATCGGGTTGATGACCGGCAACAGCGCGCCAAAGGCCAGCGCAAAGAAGTTGAGGAAGGTTCGCATGAACTCTTCATTCTAGCGGCTGCCCAGCGTCCCATCCCCTTCCGCGGCGCGGACCCGCCTCGCAGCCTGGAACTGCTCTTTCAGACCGCCTCCGGCCCTGCGTTTACAATAGGTGCATGCACGAAGTTGTGGTCTATTCGCGCCCGGGCTGCCATCTCTGCGACGTCGTCAAGGAGACGCTTGCGCAGGCCCAGGGCCAGGCCGACTTCGAGTGGCGCGAGATAGACATCGACACCGACCCGGAGTTGCGCCTGAAGTACAACGACGAGATTCCGGTCGTCTTCATCGACGGTCGCAAGGCGTTCAAATACCACATGGACAGCCGCGATTTCCTGCGCCGCCTGGCGCCGCGACCTCGCATCCTCGCCTGATTCGTCCCGGCCAGCTATCCGCCTGCCCAGCCTCCCTGCACCGCGGATGATCCTCCGTTCAACCGGAAAATTCCGGTCAACTAGAATAGGACCAAGACGATGACCACTCCGCATATGGAAATTTCCACGCGTACCCAGCACCTCATCGACCTCGAAACCGAGTTCTCCGCGCACAACTACCACCCGCTGGATGTGGTAATCGAACGCGCCGAGGGCGTGTGGGTCTACGACGTCGAAGGCAAGCGCTACCTGGATTGCCTGGCCGCCTACTCCGCGGTCAACCAGGGCCACTGCCACCCCAGACTGCTGCACACGCTGCACGAACAGGCGCAGAAGATCACCCTCACCTCGCGCGCCTTCCGCAACGAGCAGTTCCCTCTGTTCTGCAAAGAACTGCACGACCTCACCGGCTTCGACATGGTGCTGCCCATGAACTCCGGCGCCGAGGCCGTGGAGACGGCGCTCAAGACCGCGCGCAAGTGGGGTTACAAGGTCAAAGGCATCCCCGCCAACCAGGCCGAAATCATCGTCTGCGCCGGCAACTTCCACGGACGCACGCTCTCCATCGTCAGTTTCTCCAGCGATGAACAGTATCGCGACGGCTTCGGCCCGCTCACGCCCGGCTTCAAGATCATTCCTTACGGCGATCTCCAGGCGCTGCGCGACGCGATCACCCCCAACACCTGCGCCTTCCTCATGGAACCGATCCAGGGCGAGGCCGGCATCGTGATTCCGCCCGCGGGCTTCCTGCGCCAGGCTGCCGACCTCTGCCGGCAGAACCGCGTGCTGTTTATGCTCGATGAGATCCAGTCCGGCCTGGGACGCACCGGCAAGCTCTTCGCCTACATGCACGAGGACATCGTCCCCGACGTGCTGATCGTGGGCAAAGCCCTGGCCGGCGGATTCTACCCTGTCTCCGCCGTTCTCGCCTCGCGTGAGATCCTCGGCGTCTACAAGCCCGGCGACCACGGCAGCACCTTCGGCGGCAATCCGCTGGGCTGCGCCCTGGCCCGCACCGCCCTGCGCATCATCATCGACGAAAAGCTGGTGGAGCGCTCGGCCGAGCTGGGCGCGGAGTTCCTCGCCCGCCTTCAGTCGCTGCGCAGCCCGGCGATCAAAGAGGTGCGCGGCCGCGGCCTGTGGATCGGCATCGAACTCCATGGCAAGGCCCGTCCCTACTGCGAAGCGCTCAAGGAAGAAGGCGTGCTCTGCAAGGAGACGCACGACCACGTCATCCGCATAGCCCCTCCGCTCGTCGTCACCCGCGAGGAGCTGGACTGGGCCTTCGAGCGCATCGCCAAAGTGCTCGAAAGCCGCTGATCCAGGGCCTGCTCAGCGTGAAAAACTCGCTGTCTCAGGTCTCGATTTCGAGACCTGAGACACGATTCCTCCCTCCTCTCGACCTCGGGTTCCGCCTCCGCTACCATAGGGTTGTTATGGCTGGATTTCCCATCAAGACCTGCGTCGTTTGCGGAGAAGAATTCGAGCTGAAGCCGGACAAGCCGGGCTTCGCCAACCGCTGCCCCAGTTGCAGCGAAACTGATGCCGAGGGCCCCGGCCCCACGGAACACAAGGACGCCATCGCCCGGCAGAATGAGGCGGAGGTCAATGCCGAGCGCCGCCGCGTCATCCGCGACATGCTCTACCGCAAAGACAGCTAGCCTGCGGCCTACCGCGGAGTAGCTGAAAGCTGTTTCCTGCTTCTACAATCTAGGTATGTCCTTCCCGGAAATCCGTCTGCGCCGTCTGCGCCGCAACGATGCCCTCCGGGCCTTGGTGCGCGAAACCACGCTCGAGCCCGGCGACCTCATCTATCCGCTCTTCATCTGTCCCGGCAACGGAGTTCGCAACCCCGTCGGCTCCATGCCCGGCGTCTTCAACCTCTCGGTCGACGAGGCGGTTAAGGAAGCCGAAGAGGCTGCCGCCCTCGGCATCGGCGGACTGCTGCTCTTCGGCCTGCCCGAGTCGAAAGACGAGCAAGGCACCGGCGCCTGGGACGACAACGGCATCGTGCAGCAGGCGTTGCGCGCGCTGCGCCAGTCGCCCGCCGCCCAGAAGCTGGTGCTGATCGGCGATGTCTGCCTCTGCGAATACACCAGCCACGGCCACTGCGGCGTGGTGATCGAGGGCCGCTCCGGCTTCGAAATCGATAACGATCCTACCCTCGAACTCCTGGCCCGCACGGCGGTCAGCCAGGCCCGCGCCGGCGCTGACATTGTGGCCCCAAGCGACATGATGGACGGCCGCGTAGCTGCCATCCGCCGCGGCCTCGACACCGCCGGCTTCAGCATGACGCCCATCCTCAGCTATGCCTCCAAGTTTGCCTCGGCCTTCTACGGGCCTTTCCGCGAAGCCGCGGACTCCGCGCCGCAGTTCGGCGACCGCCGCAGTTATCAGATGGACGGAGCCAATCTCCGCGAAGCCATGCGCGAGATCGAGCTCGACCTCGGCGAAGGCGCGGACATGATCCTGATGAAGCCCGCCATGCCCTATCTCGATGTCGTGCGCTCGGCCCGCGAACGCTTCGGCGTGCCCATGGGCGCATATCAGGTCTCCGGCGAGTACTCCATGCTGCAAGCCGCCTTCGAGAAGGGCTGGCTCGACCGCGACCGCGCCACTCTGGAGTCGCTGTTAGGCATGCGCCGCGCCGGCGCCGACTTCATCGTGACCTATTTCGCGAAAGAGGCGGCGAAGCTGCTGGGGTAGAGATGGGACGAGGTGATCCGCTCGTGCGCTGTTGAGCCTCTTCATAACCTCTCGATCTTGCTGCTTCTGAATCCGCTGGAGCCGTTCCCCTGCTGCTCCGGATTCCGCCTCCACACCACCAGCGCATTGGCGCCATACGCCGGATGCTCAAGCGAGCGCGTTGCGGCAGGCCTCCTGGGATGCGAGCGGTGGCCAAAGCTGTTCTGAAACAATCCGAAATACAAAGCCGACGCGATAAAAGCCAGCAGAATCAGGATCACAGCCGCGATCCACACCGGCAGCCAGCGCGAGCGCCAGGCGGGATCCAGCCAGCGCCTTTCGCCCCGCGGCGCCGGGGGAGGATCGGGAGGAAGAGGATAAGGAGAGGCCATCAATACCACTCCGAGGTGAATTCTCGCGAGCCGCGATCGAAGCGCACGGACTGTTGAGCGGGCGCGTTGCGGAAAAAGAATTCCATGGACCCGGCCCCACTCTCATCCTTGCCTCATGGATAGGATGGACGCGGAGGAATCCGCGATGCCTCCGCCGAAACGGGGCCCCGTTTAATGCCCCGGCGGCGCTGCCGCATGGCCGCCCTCCGCGTTGGCGCCGGGCATCGTCCGCGTTCCCAGCCGCCCGGTGGACTGTCCCTGTTCGTTGCCCGTCTGCGACGCTTCTCCAGAGCTTAGCGGTCCCTGATGCTCCGTGCCTGCCGCCGGCGCGGTACTCCCCGACTGCGGATGCTCAATTGGGCGCGTTGAGGAAGGATTCGTAAAGTGGCGCTGCAACCAGCGCGTCTGGTGATCCCAGTTGTAGCCGAGGTACCAGAAGATGGTGACCACGATGAAGACGATCCACAGCCACCACCAGCGAAAGCGCGGACCCGGGCGGCGCCGGCTCTTCGTATCTACCCGGAACCGTGGCGGAGGATCGTGAGAAAAAGGTTGCTGAGGAGAAGCCATCGCACATCCCCGAAAACAAGAAATCTGCCAGCCGCCCGCGCAGCGTGGAAAAATCGGAACGCGGGAGGTGCTGTCGCCCGCTCCATCGAACCCGGACTCGTTCGTGCCTGTTGAGTAGGATGGAGACCCCTGATTTCGCGATGCCCGCCATGCACCTCCCAAAGCCTCGGGCTTCGCAATTTTTTCCGCATCCAGGACGCAATCCAAATCTCCGCCCCGCGCGTACTGCTTGTGAACGCCCTTCTCCGATTTCCATCCGGCGTTCAGGAGGACACACGTGCACACCCTCGATGCGATCCAGCGGAGAGCTCTCTCCCGCCGCAATTTTCTCGTTGGCCTGGGCGGAGCCGCCGGCGCCGCAGCCGCGCTTGCAGCTACCGGCTGCGGCGGCACAGCCAGTATGGCCACCACGCCACCTCCCAGCAGCAATCCCCCTCTCAGCGACACAGACATTCTGAACTTCGCCCTCAACCTCGAGTACCTGGAAGCCGAATTCTATCTCCGCGCCACCACCGGCATGGGGCTTTCCAGCAGCGATGCGGGCGCCGGCGCAGGCGCGGTGAGCGGCGGCGCCCAAGTTCCCTTCAAAACACCTGCCATTCAGGAGTACGCGCTCGAGATCGCCAACGACGAGCAGGCGCACGTGCGCTTTCTGCGCAAGGCGCTTGGTTCGGCTGCGGTTTCGCGGCCGTCCATCGACCTGATGAACAGCTTCAATGCCGCGGCCATGGCAGCCGGCATCGGTCCCGCCTTCAACCCCTTTGCGGACGAAGACAGTTTTCTCCTGGGCGCCTTCATCTTCGAAGACGTGGGCGTGACCGCCTATCACGGCGCGGCAGGACTGCTCTCCAGCAGCGCCAATCTTGAAGCGGCAGGCGCCATCATGGCAGTCGAGGCCTATCATGCCGGCGAGATTCGCACCCTGATCGAGCAACTCGGCGGCAATTACGTGACCTATGCCAATCAGATCTCCATGCTGCGCGCCTCGGCCGGCGGCGGCAATGAGACGCAACTCTCCGGCAGCACCATCGTCGCCTGCGACAGCAACTCCATCGCCTATGACCGCACTACTGACCAGGTGCTGCACATCGTTTACCTCGACCCCAGTGCCGGCGTCGTCAAGCAAGGGGGCTTCTTCCCCAACGGCCTCAACGGCACCATCGCAGCCACAGCTTCCTAAAGGAGACTCCCACGATGCTATCCTCCATCGAAACCAGCCGCAGCCAGCGGACTGGCTTTGACCGCCGCGCCGCATTCGTCATGGGCGGCGCCGCGCTGGCGGGCCTGGCGCTCACCTCGCGCGCCGCAGCGCAGACGGCCGTCAGCGACACCGACGTTCTCAACTTCGCCCTCAACCTGGAATACCTGGAAGCCCAGTTCTACACGCTCGCCGCCACGGGCAAAACCCTGGCGCAGGCAGGCATCGGCACCAGCGGCGGCAGCGGCGCGGCAAGCGGCACCGTCACCGTCAAGCCAAATCCCATGGTTCCCTTCACCACGCCGCTGCTGCAGCAGTTCGCAACCGAGCTGGCAACCGAAGAGCAGAACCACGTGAGCTTCCTCCGCTCCGCTCTCGGATCGAACGCCGTAGCCATGCCCGACATCGATCTGGAGAACAGCTTCAACGCGCTGGCGAGCGCGGCCGGCCTCGGCTCCTCCTTCGATCCCTTCGCAAATGAGACCAATTTTCTGCTCGGCGCCTTCATCTTCGAAGACGTAGGCGTAACCGCCTACCTGGGCGCTGCCGGAAACATCAGCAA
>JAJZCY010000005.1:37171-40639 GCA_021828835.1 Acidobacteriota bacterium | reverse complement strand
TACGACGGAGGATTCACGCCCGCCACGCCCACGGCCTTGGCCAGCTCCGCAACGAATGCCGGAACCTCGCTCGCCCGGAGGCCCAGACGATGCTCGGCCTTCATGCCGGTGGTGCTGGTCGAGCTCTCGATGGAGTAGAGGCGGTTCATGCCCTTCTCCGGCTGCTTGCGCCGGTTGGCATAATCGCGCACCAGTTTATGGAAGCCGGGATAGGAAGCGCTCGACAGGAAATCGGCGTCCAGCGAAACCAGGATGTCGGCTGCGCTCAGATCGTACTGGGTATCGATGCCCCGCTCCGCCCAGGTGCCCGCAATCGCCGGATCGTATTGCACCAGCGTGGCCTTGGGATAAGCCGCCTGCACCGCCTTCCATTGCCGCGCCAGCGTGGGCGAAGTGATGGTCTCGGAGAGGAAGTAGATGCCGCTGCCGTCCTTGCTGGCGGCCACCGCCTGCTGATAGGCCTCCACGAACTCGGCCCACTCCCGAGGCTCGCCCCGGTACAGCACATGCTTCGAGCGGTCGGGATCGTACATGTCCAGCAGCGATCCCTGCGCAAACACATCCGAAGAGCCGTGGTTATACGCGTGCTCCGGGTTGCCGTCCACCTTGATGGGGCGAAATTCGCTGCTCTTGACCAGCAGCGGAGTGCCGCCTACCGGCGTGGGCTGCGCCGTAGCAAAATACATGGACTTGCCCAGCACCAGGTCTTCCGGAGCTTTGACATAGGGGTAGATCCGCTCGGTGGGCTGTTTGGTGCAACCGGCCAGACCAGCCAGCGCCATCGAGGCGCCCATCAGCCGCAGAAAGCCGCGCCGCGAAACCGGATCGACCCACTCCTGGGCCGCCGAAGGAAATTCCTTCTCCACCGCCGCCTGAAAATCGGGCGTGTCGGCCAGCTCATCCAGCGAGCGCCACAGCTTCTTCCCTTTTACGCTCTTCAACTCCGCGCGCACCGCTTCCAGCGTCATCGGCTCGGATGCCGCGCCCTGATTCTGTTCCTTCACGGTGATCCCCTTCGCGTTCCCCACCCCGTTTGTGGTCACGTGGTTCGCATCTCCGCTCATCGGTGACATACCTCGCAGCTCATCAGGTCACGCGAATTGCGGATCTTGTAGTGAACGACCAGGAAACGTCCCAACTGCTTCTGGCTGGTGAACTTCTCGAAGTGAAGTGTGGCGGGAATCGCGGCGGCGCCCAGGCCGCCGGCCTGCACACCCACCGGAGGCGTCGCCATGTCCATCGCCGCCATCTCCGCGCCGCCCGGAGTAGCGGGATTCTTCGTAGTGCAGTCCACG
Source organism: Acidobacteriota bacterium (assembly GCA_021828835.1). Classification (GTDB taxonomy): domain Bacteria; phylum Acidobacteriota; class Terriglobia; order Terriglobales; family Acidobacteriaceae; genus Telmatobacter. The sequence continues at coordinate 39,344 of JAJZCY010000005.1, read as the reverse complement.
CTCTGCGCGGTCGGCACGCCGCTCTTGTTGCCCGCGGCCGCGCACCATACCGGATGATCGTCCGACGGCGACTTCCAGGCCATGTTGTAGATCTCGCTGGCAGGGCGCAGATTCTTCACCGGGTTGCGATGGCAGTCCAGACACCATTCCATCTGCAACGTGTTCTGCGCGTACATCAACGGCATCTGATCCACCCGCCCGTGGCAGGTCTCGCATCCAATGCCCTTGTTGACGTGAATGGCGTGATTGAAATACACGAAGTCGGGCAGATCATGCACCCGCACCCAGGGAATCGACTGCCCCGTCGCCCAGCTCTGCCGTACCGGCTGGAGCAACTGCGCGTTGGTCCAGATCTGCGCGTGGCAGTTCATGCACGTGCGCGTGGGCGGGATGCCGGCGTAGCTCGACTTCTCCACCGTGGTGTGGCAGTACTGGCACTGCAGGCCCAGGCCCTGCACATGATGCTCATGACTGAAGGGAATTGGCTGATCGGCGCGCTGCCCCTGCCGGGTGACCCACGGCGAACGTTGCAGTTGGTCCAGCGTCACACCCAGGGCAATCACAATCAGCCCCGTCAACACCAGGCTCATCCGAGCCAGCGCGTTGGAGCTGCGGTCGAAGATTTGCGGCATGTTTTTCCCTGCAAGATTTTCGCGTCTAAGTGCTTCCGCCATGCGAGCGGGCGCACAGGTTATGTACAAAAATCACTAACGGGCAAAAACGGACGAGACGGCGGGAAGCCAGCAAGCCAAATATACCATCAGGCCGCTTCTCCGCAAGGACGTACGTCACAGATACCCTAAAAAAAATTAGTGCGAACGATCGTACTCAACCAATTGAAAACAAAAACAGTTGTGATAAGTCCGAATTTGGGGAAGTATCAACTTGCTCCCTGGCTTCGTGCACGCCAGAGAAGGGAATTTTTTCGGCAACCACAATAGCATGTCGATGCTACGGTTGGCATCCAGGCGTTTCGCCGAATGAGACGGCAGCCGATTTTTGGCATGTGCCGCCCTGCCGCGCACCCCATGCGCAGCCCCTCGGCGCCGGCGATCCGATCGGAGGCAAATCGGGAGGGGAAGAAATTGCGGAGACGCGCGGCGCCGCCGCCCCCCAAAAAATCAAAGGGCCCGCTCCTGGCGCCAGGAACGGGCCCTTCGCGATTGGACTTCTCTTAGCGGGTCAGCATCTCCTGCTTGGCCAGAAAATCGTTCAGCCCCGACATCATGTTGTCGGACTGGTTGGCGGCCGGCCACTGGCTGTTCCACATCACGTAGCCGCCCGGCAGGATCAGAGCCTTCTCTCCGGACGATACCGCGATGGTGCCCGCCACCGCCCAGGCGTTGTTCTCCTTGATGTAGAGCGGCGCGTTGTAGTTGGAGGGAGGCGGATCGACCCCGTCCTCGACCTGTTGGGCGGCATACATCAGGGCCATCTCCTGCCCGATCGTGTCCAGCTTGCCGCGGTTAATGGAGCAGGTTGCAATCACGCCCTTGGCCCCGTCCTGGGTGCTGGCCGTGCGCGGCCCGGGCTCGTTGGTCTCGCCGTACACGATTGTCACACCGTTCGCGCTCCGCTCCTTGGCTTTCGGAAGCAGCGCCAGATCCTTCTGAATCTGGGTGGTGATCTCGCCTGGCTGCATCCCGGCAACCAGCTTTTGCAGTTGCTGCATCGGGTCGCCCGTGGGCGCGTGCATCTGCTGCTCGGTGCCGCGTGCCTGCTTGCCCTTCACCGATGCCTCGGCCTTGGAATAGTCCACCGGCTGCTTGGTCACGCCGGAGACCGACTGGATCATCAGGCGCGCCGGGTAGGCATTGCCGTTGCCGAAGCCGCCAAGGCCGGTGATGTTGCCATTGGCATCGCGATCCATCTGTGCGTTGTTGACCCCGTCCAGACGGCCCACCACCGTGGCCTGCACGGTGTACTTGGGGCAGCCCGGGCAGAGGCCATAGTCGGAATCATGCCACTGCGAGAGCGATGAATCGAATTGCTTGAATTCCTTGTCCTTCTGGAGCGTGACCGCGGCGCCGCCGGCTGGCGACGCTTGTCCCTTAAAGTCCTTCGCGGGTTGGAATTCAATCTTTACCAGCGCGCCCGCCTTGCCCTTGGAGCCCGCGGGATAATCCAGCCAGATACCATTCACCTGCTGGTTGCAATTCTCGTCGGTCAACAC
>JAJZCY010000005.1:0-37161 GCA_021828835.1 Acidobacteriota bacterium | reverse complement strand
GAAACTCGCGATCACCGTGCCTTTGATCTGCACCATCTTGCCGTCGAAGGCCTTGGGGTTATTCAGCACGTTACATACTGTAGTCGTCACCGTCTGCGCATGCACAGCGCAAGCCGCAACGGCAAAAAATAAAGTCAATCCAAAATACCTCTTCATAGCACTCCAACTCTCGTTGAGATCGCCCTCCTGCGAAGGCTTCCGCCACAGGTCACTTTTTGATGTGCCTGACGAGACGGAAAAAGGATAGCAGGCGCGGCGCGCAACTTACTGTGCCGCGGTCCCCTTCTGTGCTGCAATCCAGGCCGTCACGCGGGCATCCAGCATGTCCAGCGGCAGCGCCCCGGCATCCAGAATTTCGTCGTGGAAGGCGCGCAGATCGAACTTCGGACCCAGCGCCTTCCGCGCCTTGTCGCGCAAGCCTAGAATCTCCAGTTGCCCGATCTTGTAAGCCAGCGCCTGTCCCGGCCAGGCAATGTAGCGGTCCACCTCCGCCTGCACGCTGGCCTCATCGATCGCCGAATGCTGGTGGAAGTAATCCACCATCTGCTGGCGCGTCCAGTGCTGCGAGTGAACGCCGGTATCCACCACCAGGCGGATGGCGCGCCACATGTCGCTCTCCAGCCGCCCGTAATCCGAGTAGGGATCCTGGTAGAAGCCCACATCCTTGCCCAGTTGCTCGGCATAGAGCGCCCAGCCTTCGGTGTAGGAGGTGTAGTCGCCCAGGTAGCGGCGGAACTCGGGCAGCCCCTGCATCTCCTGCGCCAGCGAGATCTGGAGATGGTGCCCGGGAAGCCCCTCGTGATAGGCAATCGCCTCTACGTCATAGAGGTTGCGCTGCGCGGCGTCGTAGGTATCGATGCGCAGCCGCCCCGGCCGGCTGCCATCTGGCGCGCCCGGCTCGTAGTAGGCCGGCGGAGCGGTCTTCGCCATGTACGCGGGCACCGGCTCTACTTCGAACTTGGCCTTGGGCAGATGGCCGAACAACTGCGGCAGCTTGGCTTGCATGGGTCCCAGATAGCCTTTGTAGGCATCGAGCAGCGCCTGCCCCGAGGCCGGATGCAGCTTGGGATTCGTCTTGAGACTTGCCTCGAAACTGGCCAGATCCTTGAAGCCAAGCTTCTGGGCGATGGCCAGCATCGCCGCCTCGTCCTTCTTCACCTCATCCAGCCCGATCTGGTGAATCTGATCGGGCGTGAGGTTGGTGTCGGTCACCCGCTCCACCAGGAAGCGGTAATAGGCTGCGCCGTCGGGGAGCGCCCAGAGGCCGGGCTCGGTGCGGCCCGCCGGAACGTAACTCACACGCATAAAGCGCTCGAGCCGCTGATAGGCGGGCAGATCTTCCTTGGCGATTGCCTCCAGCATCTCCGTGCGGATGCGCTGCTGCTCGGCCGGCGTGATGGAGGCGGGAAATGATTGGAGCGGCGCGGCCAGCGGCGAATCTTCCGGCTTCTCGTGGGCCAGCTCGCTCACCTGGGTCAGCGCCTTCTCCAGCAGATAGCGCGGCGGCACGCGGTGATCCTGCATGCCGATCGACATGTTCGTCATCACCTGCGCGAAGGCCTCGGGCAGCGCATGCAGGCGCGCGATCCAGTCGTCGTAATCCTTCTCGGTGGTAAAGCTCAGCTCGGCCACCAGTTGCGGATATACCGAATAGATGCCGCCCATCTGGGTGATCGGCATCTCCCATTCCTTGAACTGCGCGGCCGCCTCGTCGTCCTCGAAGCGGCGCTCCAGCATGCGCTGGCTGAGCGCTTCCTGCTCCGTGAATCCGCTCGGATCGATGGCCAGCAGCCGCATCAGAAAGCCCTGCTCGCGGGCGAGCTGATCATTATAGGCGGCCACCGAGTAGTCGGAGATCTGATCGTTGTACCGCTTGTCGCCCAGCGTCGAAGCGAACTCGGGATCGTGCTTGAGCGTGTCCTCCCAGAAGTCATGGAATATCTGGTTGAGCGCCTGGCGGCGATCCGCAAGCGAGGCCGGCGCGGCGCTGGGCTGCGCCAGCGGCAGCTTCTGCGCATGGAGAGCGGGGAAACATCCGAGCAGGAAAAGGGCCGAAACAAGGAGGGCTGGGCGGGAGGTTCTGATCAAGACAGGCTTCCTTCTCACGATTGAAGTATTGCCAGCAGTGTAGATCAAGAGCCTGTCGAACTGCTTGGCGTCCATCGTTCGCTCGCCAGCATTCCGCCCAGCCAGGTTTTGCGCCGCGCCAGCGCGAAGCCGGCCTCGCGCAAGGCCGCGCCGTGCTGCGGCAAGCGCCGCACGCGCAGGCCCGTCATGCAGGCGAAGGCCCAATAAAGCGACGCCACCACGGGACGCGCGAACAGACGCCCCAAGCCGTTTGCCGGCTCGGCAAACTCCGACACCACCCACACCGCGCCCGGCGCAGCGGCGGCGCGCAGCTTCAACGCCAGGGCGCGGACCTCTTCGGTGGTCAGGCAATCCAGAAAGAAATGCGTGGCGATGAGATCGTAGCCGTCGCTCGCCGGCTGCCAAGTCCGCGCATCGGCGCGGAAGGTTCGCACCCGCCCTGCTCCCTGCCGGCTGCCTCTGCGCGCGAGCCTGCGCAGCATGGCAGCGCTGGCGTCCACGGCGTCAATGCGAATATGAGGATTCTCGCGCAGCAGCCGCGCCGTGAAGCGGCCGTCCCCGTCGCCGAGCACCAGGCCGCGCCGGCGATCTCTCAGATGAGAAAGAAATGCGCACCGGCACCAACTCAGGAAGGGCCCGAAGCTGCACCACTCCATCCAGCGGTAGAGCGCGGCAAGGCGATCGAAGTTCGCGGGCTTCTCGATGCGGTGCGTGCGCTCCGCATCGCAGACTCCAGACACGGCGGAGTTCACCTCCGCACCCATTGCGCGGCCAGCACCAGCGCCGGCGTCAACAGCACCAGGTCGGCGGCGGCGCGCAGCAACACAGCCGTCATGCGCGGGCGCATGCGGTCCAGCGCGCCCAGCAGAAATGCGCTCGCCGCGCCGGCTGCCAGCAGCACTGCGGTGCGCGCGTCGAAGCAGACCACCAGCCCGGCAGCCGTGAAGCCCACCGCGGCGATCCATTGCGCCTTGCGCCAGATTCCACTCGGCAAGGCACCCGACTCCCACTCTTCGATGGCCCGGCAGTTCAGCCAGGCGAGGGCCGCGAAGTAGAAGGCGGCGGCCAGCAGCGTCCAGGACGATCCACCGCGCGACCAGGCCGGCAGCGCGCAGCCGGTGGTGAACAGTACTCCAACCAGCAACTCTTTGGTCGCGAACCGCCGTAGCCGCGAAGCCGCCCCGCCGGTATGAACACGCGCAAAGTAGGCCAGCGAAGCCGCGCCCAACATCGAGCTGCGCTCCTTCGCCATCACCGGCATCCAGCGCCAAATGATGCAGGCAGCCGCGCCCGAAGCTAGCACCGCCAGCGGCGTCAGCACCGCCCGGTGCCGCCAGTGGAAGAAGTGCCGCTCGCGCAGCTCCTCGCCATCCCGTTGGCGCAATCCCGTACGCGCATCAAGCAGCCGGTCGCCCACATATACGGCCCACACCACCTGGGCCTGCAACAGCAAAAGCCACAGCGGCAATCGCACATGGGCGAGCCAGGCAAAGGCCAGCGACCACACGACGGCTACCGTGGGCGCGTCCAGGCTGAGCAGGTGCCAGTAGCGCACCGCCGCCGGCGCCTCGCGGCGGCGCACCACAGCGGCATGAACCACGGTGCGCACGCTCTCGCGGAGCGGCAGGCAAGTGTCAGTGAGATTGGCTTGCGCGCGATGGGGGACAGTCGGCGGCACTCCCCATATTGTAGGAGAAAACGCGCGCCAGGCCTTCAGACTCCCGGTTCCCGCTCCGCAAATAGCTCGGGCTGCTCGACTTTTTCCGTCCGCTTGCGCGCCGAAGCCCCGATCAGGCTGACCACCTCCAGCGCCTGAATGGCCTGCCGGGGCACGTAGATGCGCTGGGTGTTGGAGCGCGTGTCGGGCGGCGTCAGCAGCAGGCCCGCGCCGTTCACCAGCGACGCATCATTCGCCGCCAGCCCCTCCAGTTCCTCGCCGTCGTTCAGCGTCATGCGCAGCCACACCCCGGCGGTGCGCGGCCGCACCGCAAACCGCTTCTGCACCAGCCGCTCCGGATTCGAGGAATCGGAAGAAGGGGCGGGCAGTTCGCGCACGTAACAGACCCACTTCACCTGCTCCCAACCCAGGTGCAGCACCTTGCCGGCCGGATCCAGAATCTCCAGCTCCGACCGGTTCTCTCCCAGTGACTGCTCCGCGTAACCCGCAAACCAGTCGCGCGAGAACCTGCGAACCACCACCGGTTTGCGCCCGCCTGCCATCGTTCTGGATTGTCGCATGCCACAGCGGCGCCGGCGGCCGATTCCGCACCGCCGCGAATCCGCCAAGCCACGCCCGCGAGTTCTTGCGCCGGGGCGCGCTGCCCTGCTGACTCGCTGACTCGCTGCCTTGCTAGAAGTATTTCTTCAACTTCAGAATCTGCGATTCGAAGGCGTACCACAGCAGCATGGCGGCCAGCGTCGAGGTAAGCAACCGGAAGCCCACCACCGCCAGATTGCCGGGAATCCCGTAACGATCCATGTGCGCATCGAACCAGCCAAAGAAGATGAAGACACTGATGTGGATCATGTAGAGCCCATAGCTGATGCGCCCGTAGAAGGCCAGCGGCCCCCGGCCGAGAGCCGCATTCAGCGGATTGCGCGCGCCCGTCGAGGCGATCGCCGCCAGCACCGCGCCGGCGAAGGCGATGCCCAGCGCGGAATCAAGAAAGGCAGTCCCGCCCGCCACCGTCGCGGTCGCCCAGAATCCCGCCGCCATGCCTCCCACGCCCAGCAGCACCCAGGTGCGGCGCCTCCAGCGCAACCGGTGCAGGCCCAGCGCCAGCAGGCAGCCCCATGCGATGCCGTCCAGATGGATGAGCGTATGCGTCGGCGTCATCCAGCGGAAGTCCGCGTGCCGCACCAGCGGTGATGCAATCAGGGTGGCAGCCGCAGCGCCCGTCAGCATCCACGGGCGCTTCAGCACACGTACCAGCGGCGCCCACACAAAATAGAACTGCTCCTCGATGGCCAGCGACCAGGTCGGCCCCAGCGCCGGCGGCAGGTCCAGATGAAACAGGTTCTGCAAAAACAACAGGTAGGCCCACCACGGCGCGGTGCGGATCGCGGTGCCGATGCTGGGGCCGATGAACCACGGCGCTTCCAGGTACACCACCACCAGCAGCAGAACGTACACCGGCCAGATGCGCAGCACCCGCCGCCCGTAGAAGTTGCGAAAGTAGTTCGGCTTGTTCCGCGACTCCAGCAGGATGCTGGTAATCAGGAAACCGGAGAGCACAAAGAAGAGGTTGACGCCGGCCCACCCCCACAGCGATGCGCCGTAGATCCACGTACCTTTCAGGCGGGGGTTGCAGTGGTAGAGCACGACAGCCAGCACGGCCAGCCCGCGCAGCCCCTGCAACTCGGGAATATAGGAGGGCAGCCACTGGGGCCGCCGCATCGAGAGACGCGTGAGCCTGCGTCCCTCGGGCTCGGCCGAGAGCGTCTTCGCGATCTCTTTCGTCTGCGTCGCTCTCGTAGCGTACCCCATGCGATTCGTGGCTATCCTGCTGCCAATTGCCGCGCCCGCTCGGTGGCCCGCATGACCGCTTTGATGAGGGTCACGCGCAGTCCACCCTCCTCCAGCTCCAGGATGCCGTCGATGGTGCACCCCGCGGGCGTGGTCACCGCGTCCTTCAGCAACGCCGGATGATAGCCCGTCTCCAGCACCATCTTCGACGCGCCAAAGGCCGTCTGCGCCGCCAGTTGCGTGGCGACATCACGCGGCAAGCCGACCTTCACGCCCGCCTCCGCCAGCGCCTCAATGATGATGTACACATAGGCCGGACCCGAGCCGGAGAGGCCGGTCACCGCGTCCATGTGCTTTTCGTCCACGGTCACGGTGCGGCCCACCGTCTCGAACATCCGCTGCGCCAGCTCCATCTGCGGCTCAGAGACGAACCGCCCGCGGCACAGTGCGGCCACGCCCGCACCCAGCGCCGAAGGCGTGTTGGGCATGGCGCGGATCACCGCGATCTCCATCCCCGCTGCCTCCTCGATGGCCCGCGTCTTCACCGAGGCCGCAAAGGAAACGATGGTCTTCTTCGGCGTCAGCGCCGGCCTGATCTGCTCGATCAGGTCCGGCACCTGAAACGGCTTCACGCCGACCATGATCAGGTCCGCCTGCTGCGCGGCCGCCAGGTTATCGACGCTGACATCGACTCCCCACTGCGTGCTCAGCGCCACCGCCCGCTCTTCGTGGGCCACGGTAGCGTGGATCTGCTCGGGCGCAAACAGGTTCTGCTTCAGGAAGGCCTGCAGCAGAATGCCTCCCATCTTGCCCGCGCCCAACACCGCTACCCGCACCTGCGGCAACTGCGCCGGCGTCTGATTTGCCTCGACGGCCATCTCTTCCATATCGAAAACCTTGTTGGGAATGAGAATCGTCCTGCTCTCTTTAGGATACTCGCCCGCCGGCGACGCGGCGCCGGCCTCGCGGCAGGCTGTGCTGGGAGCTGCCGCCCCACACGTGCCTCGCCCGCGACGCCGGCATCGCGGGCAAGGCTGCTCTTGTCAGGCTGAGCCCTTCGAGACGAGAGGCCGGTCCTCAGGCGCGCCGCGCCTGCAACGCCCCTGCCGCCTCGCAGCGATCGCAGTTCCCGCACGGACCGGTGTAGTCGTCGCCGAAGTAGCGCATCAGAAACTCCCGCCGGCAGCCGCGCGTCTCCGCGTATTCGCGCATCTGCTCCAGGCGGCGGATGCGCTGTTCCTTCAGCGACTCCTGCTGGCGGCGCGCCGCCTCGGCCATCTCCGCGGCCGACTGCTCGCTCTCCAGCCGAATCTGCCCCGAAGCCAGTTTGCGCGCCGCCCCCGCCTCCTCGAACTTGTGCAGAATGTTGGTCAGCTTGCGTGCCGAGATGCCGGTTTCCCGGCTCACATCCTCCGAGGTCTTGGTCTTGTCCGGGCTCGCCAATACGTTGGCCACCGACTCCAGTTGCTGCGGATCCACCTTGCCGGCGCCGGTCTTGTAGCGCTGTGCGGCGATGTCGCGGGTGCGATAGAACAGCACCGCCTCGGCCGGCTGGCCATCCCGGCCGGCCCGGCCGATCTCCTGGTAATAACCGTCCAGCGATTCACTCACATCGGCGTGATACACAAACCGGATGTCGGGCTTGTCCACGCCCATGCCAAAAGCATTGGTGGCCACGATCACCGGCACCTCACCGCTCATGAACCGGTCCTGGATGGAGTCGCGATCCTTGGATTTCATGCCGCCGTGGTAGGCCAGCGCCTCCACGCCGCGGTCCTTGAGCTCCGCCGCCAGCGACTCGGCGTGGTGATGCGTCGCCACATAGACGATGCCCGGCTTATCGGCGAAGCCCACCCGCCGCATTACCGCCTCCAGCTTCTCCGGCTCTCTTGCGAAGCTGTCCACGCGCAGAGAGATGTTGGGCCGGTCGAAGCCGCGCACAATCACCTTGGGGTCTCTCAGCCGCAGTCTCTCCACCATCTCGCTCCGCACCTCGTTGGAGGCGGTCGCCGTCATGGCCAGCGTCACCGGCCGGCCGAGCGCCTCGATGGCTCCGGCCAGCTCCAGGTAATCGGGCCTGAAGTCATGGCCCCACTGGCTGACGCAGTGGGCTTCGTCCACCGCGAACAGCGCGACCTGCGCCGCCTTCAGCCGCTCTTTGATCTCCTCGCGGTGAAATTGCTCCGGTGCCAGGAATAAGAACTCCGCATCCCCGTCTTCAATCCGCTGCAGCTCATGGCGCTGCTCGCTCGCACTCAGCGTCGAGTTCACCACCGCCGGATCGGCCAGGCGGCTCGCCTCGATCGACTCCGCCTGATCCTTTTGCAGCGCCAGCAGCGGCGAGACGATCACCGTGGTGCCCTTCAGCAGGCTCCCCGCAATCTGGTAGACCGCCGACTTGCCCGACCCCGTGGGCGCCACCAACACCGTGTCCCGTCCTTCCAGCAGGGAGCGGATCGCCTCTTCCTGGCCGGAGCGCAGATGTTCGAAGCCCAAAAGCCGCTTGGCCGCGGCGGCGATCTCGTTGACGTCAAAAGTTCTTTTCATGAATGAGCAATGGTCCCTCTCTGCCCCTCGATACGGGACCGCCGCAGAGAAGCGCATTGCGGCCCGGCCAAGCTCAGGCGAGTTTTCAGTTGTGCTCGTGCGTAGAGCACCGGGCGGCGCCGTTGCCGGTGCGCTCAGCCGCTCGTCGGCCGGTCGTGGTGTTTGCAGGCAGCCAGCCGGCAGCAGCCTGCCAGGCAGCCGTGTGCCGGGCAGCCATGCCCTGTGGCGTTCGTTCTTTGTCGAGTGCGTGCCGCCAAGCCCTTTGCAGTGCAAGCCGCCCCCGGGCACGATGCTTGCGGAAACTGCTCAGGGTTCCTCCTCGCGGCCCATTCTCATCCTCGGTTCATCAGATGCGGAGCCCGCCTCCACAGGCTGTTCCGATACAGAACTGCACCGACAGGAAAGATTTGCCCCCGCCTGCTGGACAGAGCCGGCTCAGCCGCGCTCGTGACGTTGTTTATTCCTCCCCTCCGCCGGCACTGCCGCGTCGATTGGGCGCTCATGTAGAAAAAAGGCATGAGCACTGAGCGCACCATGTCGGGCGGATGGGTCGATCGCAAGTCGATCCCCCGCGGCCCCAACGGCCGCGGCCTGTGCCGCTGGTGTTCGCTGGAGGTGCCGCGCGGCCGCTACACCTTCTGCTCCGAGTTCTGCGTGCATGAGTGGAAGCTGCGCTCCCAGCCGGCCTATCTGCGCGAACAGGTGCTCCGCCGCGACCGCGGCATCTGCGCCGGCTGCGGCCTCGATACGCTTGCCGCCGAGCGCCGCCTGCGCGCCTCGGGCGGTATTCGCCGCCAGGCCCTGCTTGCCTACTGGGGGCTCAAGCGCCGCTCCCGCAAGTCGCTCTGGGACGCCGATCACATCCTGCCCGTCGCCGAGGGCGGCGGCCAGTGCGACCTCGCCAATATCCGCACCCTGTGCCTGCGCTGCCACCGCTCGGCCACGCTTGCCCTGCGCGCCCGCCGCAGCCGGCAGGCCGCGCCATCCAGCGAACAAACTCTCGATCCGCTTCCCTGAGCCTAGAAACCTGCGTCGAGCCATTGGCTGCTGGCTTTCTCTTCATGTTTTGACCCGGGCCGCCGATAGATCCCTCGTGGGCGGACAGACCGCCCAGAATCCTGGAGACGAGGGACCCGGATGATGCAGGACTCCGCGCATTTCGATCGCCAGCCCTCGCCCGCCACCGTGAGTTCCACCGCACCGCCCCCCCACCCGGGCGTCGATCGCTCCATTCCGCCGGCAGTCGGGATCAGCCCCGCCTGGCGCAAGCTGTTAACGCAGGCCGAGATGGCGGCGCCGCATCTGTGGGTGGCGGCTCTCGAAGGCGAGGCCGGCTCGGGCAAGCAGACCCTGGCGCGCTACCTGTTTGCGCGCTCGCCGCTGGCGGCAACCAGCTTTCAGCGCCGCGATGCCCGCGAGTGGTTGGCCACCGACGCCGATCCCGGCACCCTGGCCGGCTACACCTATCTCGACCGCGTCGACCTGCTCGCCCCGCCCGGACAGAACCTGCTGCTGGGAGTGCTGAAGAGCTTGCAGGATCGTCCTCCGGGCCGGGCCGTGGTGCTGGCCTCCGCGCAATCCTCGCTCCGCCAGATGGCCGGCCAGGGCCTCTTTTTGCCCGATCTCGCCTTCCGCCTGACCGCCATCCGCTTCGCCGTGCCGCCGCTGCGCCAGCGCCGCGAAGATATTGCTCCGCTCGCTCAGTTCCTGCTCGAGCGCCTCTGCCTCCGCTATCAGCAGCGCCCCGTCGCGCTCGGCCCCGGCACCCTCGCCCGCCTGCTCCAGCACAACTGGCCGGGCAATGTCCGCGAGCTCGCCTCCGTACTCGAAGCCGCGCTGCTCGAAGCCGCCAATGGCACCATCCGCCCCGTCGACCTGGCCCTGCCCGAGCCCGGCGCATCCCCATTCAGCTCGTCCCTGGAAGCAGCCTTCGCCGCCCGGCCCGGCCCCGCCGCCCATCCCGGCTCGGCCGGCAATCCCGGCTGGGCCGGCAATCCCCTCGACCTCTCCCTCGACGCCGTCATCCGCCACCACGTTCAGTACGTCCTTGACCTGAATCGCGGCAACAAACTCCGCGCCGCGCGCCAGTTGCAGATCTCCCGCTCCACGCTCTACCGCATCCTCGCCAACGAGTCTCCGCTCGCCCACTGATTCAACTCCGCCTCGCCTTGCGCCGCTTTCCTCCCCGCCGGTATGGTTTGAAGAGCGTGAGCCACACACCCGCAAACCAGATGAACCTTCTCGAGCGCCTCTTTGAGCAGCGCTTTCACTACGCGCCGGAGAGCGCCGTCCCCCTGCAAGGCCAGCTCGGCGGCTCCGGCCGCGCCATCGTTCGCCTCAGCGGCCGCGGCGTCACCGCCATTGGGGTTCTGCATGCGGTGCGCGAAGAAAATCTCGCCTTCCTGGAGTTCTCCCGCCACTTCCGCCAGCATGGCCTGCCCGTGCCGGAGATCTACGCGCAGGACCTCGAAGCCGGCGCTTATCTCGAAGAGGATCTCGGCGATACCACGCTCTTTGATTTCCTCGGCGCTCACCGCTCCGGCGATGCGATCGCTCCCGAGGCTGTGGAAGCCTACCGCAAGACCGTCGCTGCCCTGCCCCGCTTTCAGGTGGAGGCCGGCCGCGATCTCGATTACAGCGTCTGCTACCCCCGCGCGAGCTTCGACAGCCAGTCCATCGCCTGGGATCTCAACTACTTCAAGTACTACTTCCTGCGCCTGGCCGGGGTGCCCTTCAACGAGCAGGCGCTCGAAGACGACTTCGGCGCTCTCACCCGCTTCCTGCTGGCCGCGCCGCATGACTTCTTTCTCTACCGCGACTTCCAATCCCGCAATGTGATGCTGCGCGAGGGCAAGCCGTGGTTCGTCGACTACCAGGGAGGCCGCAAGGGCGCGCTCCAGTACGACATCGCTTCCCTGCTCTACGACGCCAAAGCCAACCTGCCGCCGAAGCTCCGCCAGGAACTGCTGGACCACTATCTCGACTGCCTGGCCGCCTACATCCCCGTCGACCGCGCCGCGTTCCTGGATCATTACTACGCCTACGTCTACGTGCGCATCCTGCAGGCGCTGGGCGCCTATGGATTCCGCGGCTTCTACGAGCGCAAGCCGCACTTCCTGGAGAGCGTGCCCTTCGCGCTCCAGAACCTGCGCTGGCTGGCCGGCCATGTGAAGTTACCCATCGCGCTGCCCGCGCTCCTCGAGGCTCTGGACCGCATCGCCGCCTCGGAGAAGCTGCAATCGCTGGCCCCGTCTTCTACGCCGCTCACCGTGCGCATCTTCAGCTTCTCCTTCCATCGCGAAATGCCCCGCGACCCGTCCGGCAACGGGGGCGGCTTCGTCTTCGACGCCCGCAGCCTGCCCAACCCCGGCCGCGAAGAGCGCTTCCGCGCCTTCAACGGCAAAGATCAGTGCGTGATCGACTATCTAGCCCCCGACCCGCGCGTCCGCCAATATCTGGAGCATGTCTTCTCGCTGGCCGACATGAGCGTGGCGGAGTATCAGCGGCGCGGCTTTGCCAACCTGATGATCTCGTTCGGCTGCACCGGCGGCCAGCACCGCTCCGTTTACCTGGCCGAGCAGCTCGCACAGCACTTGCGCGGGCGCGCAGGGCTCCAGATTGAAGTCCGGCACATCGAACAGGAGAAGATCGGACGATGAAGGCCATGGTCCTCGCAGCCGGCCTGGGCACCCGCCTGCGCCCCCTCACCAACGACCGGCCCAAGGCCCTGGTGACGCTCAACGGCCGAACCCTGCTGGAGATCTGCCTGGAGCGGCTGCGCAGCTTCGGCGTCACCGAAGCCATCGTCAACACCCACCACTTCGCCGATCTGGTGGAGGACTTTCTGGCGGCGCATCGCAACTTCGGCATGCGCATCGAGATTTCGCGCGAAGAACTGCTGCTCGACACCGGCGGCGGACTTAAGCAGGCGGCGTGGTTCTTTCTTGAGGGTACAGAGCGCGATCAGCCCTTCCTGCTTCACAACGTGGATGTCATAAGCAACATCGACCTGGCCCTGCTGTTGCAGCAGCACCGCGAAAGCGGCGCGCTGGCCACGCTGGCCGTGCAGGAGCGCTCCACCTCCCGTTATCTGCTCTTCGATCAGGACGGGCTTCTCTGCGGGCGGCGCGCCGGGCGGGACGGTGAACCGGAACTGGCTCGCCCGGCCGATCGCCCCGACGCGCTCGCCTTCTGCGGCATCCACGCGGTCTCACCGCGCCTGCTCTCGCTGCTCGAGGAAGACGGTGAGTTCCCGATTATCCCCGCGTACCTGCGCCTGGCCGGGCGCGGAGAAAAGATCGCGGCCTTTCGGGCGGACGGATGCCGCTGGCGCGACCTGGGCCGTCCAGAAAGTTTATTGGCTGCGGAGGAGGATCTGCGCGCCGGCCGGTTGTGAGCGCGGCGCGCAGGTTGTGGTCTAGTTGTTGCGGTTGGCCAGGCGCTTTTCCAGTGCGCCCCTCAACCGGCGCTTGGCATGGAAGACCCGGGTCTTGACGGCTGGCACCGTCACCTGGAGTGCCTGAGCGGTCTCCTCCTGCGAGATCTGCTCCAGCGCGCACATGCGGATGGCCTGCCGGTAGATCGCCCCCAGCTTCTCGATCTCGCCGAGCAGGATGGCCTGCATCTCCGAGTGTTCGCACCAGTCTTCGGGGCTTCTCCGCCGGTCGGGCAGATCCAGCGGCGCGCTGTCCTCGTCTCCGGAGGATTCGATGGAGACCAGGATGGTTCCGCGGTTTTGCCGCAGCCATTCGCGTACCGCGTTCTGCACGATGGTCTGCAGCCATGTGCTCATCTGCGCGTCGCCCCGGAACCGGGGCAGGCTCCTGAAAGCGCGCAACATGGCTTCCTGAACGATGTCTTCTGCTTCTTCCCTGCAAGGCGTTACCCGCCTCGCCAGCCGCAGAAAGTGCTCGCGGCGGCGCTCAGCGGTCTGCACAAAAGTCGCCACCCGATCGTCCCACACAGAGGGATCGGGCGCGAAGTGCGCTGAAACCGTAGTGCTTGCCATAAAGATATGACTCCTTGGCTATGCTCTTCCCGGTGCGCGCCGCAGCAAGCGAAGTTGTCCTGAAACTTGCCACGGCCTGGATCTGCTCGACAAAGCGCAGCATCGCGGATGCAGGTATGCAGCCTTACCCAGGGCCTCAGATCCGCGGATGCAAGTGAGCTAGATCAGCACAAGGAGGAGGAAGGAGGAGCACGGAGCTGCGCGCCGGAATGGAAGAACGCAAGCGCAGCGGCAGGAGGAACAGCGGGAACGAAGGCCGACCAGATGGAAACCAAGTCCGGCAGTTGCGCGGTGGCCAGCATCGACGTGGAATGCCAGTGCTGGTCACGGAGAAACTGCCGCTCCGCGGTGACGCGGAATTCAACGGAGTACCCGTTGCGATGCTCGATCCACAGCTTCGCGGCCGGAATTTCGTCTTGGGAATCGGGAGCGGTGAAGTAGAGCGAAAGCTTGTAGCCATAGCCCCAGATCACCACCGCCAGCGCCAGGGCGATGAACCCCAGCGCGGTGGGCCGGAAGGTCTGCCTCCACCTGGAAAACGCGGACGCAGCTTCCTCCAGCGGGTGGGCAGAGGTCGCCCTCGCTTCCGGATTCCTGGCCGTGCTTGATTTCCAGGCGAGCATTATTGGCCGTACTCTTGGGGGATACTGTGAGCCGAGTATACCCGATTTCCTTCCTGTTTGAAAGAAACATCGCCGACAGGAGCGGCGCAACCCGCCCCTATTCCAATTCCTGCCGAGTCCCGATTGATAGACGCGCCGATCTCCCAGAAGGAATCATCTGTTCTGCGGAATACCGCGATCAGGCTCCGGCTTTTCTCTCGATCTTCGCCCAGCTATCCTTGAGCGCCAGCGTCCGGTTGAACACCAGCTTACCCGGTTTCGCCTCCGGGTCAAGGCAGAAGTACCCCACGCGCTCAAACTGGTAACGCTCTTCCACCCTGGCCTCGCCCAGCGAGGGCTCCAGCCTGGCGTCCGCGATCCTCTCCAGTGAGTTGGGATTCAGATTGTCGAGGAAGCTGCCACCCTCCGGGTGATCGTTGGGGTCGGGTTTGGTGAAGAGTTTGTCATACAGCCGGATCTCCGCGCTAAGCGCATGCTTCACCGAGACCCAGTGGATGGTGGACTTCACCTTGCGCCCGTCCGGCGAGTTGCCGCCACGGCTGGCCGGATCGTAGGTGCAATGCACCTCGACGACATTGCCGGCCTCGTCCTTCACCACGCTTTGCGCGGTCACAAAGTAGGCGTTGCGCAGCCGCACCTCCTTGCCCGGCGACAGGCGGTAGTACTTGGGCGGCGGTGTCTCGCGGAAGTCGTCCTGCTCGATGTAGATCTCGCGCGCGAAGGGTACTCGGCGCACGCCCGCGGCCGGATCCTCGGGATTGTTGGCCACCTCGACCATCTCCTCCTGGCCCTCCGGGTAGTTGTCAATGATCACCTTGAGCGGCCGCAGCACCGCCATCGCCCGCCGGGCACGGCGGTTCAGGTCGTCGCGCTGGAAGTGCTCCAGCATCTCGAAATCAACGATCCCGTTGGTGCGCGATGCGCCCACCGATGCCACAAAGGCGCGGATCGCCTCCGGCGTAAACCCCCGGCGGCGGAAGCCGCTGAGCGTGGGCATGCGTGGATCGTCCCAGCCGCTGACCCGCTTCTCCTGCACCAGTTGCAGCAGCTTGCGTTTCGAAAGTAGCGTATAGGTCAGGTTCAGCCGGTCGAACTCGATCTGCTGCGAGGGGAAGATGCCTAGCTGCTCGATATACCAGCGGTAGATGGGCTGATGGTCGGCGAACTCCAGCGTGCACATGGAGTGCGTGACGTTCTCGATCGAATCGCTCTGCCCGTGCGCGTAGTCGTACATCGGATAGATGCACCACTGGTCGCCGGTGCGGTGATGCGTGGCATGCAGAATGCGATACATCACCGGATCGCGCATGTTCAGGTTGGGCGAGGCCATGTCGATCTTGGCGCGCAGCACGCGGCTGCCATCGGGAAACTCGCCAGCCTTCATGCGCTGGAACAGGTCGAGGTTCTCCTCAACCGTCCGGTTGCGGAACGGACTGTCCTTGCCCGGCTCGGTCAACGTGCCGCGGTAGTGGCGAATCTGGTCGGCGGTCAGATCGTCCACATACGCCTTCCCGGCCTGGATCAGCTTGAGCGCCCACTCATAGAGCTGGCCGAAGTAGTCGGAGGCGTAGCACAGCCGGTCCCACTCGAAGCCCAGCCAGCGCACGTCCGCCATGATGGAATCGACATACTCCTGCTCTTCCTTCTCGGGGTTGGTGTCGTCGAAGCGCAGGTTGGTCTTGCCGCCAAACTCATCCGCGAGTCCAAAGTCGAGACAGATGGCTTTGGCATGGCCGATGTGCAGATAGCCGTTGGGCTCGGGAGGAAAGCGCGTCTGAATAACGGCGTCGCCGTACTTTTTGGTCTGCACGTCCTCGGCGATGATGTCGTGCAGAAAGTTCGAGTTGGTGCGGGCCTCTGCCGCCTCCGGATTTGCATTCGTATTCATCACTGCGATTCCTTGTCAGGCCTGGCAAAGCATCCCGGGGGATGCGGCGAAAAAGTCGGGCAAGGCCGCAGCCTTGCCTTCGAATGAGATCACTCCCAGGGGTTGATGACGCGCACGCCGGTGTGCTCGAAGTGGGTTACATTGCGCGTGGCCACGGCAAAGCCCCGCGCTGCGGCGCATGCCGCAATGTAAGCGTCGGGCGCAACCGCCCGTTTGCCGGCCTGTTCGCAACGCGCCGCGATCATGGCCAGTTGATCGGCAGCGGCCGCATCGAAGCTGAGCGTGCGATCTTCAAACAGCTTGAGCACCCGGTCGATGTGAACGGCAAGAGCGTTTTTGCGCTTGCCGTCCGACAGCTTCAACACGCCAAAGCGGAGTTCGGCGCGGCTGACGGCGGTAAGAAAAAGCGTTTCGGCCGCCTGGCTGTCCAGCCACTCCATTACCTTCGGCGACGGCTGAGACTTGAGCGGCTCCGAAACCACGTTGGTATCGAGGACGATCACTCGAAATCCGCTCCCCGGATAGGGCTTCGCTTGCGGCAGATCTCCAAGTCGTCCATGTTGCCGATCTCGCTGGCGATGCGATGAATCTCCGAGCCGATTTTGAGGCGATTGGCAGGCCGGACATTTTCTTCGAGAATGAAGCGGACCTCGGCCTCCGTGGACCGGCCATGCCGGGCGGCGCGCATGCGCAAAGCCCGGTGAGTCTCTTCGGAGAGATTGCGGATTGTCAGGTTCGCCATGCTCTCACCATTCAACCTTCGCATGCAATGCTAGCACTTTCGCGCCTATGCTATCAAACCTGCAAGGAGGCGAGGCGGGCTTCGGCTTGCCCGATCCGTTCCAGGCAGGTCTCCCGTCCCAGCACCACCAGTGTCTCAAACAGCGGCGGCGCGTTCTTGCGCCCGCACACGGCCACCCGAATCGGCTGAAACATCGGGCCGGCCTTCAGGCCCAGCGCAGCCGCCGCCTCGCGCAGCCCCTTGTCCAGCGAGTCGTGATCGAACGGCGTAGCTGCCAGCACTTCCTGCGCCTTTTCGAGCACGCGCCGCGCCAGCGCCGCGTCCCCCTTCTGCGGAATGAGCTCTGCCGGATCGTACGGCGTCAGCTCCGCAACAAAGAAAAAGTCGGCAGCGCTCACCGCTTCGCTCAGCAGCTTGATGCGTTCGCGGATGAGGGGCGTAACCGCGGCCACCTTCTCCGGCGCAGCCTGGAACCCGGCCTGCTTCAAGAACGGCTCGATGCAGCGCGCCAGTTCTTCTACCGGCAGCGCGCGAAGGTGTTCCGCGTTGAGCCACACCGCCTTGGGATCGAAGGGGTCGTCTTCCTTGAAGTTCACCACCGCGTTCGCGCGGTTGACGCCATCCAGGCTGAACAGCTCGCGAATCTCATCCACGGCCAGAAACTCGCGGTCGTTCTTCGGCGACCAGCCCAGCAGGCACAGAAAGTTGATGAACGCCTGCGGCAGAAAACCGGCATCGCGATAGGTGGTCACGCTCACCACCGGCCCGTGCTTGCGCTTGGAGAGCTTGGCGCCGTCCGGAGCCACCAGCAGCGGCAGGTGGGCGAACTGCGGGGCCGCGGCATCCAGTCCTTCGAAAATCAGCAAGTGCTTAAAGGTGTTGGTCAGGTGATCCTGGCCGCGAATGATATGGGTGATGCGCAGATCGGCATCGTCGAAGCAGGAGGCCAGGTGGTAGGTCGGCATGCCGTCCGAGCGCAGCAACGCGAAGTCCTCGACCTCGTCCGCCATCTTCGACTGCGGGCCATAGACACCGTCTTGAAAGCTCAAGATGCGCCCCTGGCCGCGAGGCACGCGATAGCGCAGCGCAAACGGCTCGCCCGCGGCGGCGCGGCGATCGCTCTCCTCGCGCGACATCTCGCGCATGCCGGGATTGCACAACCAGGCTCCCTCACGGGAGGCTGCTCCCTGCGTGCCTGACTGCGTGTCCTCGCCGGCGTGCGCCGGCGTAAAATCGCGGTAAGCCAGACCCCGGGCGAAGATGGCCTCGGCCGCCTTGCGGTGCAGGTCCAGCCGCTCCGACTGCTTGTACTCCTCGTCCCAGTCAAGCCCCAGCCAGCGCAGCCCTTCGAAGATGGACCGCACGCTGGCCTCGGTGTTGCGCTCCACGTCGGTATCGTCCAGGCGCAGCACCATAGTGCCGTGATGGTGGCGTGCAAACAGCCAGTTGAAGATGAAGGTGCGCGCGCTGCCCACGTGCAGAAAGCCGGTCGGCGAAGGGGCGAAGCGTACGCGCGGAGACAGGGCGGAAGGCGTCGAATCGGGCATCGTTCTACCTTCGATTCTAGCGCCTGGGGCGTAACGCTATCTCGCGCTTTGAGCGGGGTCGCTCTGCGCGGCCCATCCTGCGCGAGCAGGATGGGAAAAGCGGGTCAGGCGCGGGTCAGCACAAACGGCTTCTGATTGACGGTCACGTTCTTCACCGTCACATCGATGCCCTGGGCTACCTTCAGCTCCGGGCTCTTCAGTTGCACGTCGATGTTCTTGAGCGTGAAGCCGCTCAAGCTGGTCTGGCCGGGAGTTCCCTCGATTACGCCAAACGAGCCGAAGCTTCCCTTGATTCCGTTCACCGTCACATTGCGCACGGTCGACTTCGGCGGCGCCTGCCCCTTCAGGTCGAAGTACTGCTTCCACGGCCGCACTTCGAAGATCGGCCCCTCCCCGTCCACCGTAATGTTCCGGTAATGAATATCCTCGTAGAGCTGCGGCGTATCCGGACGCAGCTTGAGATGCACCACCGGCACCCGGCCCTGCACCTTGCAGTTCTCCACCACAACGTCGCGGACGATGGTCGCCTCGCTGCCCAGCGTCGCGACACCGCCGCCCCGCAGGTAGGTGTTGTTCTGGATGCGGATGTGCTCGACCGGCGGGCTGTCGTGGTCGTTCATCGCAAACGGCCCCTTGGAGCCCTTCAGGCAAACACAGTCGTCGTCCACGCGGTAGGTGCAGCCGCGAATCGTCACATGCTGGCAGCTATCGATGTCCGTCCCGTCGGTGCTCGGGCAGCGCACCCCGTCCGGCACCTCGAAGCGCACATTCTCCACCAGCACCTGCTGGCAGCGGTAGAGATGCAGGTTCCAGAACCCCGAGTCCTTGAAGGTGATGCCCGAGATCTGCACGCCTCGCGAGTTCTCGATGAACGCCAGTCGCGGCCGCGGCACGTCCAGGTTGGTCGTCCGGCGGTCCGCATGATAACGCGTCCAGAAGGCCTGCCAGAAGGGCGCTCCGCTGCCGTCCAATGTGCCCTCTCCGCCAATGCGCAGCTGATCGCAACCGTCAGCGTTGATCAGCGCAGGCAGCCACTGCTGAAAGTGGCCTTCGATGCGCGTCCGCCGCATGGGATAGTCGCGCACCTCCGTCGAGCCCTTGAGCACTCCGCCCTTTTCCAGGCGGAGATGCACTCCTGGCTTCAGAAAGAGGGCCCCCGAGAGAAACGTCCCCGCGGGAATCACCAGCGTGCCGCCGCCCTGCGCCGCAAGGCGATCGATGGCCGCCTGAAGCTTCCCGGTGTTCAACGTCTTGCCGTCCCCCAGTGCGCCTGCCTGGCTGGCGGAAAGCTGCCGCCCGGCGTGCGCACCCTGCCCCACCGCCTGGCACATGGGAGAAAGCACTGCACCCGCGGCGCTCCCGCTCGCCAGCTTGAGAAATGTCCGCCGGCTGCTCTGCTGATCCAAGTCCTTCAAATCGTGCCCCCTCGGAGAGTGCTTGAAATTGATTGCCATTCGAAACGCAACCCTCAACTTGAGCAGTCTACCCGATTCGCACCAGCCTGGGTTGCGCTCGCCTTCCCCGGGCTCCCAGCCCATATGCAGTGCGCCCCCTGCTCCCAACGCACGAAGGGCAGCCCGGCCGGGCTGCCCTTCGTACTTCTTGCGAACCTGCTGACTCGCTGCTTATGGCAGGTAGTAGCGGAACGAGGTGAACACCATGTTGTCGCCACCGTAAGCGCCGCCGCCGGGGTTCGTCGCGCCGCCGTTGCCGGACCACAGATCGCGGCGGATGTAGCTGTATTGCAGACCCTGGCGCAGCCGGCCCTTCGGTCCGCTGTAGAGGTCGTACCAGTAGCCGGAGGTGAACTCCTGCACGTCCTTGTTGTTGGCGGTGCAATGGGCCGGAGTGGTGGGCGCGCCGCCCGAGGCTCCCGCCGCGCTGACCGTCGTCGGCTCGGTCGTGCAGCCCGACATGTCGGCGCTGTAGGTGCCGTAGCCCACTTCCTTGCCGTTCGCCATCGTCCAGTCACGGCCGATGTAGTCGCCGCCGTAGTCGATGTAGATCATCAGCCGCTTGATCGGGTCAAGCTCCACACCGCCCAGGCTCGAAAAACCGTGCAGCGGCGACAGTGAGCCATCGGGACGGACCGTAACATCGGCGATCGTCGACGAGCCGTAACGGCCTACCCCCTGCCCATACAGTCCTTTCAGGTAGACGAAGGCCTTCCTGCTGCTAAGCACCGGTCCGCGCACGCCGCCGCCTACCCCGCCGCCCCACACAACCTTGTTGTAAGGCGAGCCAGTGGTCGGATAGATGCGATCGCGGAACGAGCGGCCCAGGCCGAACAGTTCCCAGTGGCCCCAGCCCGGCTCCATCGCCAATTTGGCCACGAAATCCGGCGTGTAGTTGAAGGAGTAGTTCGCCGTCGGGTTGAGCAGACCCCCGCCGGTGCCGGTCGAGCCAAAGAGATAGTTGGCGGGCAGGTTCTGCCCGGCCGGATTCAGCGTCTGCGCGTTCTCCACCGAAACGCCCATGAAGTAGCGGTTGTCGATCGACTTCGTCACCCGGAAGCTGTACTGCCGCGTCCACACAAAGCCGGCTTCGTACTGCGGGTCGATGGTGGCCGGCAGAATCTCTGTGCCGCGCTTGAGGCCCTGCGTGGTCTCCGCCACCAGCGACCAGCCCTGGCCGCCGGAGAAGTCCCAGCCGTTGCTCAGCGCCGCATCCGCCCACAGTTGGCGCATGCGCACTACGTAGCTGTTCGACTGGTTGTTGTTCGAGGTGATCCCGGTACCCAGCCAGTCCATCTCGTAGTAGCCGGTCAGGATCATGTTGGCCAGCTTGCCGGTCGCCCGCAGGGCAATGCGCGACTGGCGTCCCGTGCCGGTGAACTCGCTCATCTGGTAGGCCTGGGAATTCTGCAGCGGAACCCCCGTAAATGCGGTGTTCAGGCCGCCGCCCGTGGCGCCGCTGCGCCAATCGGTTTCGGCCGCCAGGAAGCTGCCCGCCGGCGAGATGGTGATGCCCTTGTAGTGGATCCCTTCCGGACTGTTCACTTCCTTCTTGATCTTGGAAGTCTCGTCCGAGATGGTCGAGGCCAGCGACGCCTGCGTGCCCTTCATATCCGACACCGAGGACTGCAGCGCCGAGACCGACTGCTTGTTCTCCGTCACCGCCTGCTGTTGCTCATCGGCGGCCTGCTGCGCCTTCTGCGCCGCCGTCTGCGCCTGGCTGGCGGTGTCCTGGGCCTGCTTCAGTTGCTGGTCCTTCTGCTGCAACTCGGTCTTCAGGCTGTCGATCTCGGTCTGCAACTGCATGCGCAGCGCGTCGATCTGGTCTTGCACCGAGGGTTGGGCAGGCTTCTGGCTTTTGCGGGCCGTGTGTTTCTTCTGAGCGGCAGCGCTATCGCCACTCTGCGCGTACGAAACAACAACACTGGCCGCCAACAGGGTTGCTGCAGCTGCCTTCCATCGAAAGTTCATTAGGCCTCTCTCTTTGCGTTGGGAAGAATCTTGGATCTGGGTTGCCGATGCGCCGCTACGCGGCGTCCGGAACTTGTCGAACATCGAAACACGATTCAGGTCCATATCAGGTACGGAGACTCCGAGGGCATTCCGAAGCAATCGGATATCACTGCTTTGTTCCGCATCCAGAGTTGCAAAGAATTGTGAATAGATGACGAATTCACGCATTTTTCACAATTGGCGACAGGGTCCAACAGAGCCTCTTTTGCACACGAAGCCCGTCCCGCGCGGAGCTGAGACGCTCCTCGCACCCCTGCGCGCAGAGGCAATTCAGGAGGATCATTGGCGGCCAACCAAGCGCAGCCCCGCAACACCGCTGGGAACAGCCGCCGCAAGACGGAACGGCACGTCTACCGCTCCAGGGACGCGCCTATTGCCCGGCGCCTTCGTGCCCGGCACTCAGCAGATTGGCCAGAATCCGATACGACCCCGGCACCAGCTCCGGCAGTTGCCGGTAGAGCGCATAGGCAATGTAGATATATGTGCCCTTGCCCGGGTGTGCCACCAGCCAGCCGCCGCGCTGCGGCGACTGCCCCGGATCGGCGGTCTCGGTCAGCGCCGTGTACCCCGGTGCCCAGCTATCCAGGAACGAGTGGCCCCGCTCCTCGTACCACCCATTGAAGTCGGCGCTGGTGATCTTGTCCGGCCAATTCAGCACCTTGCTCGAAGCATCCAGAATCTTCACCGGATCGTTCTCCTGGATCACCCGCTCCGGAATCCGCCCCATCGCCAGCGGCAGCGGCGCCGGGAAGTTCGCGCTCTGGTACTGCACCACCAGCGTCCCGCCGTTGCGCACGTATTCGTTCAGCCGCGGCTGCACCATCGCCAGAACCGGCCGCGACGAGTAGGCGCGAATGCCGATCACGATGGTGTTCCACTGCGACAGGTCGGCCGATTGCAACTCCGCGTCGGTGAGCAGATGCGGCGTCACGCCCAGTTGCTGGATGGCATCCGGCACCGTGTCGCCGGTGCCCATCACGTAACCCACGCGCAGCCCCGGCGCTACCTTCACGTCCACCTTGCGCGTGCGCAGCACCGCCGGCTTGAACTGGTTGTAGGGCAGCAGTCCCGCATAGCTCACGTTGTGCCAGCCCGTCGTGTAGCTCGTTCCGTTCACCTGGGCCACGGCCTCGATCGAATAAGCCCCCACGCCCGCACTGGCCGGCTTCACCAGAAAGTCCAGCGGAGCCGTATCGCCCGCGCTGCTGCGTGCAAACTGCGCCTGCTCAGGTGTCGCCGTCCACCCCTGCGGCAGCTTCAGCGTCACCGTACCCTGCGCCGCCTGCTGCGTCTGTACCGTCACGTGCACCGGCAGCGGCGAGCCATCCAGCGGCAGCAGCCGCGCCTCTGGTTGCACGCTCACTCCCACCTTCGGCGTCACCACCAGCGGTGCGTAGATGCCCCCCGGTCCGGTCTCGCGCTGCAACGTCTGCACCACTCCGCCGATGCGGATCGGCAGCCCCTCGAAGCTGAACTCCACCCACGCATCCAGCGGCCAGGGCATCAACGGCCGCAGCCGCCACGCGGGATTCGAGATGTCGTAGTATGGCTGCTCGCTGTTCGGCCGCGTGAAGTACGGCTTGGTGGACTGCGCACTCTCCGGCGTCTGCACATCGAAGATGCGATCCGCTACCCGCGCATTCTCCGGCAGCACGCCTTCCTCAGCCTTCGCCTGCCACGGCGATCCGCTGTGGCTCGCTAGCCAGATATTGTCGATCTGCGCCGCCGTTCCCGCCTGCGCTACATGCGCCTGCACCTTGAAGCTTTCGCCGGGCGTCACCGCCCGCAGCGTCTCGTCGGCCCCCTCACCGCGCGGGCCCATGCCCTGTCGCGGTTCGCCCTTGGTGCGGAACGCAATCACGTCGAGCCCCAGCAGTTCCTGGAACGCCGTCTGAAACTCATTGATCTTCGCGCCCAATTCGAACCCTAGATCGGACTTCGCCTCCCCGCTCAGATCGCTCTTCTCCACCTGTGCATACAGGTCCAGCGTCTCGCGGTAGATCGGCGCCAGCGCCTTCGCGCCGTTCACCCCGCCCTGCTCGCGGCAGTCGCTCTCCACATTGCGCAACCCACTGTCGATTTGGCCCAGACCGCTCCTGAGCCATGCCGGCAGATTCTTCCCCGCCAGCCGCGCCAGCCCTGCCACGCTGGTATCGATCTTCACGTGCGCGTTGTCGAACAGGCTCGTATCGCCGCTGCCCGCGCTCACCCCCGGCGCCACGCCCCACAGATGGAACGACGACTCCGCCGGCCCATCCAGCGTGGGATTCGCGCCGCCGTTCTGCGACTTCTGCATGCCCCAGCCCTGCCGCGCGATCTGCACGTAGGTCCGCCCCAGCACCGGGTCCCACGTCCCCACCGGTACCGTCACGTCCGTCGAGAGCGGTCCATTCGTCCACTGCCCGGTCAAATAGTTATGGAAGCGCGCCGGAGCCCAGTGACCGGTCGCGTAGTCGAAGATGCCCCGCGCCGTCACCCGCGCGAACGGAATGCGCGAGTACACCGCCTGCGCCTGCCACGGCTCCAGGCCGTCCTTCAACTGATCGGGAAAGACCTTGGGATCGGCCGCCGCCTTGAACGCCTCCTGCGCGATCTCGCCGGAGACCTGGTGCTGCCCGTGCCCGTCAGACACCCCGCCGACAAACGTGGCAACGATAATCTCCGGCCGCGTCTTCCGGATGGCCAGAACCGTGTCGTACAGCACGCGGTCGTGGCCCCATTGCGACATCGACTCTTCCTTGGTCTTCGAGAAGCCGAAGTCCGCCTCGGTTCCAAAGAGCTGCGAGACGCCATAATATTCGTCAGCCTTCAGCAGTTCCTCGGTGCGGATCAGGCCCAGAGCGTCGTTCTGCTCCGCCGACATCGCGTTCTGGCCGCCCTCGCCGCGCGTCAGTGTGAAC
Source organism: Acidobacteriota bacterium (assembly GCA_021828835.1). Lineage (GTDB taxonomy): Bacteria > Acidobacteriota > Terriglobia > Terriglobales > Acidobacteriaceae > Telmatobacter. The sequence continues at coordinate 12,885 of JAJZCY010000005.1, read as the reverse complement.
AGCGTGGCCCTCGCGCCCAGGCCGCGCGTCAGATAGGTGAGCAATCCGCCATCCTCATCATCCGGATGCGCCACAATGTAGAGCACGCTGGCCGTGGTGTTCAGCTGCTTGAGCGCCCGCACCAGTTCCGCCTGCCCGCGATCCTCCGGCAGCGGCTGCGCATACATCGAGGGCTGCGGCAGCGGCACCGCCTGCAGCTCCGCAACCGCCTTCGCGTCCGCCTGCGCCCGCACACCCACAGAACCGCTCGCGGCAAGCAGTCCCGCCATCGCCGTACTTACCGCCAGAAATTGAGATCGTGAGGAAAGAAAAGAGAACATTTCTTCGCCAGTGTACAATCCTGGGAGCGCCTTGCCACCCATGATTTTCCCTGCACAAACCACGTCGAGCGAAGCACTTCAGCGTCGCATCGGGCTCCGCCCGGCGGTGCTCTTCAACATGCTCGAGATGATTGGTGTGGGTCCCTTCATCACCCTCCCGCTCATCATCGCCGCGGCTGGCGCGCGGCTCTCCGTATGGGCCTGGGTGCTGGGCGGCCTCATGGCGGTAGCCGACGGCCTGGTCTGGGCCGAGTTGGGAGCCATGTTCCCCCGCGCCGGCGGAAGCTACGCCTTTCTGCGCGAGATCTACGGACCGGAGCGCGCCGGCAACTGGCTCAGCTTTCTCTTCGTCTGGCAACTGAGCTTTTCCGCCCCGCTCTCCATCGCCTCCGGCTGCATCGGCCTGGCCAGCTTTCTCGCCTACTTCTTCCCTGCCCTGCTCGGGGCGCCGCTGCATGCGCTGCCTGGGCTGCATTACACCAGCTTCGCTGCCGCCGCGGCTTGCCTGCTGGTCACCGCGCTGCTCTACCGCAACATCAGCTCCATCACCCGCACTGCCTGGGTGCTCTTCGGAGGTGTGATGTGCGCGCTCGTCGGCGCCATCGCCTCCGGCTTCACCAACGCCGCGGCCACTGGGGGATGGCATCTGCCCACCCATCCCGCGGCCAGCGGTGCCCTCGCGCTCGCCGGGCTCGGTCATGCCACCCTCATCGCCACCTACGATTACTGGGGCTACTACAACATCTGCTTTCTGGGCGGCGAGGTGCGCCAGCCCGAGCGCACCATTCCCCGCGCCATCCTCATCTCCGTCGTCGCGGTCGCCGGCTTTTACATCCTGCTGAACCTCGCGGCCCTGCCCTCGCTGCCCAACGCGGCCACCCACGCCGCGCAAAGCGACTCGGTTCGCGTGCAGCTGGTGGCCGACATCGCCCGCTCCGCCTTCGGCCGCTGGGCCGGCTACACCATCGCCGCCCTCATCATGTGGACCGCCTTCGCCAGCGTCTTCTCCCTGCTGCTCGGCTACTCGCGCGTCCCCTATGCCGCGGCCCGCGACGGCAACTACTTCCGCTTCCTCGCCGCCGTCCATCCCCGGCACGGCATTCCGCACCGCTCGTTGGTGGCCCTCGGCCTGGTGGCTACTGTCTTCTGCTTCTTCTCGCTGGCGGAAGTCATCACCATGCTGGTGATTGTGCGCATCCTCTTGCAGTTCTTCCTGCAACAGTTCGGCGTCATGATCCTGCGGGCGCGCCGCCCCGACCTGCCCCGGCCCTTCAAAATTCCGCTCTACCCGCTGCCGCCGCTGGTGGCGATCTGCGGATTCGTCTTCATCCTTCTTGCGCGGCCCAACGCGATGCTCGGCATTGGCGGCGCTGCACTCATCGCCGTCACCGGCACCGCCGTTTATCTGCTTCGCGCCCGCCGCCTGCGCCAATGGCCCTTCGCACCGGCATCGCACCAGAACATCAACTCACCGCTGTCCTCCTGAATGCCGTTGATGCAGCCGCAAACAATTCATTCTTCTGACATACAGAAACAGTGACCATCCCCCGCCCCGCGGTGTCTAATGGACAACAGCGGTCTTCCCCCCCGCGCGAGGTCCATCATGCTCATTGGCAAACCGTCGGATATTCCGTCCTCGGAGATCACCTCGAAGTCTGCCTACCGGGAGTTCCTCAACCGTCGGCGCTTCCTCAAAGCCGCGGCCATCACCGGCGCATCCATGCTCGGCGCGGACCGCCTGGCCGAGGTTCTGGAGCCCCGCACCCGCGCAGACGCCGCCGTCACTAAGCTGAAGACGGTCTACAGTCCGCTCACCACCACCGGCGAGCAGCTCACCAGCTACCAGGACATCACCACCTACAACAACTTCTACGAGTTCGGCGTGGACAAGGACCAGCCCGCCAAGAACTCCGGCGCGCTGCCTACCCGGCCCTGGTCGGTGAAGGTCGAGGGCTTGGTAGCCAAGCCGCGCACCTTTGACATCGAGGACCTGCTCAAGCTGCGCCCGCTCGAAGACCGCACCTACCGCCATCGCTGCGTCGAGGCATGGAGCATGGTGATTCCCTGGGTCGGCTACTCGCTCTCCGAGTTCATCAAGCAGTGCCAGCCGCTCTCCAGCGCCAACTACGTGCAGTTCCTCTCCTACTACAACCACGGCGTAGAGCCCTGGGCCACCCGCGAGACCGACATTCGCTGGCCCTACTCCGAAGGCCTGCGCATGGACGAGGCTATGAACGAGCTCGCCCTGCTCACCTTCGGCCTCTACGGCGAAACCCTGCCCAATCAGGACGGCGCGCCGGTGCGCATCGTGCTTCCCTGGAAGTACGGCTTCAAATCGGCCAAATCGCTGGTCACCATCCGCTTCGTCAAAAAGATGCCCCACACCACCTGGAATGACGAGTCCTCGTTCGAGTACGGCTTCTATGCCAACGTCAATCCCAACGTGCCGCACCCGCGCTGGAGCCAGGAGTACGAGCGCCGCATCGGCCTGCCCTTTTACGAGCAGCGCCGCAAGACGCTGATGTTCAACGGCTACACCGACCAGGTGGCCTATCTCTACAAAGGAATGGATCTCAGAAAGAACTTCTGAAGCTCGTCCGCGCAATCAGCCGAGTCGGCCACTGCACCCTGCCGGCTCGCTGACTTGCTGACTCGCTGACCTGTCACGCATGAATCGCAAAGCCCTCATCCTGCTCAAGACCCTTACCTGGATCGCCTGCCTCTCGCCCTTCCTGTGGCTGCTGTGGTGCGCCGCCACCAACACGCTCGGCCCCGATCCCACCAAGACCATCACCTTCACCACCGGCACCGCCACACTGGAGATCCTGCTCATCTCCCTGGCCGTCACGCCGGTGCGGCGACTGTCGCCGCGCCTCGGCTGGCTCATCAAGTTCCGCCGCCTGCTCGGCCTCTTCGCCTTCTTCTACGCCTCGCTGCATCTGCTTACCTGGATGGGCCTCTATTGCGGCTTTCAGCCCGACGCCATGCTCGGCGACGTGGTCAAGCGCCGCTACGTCACTGCGGGCATGGCCGCATGGCTGCTGATGCTGCCGCTGGCCGCCACCTCCACCAACTGGGCCATTCGCAAGATGGGCGGCAAGAAATGGGCGCGCCTGCACCGCCTGGTCTACATCGCCGCGGTTGCGGGAATCATTCACTACTGGTGGCAGGTGAAGCCCGGCGTTCTCAAGCCCCTGGACGAGACGCTGATCCTGGCCGCGCTTCTCATCGCCCGCCCCGTTCAGGTCTGGCTCCAGCGCCGCAAAGCCGCCGCCCGCGCAGCGGGTGCGCCGGCCACGGTGCGCGGGTAAGCAGCAAACCGCCAGCTCAGAACTCGCTAACTCGCTGCCTCGTCGAACTGCAGCACCGTCTGCGCCACCGGCGCAAAGCTCTTGCGGTGCAGCGGCGTCGGACCCAGCCGCGCCAGCGCCTCCAGGTGCTCCTGCGAGCAGTAGCCCTTGTGCCGCGCCAGCCCGTAGCCCGGATACACCGCATCCAGTTCCACCAGCAGACGGTCGCGGTGCACCTTGGCCAGCACGCTCGCCGCCGCAATCGACTTGCTGGTTGCGTCGCCCTGCACCACCGACTGCTGCGGACAAGGCCAGTCGATGGTGTCGGACCCATCGATCAGCAGGTAGTCCGGGCTCAGCGCCAGCCGCTCCACGGCCGTGCGCATGGCCAGCAGAGATGCCTGGCGAATGTTGATGCGATCAATCGTCTCTACATCAATGGCGGCAACCGACCACGCGATGGCGCTGGCCTTGATCTCCGCCTCGAATTCGTTGCGCAGCTTTTCGCTCAACTGCTTCGAATCCGTGAGCCCCGGCAGCCGGATGCCGAGCGGCAGAATCACCGCCGCCGCCACCACCGGCCCAAACATCGGGCCCCGGCCCACTTCGTCCAGTCCGGCAATGCGCAAAAAACCCAGAGCGCGCGCTGCACGCTCCAGCTTCCAGCCGCATACCGGGGATTTCGCCATAGTTCGAGTATAGAAAGAGCGCGATTTTGCCGTCCCACGCAGGCCCTGTGGAAAAAACCTGCAAATCTTTTTCAATGCGGGATAACCTTCCCTCGCCCCCAGCCATCGTAGGGAGTGGCGAACAATTTCACAGTAGTGCTCCGCACCATTTACCCCGACGGTAATTTCCGCACGATCTGCGTAGCCGAAAGAGAGTGAACTCCACAGCTCCCCCTTTGGGAGCGCGGAGAATTGTTTTCCAAAAACGAACCAAATGGTGGATTTGCTCCACAGACTGGCGGCCCCCCGTGAACCAACTCCTTACACTACCCACATCCCACATCGATCGGAAGGCCGGTATCTTCGACCGGCAGGAAAGCATGGTTGTCAAAACCCACAACAAGGGCCGTGAGGTCCTCGGCCTGGAAGTCGGCGCATCCAACGCAAAGCGCTATTTCTCCAAAGAAGCCTCCGTCATCGAGCTGGAGCTCGATCATCTCCGCATCCAGTGCGGACTTCAGCCGGAATTCTGGAATGGACAGCCGGAGATTCGCGACCCCCGGCTCTGCGCCTGGCTCAAGCTCAAGAACTTTAACGGCAAGGTCGGCGATTCCCCGGTGCCCCTGGCCATGATCCCGGCCGGCCCCAATTCGTTCCGCCTGCAGCCCATCGCGCTGCGCGGCCACCACCCCCGGACGCCCCACCAGCCCGGCCGTCCGCCGCTGAATGCCGCCTGATTAAGTTTTCCGTTGGCCCTCCCCCAACGTGAACGCGGTGCAGAGCCATGGCTCGCACCGCGTTTTTCTTTGCCACGCAACTTCCCCTCCTCCCTGCTTTGGCCTCCTTCCAGGTTGATAAACTCGAAGGGAATGAGCGAACAACTTCACGAACAGATCGAGCGGCACTTTGCCGCGGGCCCGGCCGCGGTCGGCGACCAGGCCGCCATGGATGCCTTCCTCCGCCTCCGCACCGAACTCGAAAGCGGTGCGCTGCGCGCCGCGGAGCCCGATGCCTCCGCACCCACCGGCTGGCGGGTAAACGCCTGGGTCAAGCGCGGCATCCTGCTGGGCTTCCGCCTCGGCGCTCTCCAGGAACTGCCCGCCGGCGGCCTCTCATTTGTGGACAAGCACACCTATCCCGCCCGCCACTTCACTGCCGCGGACGCGGTGCGCATCGTCCCCGGCGGCTCCTCGGTCCGTGCCGGCGCCTACCTGGCCCGCAGCGTGGTCTGCATGCCGCCCATGTACGTGAACGTGGGTGCCTACGTCGATGAAGGCACCATGGTCGATTCCCATGCCCTGGTCGGCTCCTGCGCCCAGATCGGCAAGCACGTGCACCTGAGCGCCGCGGCCCAGATCGGCGGAGTCCTCGAGCCGGTCAACGCCAGCCCCGTGGTCATTGAAGACGACGTCCTGGTGGGCGGCAACTGCGGCGTCTATGAAGGAACCATCGTCCGCAGGAATGCGGTCCTCGCCGCCGGAACCATCCTCACCCGCGGCACGCCGGTCTACGACCTGGTCCGTGGCGAAGTGCTGCGCGCCACCCCCGAGCAGCCGCTCATCATTCCTGAAGCTGCCGTCGTGGTTCCCGGCTCCCGCTCCGTGAACAAGGGCAAGGGCCATCCGGCGAGTGAAGCCTGGGGCCTCAGCCTCTATGCTCCCGTCATCGTCAAGTATCGCGACGAGAAGACCGACCTCAGCACCACCCTGGAAGATCTGCTGCGCTGAGCGCGAGTGCCAGCGAGTCAGCAGGTCAGCGAGCTTGCGAGCCATGCCGGAGCCGGCTCGCTACTTCATCCCCATCCTTCCCCGCACCTCGTACCGCGATCCTCCCGGTCCGAGGTGGCTCTGGTAGAGCAGGAATTCGTTCGCGGTGAACGCCGCGAACTCCGGCTGCTCGGCCGCCCGCGCCTTCAGCGCCTTCAGATGCCGCCGCCCGCCCTCACCCTTGGCCCGCGCCAGCGTGATGTGCGGCTGATAAGGCCGATCCTCCGGCAGAAACCCACACTTGCCGGTCGCCTCCACCACCCTCCGCTGAAGCTCCACAAGCTCAGCCGTCGCCTCCACCTTCACCAGCAGCACGCCCGGCCGCTCGAAGATGCCCAGTTCACCCAGGCGCACCGGGACCACCGCCGCGCGCACCTCCGCCAGCCGTGCCAGCAGACACCCAAACTGCTCCTCGTTCGCCTCGCCCAGAAATTGCAGCGTGATGTGCCACGACTCCGGCGCCGACCAGCGCAGCCCGTCGCCATGCGCCCGCAGCCGCGCGCAGGCACGCTCCAGTTGCGCCGCCATCTTCTCTTCCAGTGCGATTCCCACAAACAGCCGCATGCAGTCAGTGTAGGCCGGAGCCAGTCCGCGAAGCCGATGGAACCCGATGGAGAGATCTGGGATTCCCAGACAAAGCCACCTTGCCTACGACAGCAGCGGATCCAGCACCGGCGTAGCGGACTCCCATGCGGATGCCTCCGCCGCGCCGCACCGCGTAATCGCAATCGCAGTGATGTCGTCGTTCTGCCCGAAGCTCTTGGCCGCTTCCACGATCCGCACCACCGGCTGCGCAGAGAGGCTGCGGCTGCGCTCGAAGCCAAGCAACTCGCCCTGTCCATTGCGCGCCTCCACCACCCCATCGCTCACAAATAAAAGGCGGCTGCCACGGGCCAGATGAAAGTGCTCCGTCGCGTACTGCGTGCCCGCCTTCGCTCCCAGCGGCAGCGCCCCCGCCACCGCCAGTTCGCGCCCGTCGAGATACGGCGCCAGATGCCCGGCATTGGCGAGCACAACGGCTCCATCGGGGGAGATGCGGGCGGCCACCGCGGTGGCCAGGCTGCCGCCCTCGCGGCCCACCAGCCGCTGGTTGAGGTTCGCCAGCAGCTCCGCCGGATCGGACGTGTACTCCGCCACGCCGCGAATCGCGCCCACCAGCACGCTGACCAGCATCGCCGCTGGCAGGCCCTTGCCCTCCACATCGCCGATCACCAGCAACAGCGAACCATCCGGCTGCGGCATCAACTGGTAAAAATCCCCGCCGATCTCGCGCACCGGCTCGTAGGCACTTTCAATCGCGAACCCCGGCATCGTCTCCGTCCGTTCGGGAAGCAGAATCTGCTGCACCTCCCTCGCCGCCGCCAGCTCCGCGTCGATCTGCGCCTGCTGCTGCGCAATCCGCGTCGACCGCCGCACCAGGATGATGCCCAGCGCAAGCACGGACAGGCACCCGCTCAGGTACTGCAGGTTCACCCTGAACGGCCCCATCTCCAGATTGAACAGCGTGTCGCCGATCCGCACCGAAGCCGCTGCCAGCCCGGGTACCAGCGAGATCAGGAACGTTGCCAGATCGGCATAGAGGAACAGACTGCCCGCCAGCGCCGGCACCAGCAAGATGCCCGCTTCGCGATTGCCACGCCGCCAATGCACAATGAGCAGAGCGGGAATCACGCTGGCCATCAGCGCCATCTCCGGCGTGGCGCTCGCCAGCACGCTCAGCGGAGACCCCGTGCCGGTGGCCGTCTGCACCTCATTCCAGAGAATCCCCGCCGCCGCCAGAGCCATGAAAATCTGCAGCCATCGCCTCACCGGAAGCTGCAGGAAGGCAAGATACATCAGCACCTGAAAAATCAGCGCCCCGCTGAGAAGACACCCGCGCAGATACAGCCACCCCACCGGCAGGTTGTGAAACAACTGATAAATCGCCTGCGGAGCGGTCGCCGCCTGGCAGGCAAATCCCAGCACAATCCACAGGTACTCGCGGTACTCCCGCTGCACCAGGTACAACGCCAGCGCGATCGCCGCCAGCCCCAGCCCGCTCAATTCGGAAAACCATTCCACCGCATTCTGGCCGATCACGCTCAGCCACATGCTGTCGTGCAAGGGCTGCGCCGGCCCGATCATCAGGTTGCCCGGATAATAGCCGGGAAACGGGCTCACCCAATCGTTCGAAGAGATAGAAACCCGCATCGCGACGGTGAGCGCACCGGTCCGGATGACCGCATCGGGAATCCTCGCCAGCAGGTGCGCGCTGAACGTCGAAGCCCGATAGGGTGCCACGCTGCCCGACGCGATGAGCTTTTCGCCGTTCACATAAATCTCAAACGCGCTGCTCAGGCTCCATTCCTCCAGAGCCAGCCCGGTGCTGTCAGGCGAGACCTTGACGTGGAGCCGGTACCAGACAACCCGCGGAGGCGCGCCCGGGAAATAGGTCTTCAGCGATTGATAAGGATCCACCAGCAGCCAGTGCGAATCGTCGTATCCGGGTTGCGCAAACGCCGGATCGTCGCCCGCCTGTACCAGCCACTTCGCGCCCAGAACAGCCGGCGCGCTTATCTGGGTGGCATCGAAGCTCTGCCCTTGCGCGCTGCCCACGAAAGCGCAGCCAACGCCGGCCAGGACAGCCACAAGGACAAACAGCGTCCGCCGGCGCGGGCGCCTTCCGGTGCCAGATTGCATCTTTTGACCCCCAAACAGGCCCCTCCACGCTAGCACGCCGGCCCCGCGATGGCGATCCCTTTTTCAGGCGGCTGCCGATCCACCCCGCGGCGTTTGGACATTGAACCCCAGCGGAATGCAGCGGAGGACCGCTCCGCCTCAAGTCGGCAGCGCGTGCAGAGCCGGCGCCGCGCTCTCCCACGCCTGCGCCTCGTCGTCCGCGCGCCGCGTGATGGCAATGGCGGTGATGTCGTCATGCTGCCCGAAGCCCTTGGCCGTCTCCACGATGCGAGCCACCGGCTCGGCGGAGAGACGGCAGCAGCGCTCAAACCCGAACAGCTCGCCATGGGCGTTACGCGCCTCCACCACTCCATCGCTGAAGAAGGTCATCCGGCTGCCTCGCGCCAGCTCGAATCGCGCGATCTCGTACTGCGTGCCCGCCCTGGCTCCCAGCGGCAGCGCTCCGGCGATCTCCACTTCATGCCCATCCAGATAGGGTGCCAGGTGGCCTGCGTTCGCCACCTCCACCGTCCCATTCGCCGCGATGCGTGCGGCCAGCGCGGTGGCCAGGTTGCCGCCCGCCCGGCCCACCAGCCGCTGGTTCAGGTTCGCCAGCAGTTCCGCCGGATCCGAGGTGTACTCCGCCACGCCGCGAATGGCTCCCACCAGTACGCTGACCAGCATCGCCGCCGGCAGGCCTTTGCCCTCCACATCGCCAATCACCAACAGCAGCGAGCCGTTGCCGTTGGGCAGGATTTGGTAGAAGTCTCCGCCGATCTCCCGCGCCGGTTCGTACGCGCTTTCAATCACAAACCCCGGCACCGACTCCACCCGCTCCGGCAGCAGAATGTGCTGCACCTCCCGCGCCGCCGCCAACTCCGCCTCCATCCGCGCCTGCTGGTGGGCGATGCGCGTGGACCGCAGCACAATAATCAAAGTCAGCGAAAGCACAAACAGGCAGCCCACCAGGCTGCCCGCGTCCACGACAAGCGGACCCATCATCCGCGTCAGCACCGCACTCTGAAAGCGCATCGCCGCCGGCGCCGCAGCCGGCACCGTGCTCACCAGGAACACTCCCAACCGCAGGTAAATCGTCAGGCTGTACACCACCGCCGGCACCAGCAGGATGCCCGCCTCGCGATTGCCGCGACGCCAGTGCAAAAGCAGCAGCACCGGAATCGCGCCCGCGATCAGGCTCATCTCCGGAAGACCGCTCACCAGCAGGCTGGTGGCCGACCCGGCTCCCTGCGCCGTCTGCAGCGACGAGTGCAGGATTCCAGCCGCTGCGATCAGCAGCCACACCTTGATCCAGCGCGCCACTGCCATGCGCAGAAAGGCCAGAAACGCCAGCACCTGAAAGCTCAAGGTTGCAATCTCGAATCCCCCCTGCACATAGACCCACCCCGCCGGCAGGGTGTGCCGCATCAGGTAGATTTGCAAAGGCGTTTGCAGCGCCGAAATCACAAACACCAGAAAGATCCAGAGATATTCCCGATGAGCCCGCTGGGCCATGAACAAGGCCAGCGAGATGATTGCCAGCCCCAGCCCGATGAGCCGGACAAACCACGTCAGGGCGTACTCGCCGATCAGGGTCAGCCAGATCGTATTGCGCAGCGCTGCCTCCTGCCCGATCGCCAGGTTGTACGGGTAATAGCCGGGAAAGGCGTTCACCCAGTCGTTCGGCGAGATGTGCATCCGCACCGCGATCAGCAGCGATCCGCTGGAAACAGCCGCATCGGGAATCCGCCCCAGCAGACGGGCATTGAACGTGGAGGGGCGATAAGGCGCAACCTGGCCGGCCGCGATCAGCCGCTCCCCGTTGACGTAAACCTCAAAGGCGCTGCCCAGGTTGAACTCCGCCAGCCCCAGACCCGTCTCGCTGGGCGCAACCTTCACATGCAGCCGGTACCAGACCACCTCCGGGCGCGAGTTGGGAAAATAGGTCTTCAGGGAACGGGAGGGATCGACCACCATCCACGCCGAGTCATCCAGGCCTGGCGCTGCATAGGCAGGATCGTCGCCGGCCCGCAGCAGCCAATTCATCCCTAAGTCGGTGGGCTGACGCAACATGGTCGCGTCAAAGCTCTGCGCGGCGGCGCCTTCCATGACGCACGCCAGCAGCCCGGCAGCAATCCACCGAAAGACAGAGCGAAGCAGGCCGCGGGACATAGCTTGCAGGACCTCTGGCCAATGCCCCCACCCTACCACCACACGCCCGCGGCGGAGGCCGAAAATGCAGCCCGCCGCCCGCTTGTTTCGTTCTGGGAATTTGCCCGCCTCAGCCGCTCTAAACCGCCGCGCGGTGGATGTGCTCGATCTTGCGATCGTACCGCCCCAGCAGTGCGTTCCAGCGCACCTGGGCCAGATCCTCCAGCATGCGCATGCCGTCCTTCAGATAGCTGATGCGGGTACGCTCATCGTGCGCCCAGCTCACCGGCACCTCGCGGATCGTGTAGCCCCGCTTGAGCGCAATGAACAAAATCTCCGGGTCGAACCCCCAGCGGTCGATGGTCTGCAACTGGAACACCGTCTGCGCCGCCGCCCGCGTAAACGCCTTGAAACCGCATTGCGTATCCGCAAACGGCAGTCCCATCACCGCCCGCGTCATGCCGTTGAACATGCGTCCGAACACCTGCCGATAGAGCGGCTGCCGGATGGTCTGCCGGTTCCTCTCCAGCCAGCGCGAACCGATGGCGATGTCCGCTCCCTCGGCGATCGCGTCGAACAGCCCCTGCGCCTCTTCGATGGGCGCCGACAGATCGGCATCGGTGAACATGACCACCTCGCCCAGCGCGTGCAGCAACCCGTTGCGCACGCTGTAGCCTTTGCCGCGGTTGCCGGGATTCTCCACCATCCGAACCTCCGGCGCCCACGCGGCAAACTCCTTCACCACCTGCGCGGTGCGGTCCCGCGATCCGTCATTCACAACGATCACCTCGGCAAACCAGTTCTTCTGCCGGATGCAGCGCACCACCGCTTCCAGCGTGGCTGGAATGCGGCCGCTCTCGTTGTAGGCCGGAATCACGATGCTGTAGTTCGGATAAGGCATGCACGCAAGTCTCCGCGAGCCCGAACCTGCCGGATTTTCGCGGGGCTTTTGCCCATCATAACCCACCGCGCGCCCTGCCCGGGCATCCAATCATCCGGCCTGCAACCTCCGCCAACTCGCTGATTCCTGAAGGGCTATTTTTCCGGCAGACTTGCTTTTTCGAGTCTGAGCCTTCAGAATCCCAATATGCTGTTTGCGGAGGAGAACCAACCATGACAAAAGCAGATCTGGTGGAGAAGGTGACCGCCCTGGGCGACCTCACCCGCCGTGACGGCGAAGTGATCGTGGAAACCATCTTTGGCTCCGTCATCGGAGCTCTCCAGAAGGGCGACAAGATCGAGATTCGCGGCTTCGGCTCATTCCGCATCCGCCAGCGCAATCCCCGCATCGGCCGCAATCCCAAAACCGGCGACCGCGTCGAAGTTCCCGCCAAGAAGGTTCCCTACTTCAAGCCCTCCAAGGAACTGCGCGATTTGGTCAACCCTGAGGAAGCGGAAGGCGCATCCGGCGAGTGAGCTTGCCGGTTATTATCCGCACGTAGGCTACTCTGAAGAGAAAGGCCCGGCTGAGCCGGGCCTTTCTCTTTTCTGTACCTAAGTTCAATCATTTCCACACTTGCGAAAGGAGTAGAGATAACCCCTTTGTTTCTCACACTTACGAATTTGCCTTCAGGCTTTTCGTTTGTTTTCAAACACTTGTGAAAAAAATCGTATTCTTCCGCACCGGGCGGCCCTCACTTCCGGGAACGGGCCGAGCCGCTGCCACGGGAATCGGCGGCCCTGATGCCCACCACCGCCATCATCCGCCCGGCGTGTCCACGCGAGGCGCGGTGCGAATAGAACAGCTCCCGGTGACAGCTCGTGCAGCCGCCGATGATCTTGATCGCACCCGGCTTCAGCCCCACATCCAGGAGCTGCCGCCGGTTCGCCTCCACCAGGTCCAGATGGATCTGCGGTCCGATCGGCGAGTGGCCCGGGGCGCGCTGCGTCAGGAACAGCATGGGGTATTTTGTCTTGATAGGGTCGCTGTCGAAGACCTCGCGAAAGAGGTCTGGGGCGTAGGCAAACTGGGAGGTGAACTCGGCGACAACCTCCTCGCCCACCGCGTAGCAGCACTGCCCCACGCCAGGCCCGA
>JAJZCY010000205.1 GCA_021828835.1 Acidobacteriota bacterium | reverse complement strand
AAGCCGAGAGGTCATCATGCCGGTTGCTGCAACAGAAGTTAACCCTCGATCCACGTCCTCATTTCTGAAAGATCCGCGGCGGCTGAGCCATCTGCGCCTGCTGGAAGCGGAGAGCATCCATATCCTGCGCGAGGTGGCCTCGGAGTTCGAGCGGCCGGTGATGCTCTACTCCATCGGCAAGGACTCGTCGGTGATGCTGCGCCTGGCGCAGAAGGCGTTTTATCCCGCGCCGATTCCCTTCCCGCTGCTGCATATCGATACCGGGTTCAAGTTCCGCGAGATGCTGGAATTCCGCGACCGCCTGGCGGCCGAGATTGGCGCCGAGCTGCTGGTGTGGCGCAACGAGCCGGCCATCGCCGCGGGCACCAACCCCATCGCGCTCGACACCAAGCGCTGCTGCGGCTTGCTCAAGACCCAGGCGCTGCTCGACGGCCTGCGCCACTACAACTTCGACGCGGCCTTCGGCGGGGCGCGCCGCGATGAAGAGAAATCGCGCGCCAAGGAACGCATCTACTCCTTCCGCGACGGGGCCGGCCAGTGGGATCCCAAGAACCAGCGCCCCGAGCTGTGGAACCTGTACAACGCGCGCATTCATCCGGGGGAAAGCATTCGCGTGTTTCCGCTTTCCAACTGGACCGAACTGGATGTGTGGCACTACATCCACGAGGAAAACATTCCGGTGGTGGATCTCTACTTTGCCAAAGAACGGCCCATGTACGTGCGCGGCGAGATGCTGCTGCCCATCGAGCAAGCCTTCGTGGCGAGGAAAGGAGAACAGCCCCAGATGGTGAAGTCGCGGCTGCGCTCACTGGGCTGCAGTCCCTGCACCGGAGCCATCCGCTCCGACGCGGAAACCATCCCCGCCATCATCGCGGAGCTGATCTCGTTCCGCTCTTCGGAGCGGGCCAACCGCGTCATCGATCACGATCAGGAAGGTTCCATGGAAATCAAGAAGCGGGAGGGCTACTTCTAAATGGCAACGCTTGCGGCTTCCCCATTTTCGATTGAAGAGTTTCTGCTCGAAGAGCGGGAGAAAGACCTGCTCCGCTTTTCCACCGCGGGCAGCGTGGACGACGGCAAGTCGACGCTGATCGGCCGCCTGCTCTACGACACGCAATCGGTCTACGAAGACCAGGTGCGCTCCATCGAGGGCAAAGGCACCACCGCGCCCGGGCAGCTCGATTTCGCGCTGCTCACCGACGGCCTGCGCGCCGAGCGCGAACAGGGCATCACCATTGATGTGGCCTATCGCTACTTCTCCACGGCGCGGCGCAAGTTCATCATCGCCGACACGCCCGGTCACGAGCAGTACACGCGCAACATGGCCACCGGCGCCTCCACCGCCGATGCCGCCATCGTTCTCATCGACGCCAGCAAGGGGGTGCAGATTCAATCGCGCCGCCATGCCTACATTGCATCGCTGCTGCGCGTGCGCCACGTGCTGGTGGCGGTCAACAAGATGGACCTGATCGGCTATGACGAGGCCACCTTCCGCGCGATCGTGAAGGACTTCACCGCGATTCTCGACCAGATTGCCGTCGATACCGGCACGCCGGTCGAGGCCAACTTCATCCCGGTGAGCGCGCTCAAGGGCGACAACATCGTACATCACACCGTAGCGATGCCCTGGTACGAGGGCCCGTCGATTCTGGAGTTGCTGGAGTCGCTGCCCTCGGCGGCCGACACGCGCACCTTGCCGCTGCGCTTCCCGGTGCAGCGCGTGCTGCGCCCGGACCACACTTTCCGCGGCTTCGCCGGGCAGATTGCCTCGGGCACGGTTCGGCCCGGCGACATCCTCACCGCGCTGCCCTCCGGGCGCACCGCCAAAGTGGAGCGCATCGTGACCTGGGACGGCGATCTGGAGGAGGCCATCGCCCCGCTCTCCGTCACCCTGGTGCTGGATCGCGAGATCGACGTCAGCCGCGGCGATCTGCTGGTCTCCGCCGAGACGCAGGCCACAGTGGCGCGCGATCTGAAGGCGGCCCTGGTCTGGATGGATCAGCGTCCCCTCGATCCGGCGCGCAAATACTTGCTCAAACACACAAGCCAGACGGTTCCGGCGACCCTTCGGGCCATCAACCACCGCACGGATCTGGCGAGCCTGTCACATCAGCCCGCGGCAACGCTACAGATGAACGATATCGGATCGATCACACTGAACCTGCTGCGGCCCATCGCCGTCGACCGCTACGCGGAGAACCGGGCGACCGGCGCCTTCATCCTGATCGACGCTGAGACCAACGCCACCGTCGCCGCGGGCATGATCCGTTCCGCGGTCGATATATCGGCGGGCGACGAGGATGAAGGCGAGGCGTGGGGCCGGGTGACGGCAGGGGAGCGCGAGGCGCGCTGGGGACATCGCGGCGGCGCGCTGACTCTCACGGGACCGGCGGCCCTGATCGATGCCATCGAGCGCTCGCTGTTTGCGGCCGGCGCGGTCACCTGCCGCATTGACGCAGGCGATGCCGCCTTCGCAAACGATCCGGCGCTTATCGAACTGGTCACGCGCGTGGAGACGCAATCGGGGCTGCTGGCGCTGGTGGTGCGCAACGAGAACACCGAACATCTGACGGCGCGCGCCGAAGACACAGAGATCCACGTCGAGAGCGACGACGTCATGCACGCCATCTCAACGGTTCACCAACTGCTGCACAACGCGGGAATCTTCATCTCCGCAGAAGGAGCGGGACTTTGATGAGCACAACAGAGATCATGAGCGAGGTTGAAGACAAGCTGGAGATGGTGCGCACCGCGCTGGCCGGCGCGCTCAGCGAAAACGCACATGCCTGCCTGACTTGCAGCTTCCAGGCCGAAGACGTGCTGCTGGCGAAGATCGCGATTCAGCACGCGCCGCGCATCCCGGTGCTGTTCCTGGACACCGGCTATCACTTTGCCGAGACTTACGCCTACCGCGACCGCATCGCGCAGGAGTGGAACCTCAATCTGGCTAACCTGCTTCCGGAGAAGACGGTTGCGGAGCAGGAGGCCGAACACGGATTGCTCTACCAGTCCGCGCCCGACCGCTGCTGCGGGCTGCGCAAGGTGGAACCGCTGTTCAAAGCGCTCGCCAATTACGGCGTCTGGATCACCGGCCTGCGCCGCGAGCAGGCGAAGAGCCGCACTGCGCTGGAGGAGTCGGCGATGTTTGCGCTTCCTGGGGGAAAGCAGATCCTGAAGCTCGCGCCGCTCGCCAACTGGACGAGCCGCGACGTGTGGTACGCGTGCAGCAAGTTCGAGATTCCGCTACTGCCGCTCTACGAGCGCGGGTATTCCTCGATCGGCTGCGAGCCTTGCACCTCGCTTCCACTGGATCCCAACGATCCGCGCTCGGGCCGCTGGGCCGGCCGCAAGGTGGAGTGCGGCATTCACATCCAGGCGGCGCCGGGAAACTAGTCCCCGCTGCGCATGCGGTCTGCTGTGCTCTCCCAGGTCTCAAAATCGAGACCTGGGGCACCCGCTCACCGTTCAGTGATCGCTACGCACTGTCCACTGTCCACTGTCCACTGTTCTCTGTTCTCTGCCCCATGCCCTATCTCATCGGATTTTTGATCGCGCTGTTCATCGCGCTCACCGGCGTGGGCGCCGGTACGCTCACGGTGCCGGTGCTGGTGCTGTTCCTGGGAGTGCCGGCACCGGTGGCGGTGGGCATCGGACTGATGTTCTCCGCAGCGGTCAAGCTGATCCTGGTGCCGGCGCAGATCGCGCGCGGCCATGTGGCCTGGCGCACCCTGGGCTTCATGCTGCTGGGCGGTATTCCCGGCGTGCTGCTGGGCTCCTGCGTACTGCGCAGCCTGATGACCGCCGGCGCGGTGGTCTCGCTCGATACCGCCCTGGGTGCGATTCTGGTCTTCACCGCCGGCTGGCAGATCTATTCTTCTCTTCGGCCCTCACGCCAGCAGCAGAGCCGGCGCGATCGCAGCCCGCTGCTGGGCTTGCTGATGTTCCCTGTGGGCGCGGAGGTGGGCTTCTCCTCAGCGGGAGCAGGCGCGCTGGGGAGCGCCGCGCTGCTGGCCCTCACGGATCTGGAGCCAGCCCGGGTGGTCGGCACCGACATAGCCTTTGGTTTTCTGGTTTCTCTCGCCGGCAGCGGCGCGCACTGGTTCACGCACGCCAGCAATCCCGATCTGCTGCTGCGGCTGGTGGCCGGGGGCGCCGTTGGCGCGATGGCCGGAACACTGGCCAGCACGCGCGTTCCCCGGCGTCCGCTGCGCTTCGCGCTGTGGGTCGGACTGCTGCTGCTGGGCAGCCAGTTTTTGTTCAACAGCTATCATGCGTGGGCGGCGGTTCGTTAGACCGGCTGCTGGGCACGGCTGGCCGGCACGCAATCGCTTGGGTCGCCCTGGATTTTGCCCACCGCATGCGGAACCGCGGCCCAGATGGCGGCGAGATTCTCAACCGCGCCGCCCGGGCTGCCGGGCAGATTGACGATCAGGACGCGGCCGCGCATGCCGGCCACGGCGCGCGACAGGATGGCGTAGGGGGTCTTGCCCAGGCTGGCTGCGCGCATGGCCTCGCCCATGCCGGGAATCTCGCGTTCCAGCACCTGCCGCGTGGCCTCGGGCGTTACGTCTCGGGGGGCGACGCCGGTGCCACCGGTGGTCAGGATCAGATCGCAGATGCCGCTGCCGGCCCAGGCGATGAGTTGTGCGGCGATCGCGTCCTGCTCGTCGGGCACAGTCCTGGCGCTCACAATCTCCACTGCGTGTTCTTTGAGCCACGCCGCCAGCGCCGGCCCGCTCTTGTCCTCGCGTTCGCCGCGGTGCGCTTTGTCGCTGATGGTCAGAATGGCAGCCTTCATTGCGTCGCAGTTCCTCTGCTTCCTCGAGATTAGTGTACGGCGGCCCTTCGCTTGCCTGCGCCGTGCGCAGGCGCCCGGCGGCTAGAATGGTGTGGATGCAGTGGAACGAATTGATTGAGGAATTGGCAGCGGTGGACCGCGCGGGCAGCTCCGATGCGCCGGTCACCGGGGTCGAGTACGACTCGCGCCGGGTGCGACCCGGCTCGGTCTTCGTGGCCATGAAGGGCGGCACCACCGACGGCAACCGGTACGTGCAGAAGGCGGTGGATGCAGGCGCGCTGGGCATCGTGACCGACTCGGCGCAGACCTTCGACCACCTGGCGGTATACCAGGCAGGATTGCCGGTAGTGCAGGTGGAGCATGGCCGGCGGGCGCTGGCGGCAGTTTCGGCCGCGTTCTTCGGGCATCCTGAGCGCAAACTGGCTGCCACCGGGATTACCGGCACCAACGGCAAGACAACGACCGCATTTTTGACCGAGGCACTGCTCAACGCTGCCCAGCGCAAGACCGTGCTGATCGGCACCATTGAGTACCACGTAGCAGGCGAGACACGGCCGTCGGTGCACACCACGCCCGAGTCGCGCGATCTGTTCGAGCTGATGGCGCAGGGCGCGGAACGCGGCGCGACAGAGCTGGTGACCGAGGTCTCGAGCCACGCGCTCGACCAAGGGCGCATGGCGGGGATCGGCTTCGATGTCGCGGTCTTCACCAACCTGACGCGGGATCACCTTGACTATCACCAGACCATGGAGCGCTACTTTGCCGCCAAGCGGCTGCTCTTCGACGGCAGCGTTTATCCTGCCCCGCGCGTGGCGGTGATCAATGCGCATGACGATCGCGAAGAGCAACTGGCGGCGGCGGCGCGTAAAGCCGGCGCCGAGGTGCGCACCTATGGAATCGCTCAAGGCGAGTGGCAGGCGGCAAGCTACAGGCTCACGCCCGCGGGCGCGGTGATCGAGTTGCAGACCCCGGCAGGAAGCGCGCGCGTGGTGTCGCGTCTGGCCGGCGAGGTGAACATCCTGAATCTGCTGGCGGCGCTCGCCGCGGCGCACGCGCGCGGCATTCCTTTCGATTTCCTGACGGAGAGCGTGGACAAACTGTCGCCGGTCCCCGGACGTTTTCAGCCGGTGGACGCCGGGCAGGCCTTCACGGTGATCGTGGACTACGCGCACACCGACGATGCGCTGCGCAATCTGACCGCATTGGCCCGGGAGATGGTGGCGGGCAAGCGGGTGATCACGGTGTTTGGGTGCGGCGGCGATCGCGACCGCACCAAGCGGCCGAAGATGGGCAAAGCGGCCGGCGAGGGCAGCGATTTTGTGGTGGCCACCAGCGACAATCCGCGCAGCGAGGATCCGCTGGCCATCCTGGCGGAGATCGAGCCGGGATTGCGCGCCACCGGCATCCAATATACGGTTGAGCCAGACCGGGCGGCGGCCATCCGCCTGGCCCTGGAAGCCGCCGCGCCCGGCGACGTGGTGCTGATCGCGGGCAAGGGGCACGAGAAGGAACAGATCCTGGCCGACCGCACGATTCCCTTCGATGATGCGGAGGTTGCGCGGGCGGCGCTGCAAGCGATCGGATCGGGAAGCAAGCGTTAACAAGAACGGACGCCGGATGCGAAGCCGGCGATACAATGACCTACCGGCCCAAACGGGCAAGGACTTAGCAGAGTGAGACTGACACTGGCAGAAGCGGCGATCGGCGCGGGAGCCCTATTGGAGGCTCCGGCGAACATGCCCCATGCGGGCACGCTGCCGGCGTGCGGCTACTCGATCGATTCGCGGACCATTGCGCCGGGTGAGCTGTTCTTTGCAGTGCGCGGCGAGCGGCTGGACGGCCACGACTTTGTGGCCGCGGCGCTGGAGCGCGGCGCGGTGGGCGCGGTGGTATCGCGGGCGCGTGTTGCTTCCCTTCCCGACGCGGCGCTGAAGCATCCGCTGCTGCTCTGCGACGATCCGCTGCTCGCGCTGCAAACGCTGGCCGCCCATGTGCGCCGCCGCTGGGGGCGCACGCTGGTGGGCATCACCGGATCGGCCGGCAAAACCACGACCAAAGAGGCCGTTGCCCTCGCGCTGGGCGCGCGCTTCAACGTGCTGAAGTCACAAGGCAACCTGAACAACGGCTTCGGACTTCCCCTGCAACTGCTCCGCCTGGAGCCGGAGCACGACTTCGCCGTCATCGAGATGGGCATGAACCACACGGGCGAAATCGCGGCGCTGGCGCGGATCGCCGGTCCCGACTGGGGCGTGGTCACCAATGCGGGCACCGCGCCAGTGGAGAACTTCGCCGGTAGGCAGGAGGGCATT
>JAJZCY010000204.1 GCA_021828835.1 Acidobacteriota bacterium | reverse complement strand
TTCCGATCTCGTGGACGTGGTATTGGCCCTGCTGGTGGCCGTGGGTTCCACCCTCGGTGCGCAGATAGGAGCCAGGCTCAGCCGCCATCTGCGCGCCGAGCAGCTCATGATTCTGCTCGGCATCCTGGCGCTGGGCGTGATGGCTGACATGGCCGCGGACCTGGTGCTGCCCCCTTCGGTCTCGTTCTCTCAGATCGCATCACTCAATCTCCAGCCCATCCAGCAACTATCGGTTGGGTTTGCTTGCAGCTTCGGGAGGATTTGCATGGGGTGACTGCTCACCAATTCGGCGTAGCTCTGGCGAAGCGCTGCGAGAAGATAAAAACATTGCTTTTGGCCGTGGCTCTGGGAGCGCTCCTGGTTGTCTTCGCGCCCGCGGACACCGCTCCCGGGCCGGTCAAGATGCCGCCGCCGAAACTGATCCCCAGCACCATTCCGATGGGCGCCTTCTACAACGGCGCTCGCCTCCGCATCGAGGGCGTCGCTCCGGCAGGCTCCGGCGTGGTCATCGTAATTGAAGGGTCGGAGCGCGATGAGTTCTTCAATCGCAAGGGCCGCGTGGGTCCCATCTGGTTGACGGTCGACAGGATTCACGTCAAGCATGCGCCCTCGGTGTATCTCCGTTTCAGTTCCGCTGCTGTAACCACCCTGCTCGGCGGGTCCGAGGTGGAAGAGCACCAGTTGGATGAAGCCGCCATCATGAGCCGGATTCGCATGCTCTGCCGTTGCAAGTGCAGCCTTACCGATCGCTCGCAGCAGATGGGCACCCACGACATAGTTCCAGATCCGGCCTACTCCCGGCTCCTCTATGCTGATTTCCTCCGGCTCAAGCACCAGGAAGGCACCTACCGCGCGCAAGCCGGCGCCGTGGCCCTCACCCAGGCGGCCTCGGCAACCCGCTATGCAGTCGATTTCGAATGGCCCCGAAAGATTCCACCGGGGCGTTACCGGGTATCCGTGTGCGCTTGCCGTGAACACAAGGTCATCGCTCAGTCCACCGCTACGCTCCAGCTCACCGAGGTCGGGTTCCCAGCCTACGTGGCGCAGCTCGCCTTCGCCAGGCCGTGGATCTACGGCATCGGCGCTGTGCTGGTGGCGGTACTGGCCGGCTTCCTGACCGACCTGCTCACCAATGGCCTGCGCCGCAAACGCAAGGCCCGCATCCAGCCCGGCAGCCCACAGCCTGAGGCGGCGCCCGCCGCGCAGCAGGAGCCTGTAGAGGAGACCCATGAGTCAGAACCCGCCCATCGCGGCTGAGTCCTCCCAACCGGACTCAGTCAACCGACGGCCTTGCCGCGGTGCCGGGCCGGCAACGGGGCAACTGATGGGCCTCTGCAGATTTCGTCGCAGCCTGCTCCTTCCCATGCTGATTGCATGTTGCCTGTTGCCCGCGTCCATCGACTGCCAACGGGCAATGGAGCACCTGGTCTCCGCCGGGGCTACGATAGCGGACGCGAATGAAACTCGATCGGCCCTCACGCTCAACGCACAGGGTCTCACTCTCTCCAATGACGACGGATCCACTCAGTTGCGGGTCCACGGCTATCTTCAGGCCGACGGCCGCTTCTTCGCTGCCAATCTTCAAGGCGAGCAGCACAACACTCTGCTCTTCCGCCGCGTGCGCCCTCTTGTGGAAGGCACGCTCGCCAACCGCTTCGAATTCCGCTTCATGCCCGATTTCGGCGAGGGCAATACTGTGATTCAGGAGGCGTACGCGGAGACGGCAATTGGCCCATTTGCACGATTGCGTATCGGAAAATTCAAGACGCCCATCGGCCTTGAGGTGTTGCGCTCCGACCGCGATCTGACCTTTGCGGAGCGCTCGCTGGCCTCCGATCTGGTTCCGATTCGCGATCTCGGCGCACTGATTGAAGCTTCCTTCCTTCAGCGAGCGGCCACGCTTGAATTTGGATACTTCAGCAGCGCTCTCGACGGCGCCAACGCCAACTTCGAGTGGCGCGGCGACGGCGAAGGCGTGGCCCGCGCTTTCCTCCAGCCTTTTCTCGGCTCGTCTTCCCCTATACAGAACCTGGGCGCGGGATTCTCGTATTCCCAGGGCCATCGCCAAAACAGCCTCGCCAGCTTGAAAACCATCGGTCAGGCAACGTTCTTCCAATTCGCTCCCGCTGCATACGCTGACGGACCCCGCCGGCACCTGTCTCCGCAAGGCTTCTACTTCTTCAAATCCTTTGGCTCCATGGGCGAATACATCGTCTCGGATCAGACGGTGGCTGTGGACTCCATGCGTCGTCTACTCTCCAATCGCAGTTGGCAGGTATCCGCCTCGCTGGTCCTGACAGGAGAAAGAAACTCCTACGAGGGTATTCAGCCGGCGCATCCCTTCGAGCCCGGAGCAGGCCTTCGCCACCTCGGCGCATGGGAGATCGCCTTTCGGCACGGTGCGGTTCGCGTAGACCCGAAAGCCTTCCCTAACTTTGCGTCCCCCCTGGCGTCCGCGGAACGGGCAAGCGAATCAGCGGTGGGGCTGAACTGGTATATGAACCGATACACGAAAATTGTTGCGGATTACGAATACACCGCCTTCCGCATGCATGGGGGGAGCATTCCCACGCCTTCCCCGGAGCGCGTGGCGATGACCAGAATCCAGTTCGCACTTTAAGGCAAAGAGCGGCACAAAACCGGCCGACCACACCGGCCGCCGGGTACCGGCGCAGCGCGAACGCCGCATACTGCGCGCCGGCACCTCGCAGGACAGAGAAGTTAACCTTTGCCGTCTTGCTGCGTCCATCAGCCCAGCGGAGACCACTCCCGTCCGTTCCCTTCTGCCGGGTCTCTGTCGGGTTTCTATTGGAGTTAAAGGATTGTCGCGGTTAGAATTGAGCATGGACAAAGCTCTTTCCCGCCGGATAAACTGACGCTCGCAGCCTCCCGTCCCTGAGGATCTATCCGGCTTGAAGATGAATCAATTGTCATTTCCTGGTCTCGCGTGGGAAGGCCTCGGTACAGGCGCCTGCGCACTCGAATGACACTGGGCGGAATTGATATGGCAATCGGCGCATCGTCAGTCTGGTCGGATTCTCCAGCGCAACCCAGCAAGAATGGCTGGCGCGCGGCGCGCGTCTGCACGGTGGAAGGATTGCGGCATGACTGATCCCGCTTTGGAAGCTCGCGCGGTGCGCAAGAGCTACGACCAGGGCCGCATAGAAGCCCTTCGCGGCGCCGACGTAACCATCGCACCGGGCGAGTACGTGGCCATCGTGGGCCCCAGCGGTAGCGGCAAGTCCACTCTGCTGCACCTGCTGGGCGGCCTCGACACCCCTACCAGCGGTCAAATTCTGTTTCAGAGGGCCTGCCTCGGCTCCGAGATCGATCTCGATACCTATCGCCTTCAGAAAGTCGGCTTTGTCTTCCAGGCCTTTCACCTGATGCCAAGCCTGCGCGCCATTGAAAATGTTCAGTTGCCGATGCTGGCAACCGGCCGGCGCGGAAACGATCGTGCTGCCCGGGCGCACGAACTGCTCAAGCAAATGGGCATCGACCACCGCGCCGAGCAGTATCCCAATGAACTCTCGGCGGGAGAGCGGCAGCGGGTAGCCATCGCCCGCGCGCTGGCCAATGACCCTGAGATTCTTCTCGCCGACGAACCCACGGGCAATCTCGACAGCGCCAACTCGGCACGTATCATGGACATCCTCGTCAGCCTCCAGAAGGAACGAGGCATGACCCTGGTCATGGTCACCCACGACGACTCGATCGCCCATGCCGCTCCGCGCCGCATCCACATCCGCGACGGAAAGGTGGAGCAATGAGAGCTGTCCTGGCCGCCGTTGCTCTCGCTCTGTCCTGCTCTCTGGGTGCCTTCGCGGCGGCGGCGCCGCCCGCAGCATTGACCGCTGCGCGCAAGCAGGTGGAGTCCGCCGACTACCGCATGACCGGACGCCTGGTGCGGGTGGATGCCGATGGCAAGCGCACCAGCGACAACATCCGCATCGAGGCTCACTGGTTCCCGGGAATGCTGCGCGTGTTGCTCGAGGTCACCTCTCCCGCTCAGGACCGCGAGCATGTGCTGCTGGAGATGCGGCCCAACGGACGAAGCACCATCGAGATTGCCCATCCCGGCGACAAGACACCCAGGGAACTGCCCTTCAGCAAATGGGCGGACGGGCCGCTGGGCAATCGCTTCAGCTATGAGGATTTCCTTGAGGCGCAATACTTTTGGCCGGATCAGCGGGACCTGGGAACTGCCGCAGTCAGCGGCCAGGCCTGCGACCAACTCCTGAGCACCCCGCGCCCTATTGACCAGACTCACTTTGAAAGCGTAAAAAGCTGCTTGAATCCCCGTACTGGCTTTCCCCTGACGGTTGAGAAGAAACTGAAGGGCACAGGAACCTTGAAGGAATTTACCTATTTCGGAGTTCGCCAGACGCGGGGAGTCTGGTGGGCCCACCAGATTGAAGCCAGGATCCGCGGCCGCGCCGGATCGACCCTGCTGATCGTGGAGCGCGGCACGCCCGAGGCGCATTTAGGCCTGCACGACTTCGATTCCGAACGTCTCACCCGTTTTTAGGTGAAGCATGCATCTTCTCCTCCTATTTTTGGCGCTGGTATTCGCTGTGGTATTGATCGGCTTTCTCTATCAGTTCATCGGCGCGCATAGAGACCGTAAACGCATGGCCGGAAGTGGCCGCTGGATCAGCCTCGGCGAAGGCCGCGAGCATTATCTGCTGGAGCAGGGCGCCGGCAGCCCAACCGTCATCTTCGAAGCCGGAATTGCCGCCACCAATCTCAACTGGCGTCACCTTCAGGAGATGGTGTCGCAGTTTGCCGCCACGGCGTCCTACGATCGCGCCGGCCTGGGCTGGAGCAGCCCCTCCCGCAGCAAGCGCACGCCCGGCAACATCGCCGTGGAACTGCACGAGTTGCTCCAGAAGGCAGGCATCAAGCCACCGTACGTGATGGTGGGCCACTCCTTCGGCGGACTCGTGGTCCGGCGCTTCGCGCTGCTCTATCCGGAAGAGGTAAGCAGCGTCGTTCTGGTGGACCCCATGCGCTGCGAGGAATGGCCGCCTCTCGACCCCGCCAAGCAGGCGATGATCGACCGCGGCGCAAAGCTCGCGAACGTCGCGATTCCCATCACGCGCTTCGGCTTGACCCGCCTTGCAGTGACTTCGCTGTTCTGCCGCTCCGGCCGCGTAGCCGAGCGCCTGGCCGGCGCCGCCGGCGACGGCGGCAAGCATGTCCTGGGGCGCATCAAGGAAGAAGTCGGCAAGATGCCGCAAGAGGTGTGGCCCATCGTGGCCGCCCACTGGTCGCGGCCAGGGTACTATGTCGGCCTGCGCGATCACGTCTCGGCGGTGCCCGACACCGTTCGGGAGATGCAGGCTGCCGATCCTATTCGCGGCATTCCCGTACTTCTTCTCACCCCCGGCAAGTCCACGCCCCTCAACCAGGAGTGCCTCGACCGCATCGGCGACAACGTACGCCAGTTGATCGCACCCAACAGCGCGCACTGGATTCATCTCGACGAACCGGAGCTGGTGATCGACTCGATTCGCGAGATGGTAGCGATTGCCGAACCCGAATCGGTGGCCGCGCTGGCTTAGAAGGTCGGCGCGGCGTCGGCCGCGCCGCTAGATCGTTTCGCCAAGATAGCGCTCACGCAGAACCCGCCGCAGCATCTTGCCGTTGTGGTTCTGCGGCAGTTCCCCGGCCGCCACAATCCAGATGCGGCGCGGCGTCTTGTAGGGCGCAAGTCTTTGCCGGCACCAGTCCAGCAGATCGCTTTCGCTGGCCGGCATCTCCGGGCTAAGCTCCACCGCCGCCACCGGAATCTCGCCCTTCTCCTTGTGCGGCAGGCCGAATGCAACGGCGCGGGCAACCGCGGGATGTGCCTGTACGGCTTCTTCAAGCTCCCGCACGTACACCGAATAGCCGCCCGACTTGATCACATCTTTCATCCTGCCCACCAGCCGGATCAGACCCAGGCGATTGCGCCGGGCAAGATCGCCCGTCCGCATCCACCCATCGGCGGTCAGCAGCCCGCTGCTTTCGCCACGCTCCTTCCAGTAGTGAGGAGAAAGCCCGCGGCGGCGAATCTGGCACTCCCCTGTTGCCCCCGGCTTCACCCGACGCCCCTCTTCATCCGCCACGCGGATGCGAAAAGGCGGTACCGGAAAACACAGATCGCCGCTGCCGTGGAGCAGCGGCAGCTCGATACCCATCATGGCCAGGCCGCCAAGCTCGACCATTCCGTAGCCGTTCAGCAGCACCGGCGGAAGACGCAATCCGGGCAAACGCAAGAGTCCTCCGTATCCGCGCAGCTTTTGCCGCACCTCGGAAGGCAGATGATCGCTGGCCGAGAGCCACACCCGCACCGTCTTCAAGCGCGCCGGGTGGGGCTGGCTGTTCACCAGGGCGGCAAACATCGCGGGCACACCCACCACTGTGGTCACGCCGAAGCGCTCGACGAGATTCACCGCCGCGCCGGCTTCGAAGCGATTCAGGAAACAGCCGCGAATGCCCGCCATCAATCCATAGAGCGCGATGCTCACCGCCATGATGTGCGACCAGGGCAGCGCGACCAGCGCCAGGTCGCGCGGTCCCAGCAGCGCGCCGGTGATCACCGTCGATGCGCGGCCGCCCAGCAGCGCGTTGCTCGAAAGCGCTGCGCCTTTCGGATATCCGCTGGTGCCCGAGGTGTGGAATACCGCAACCGTCGCAGCCGGATCGATGGTAGCCGGCGCAAACCGCGGATGGCCGCTCCCGCCGCTGAACTCGGCGCGCAGGAAGCCATCGAGCGTCTCCGGCTCATCATCGCTCTGAATCCAGGCGCGGACGCCGGGCAGGTTGTTGCGGTCGCCGATGGTCCGATGGAAAACCGCCGTGTCGGTCACCAGAATTTCCGTTCCGCTATCCTTCAGGATGCGGCTCACCTCGGCAAGCGAGAGCTGCGGATTGAGCGGCACCGCAATGCCGCCGGCACGAAGAATCGCCAGGAACCAGTGAAAGCAGCGCCGGTCGTTGGTGCGATAAACGGCCACCGGCTGGCCCGGCCGCAGCCCGATCGAACGCCGCAGAAAGGCATCCATCGCGCAGATCTCCGCATGCAGTTGAGCCAGGCGAAAGCGCCCATCGTCGCCGACGGAGACTTCGCCATCGCC
>JAJZCY010000203.1 GCA_021828835.1 Acidobacteriota bacterium | reverse complement strand
TCGATAAAGTGCATCAGGCGTCCGCCGAGCAGGTTGCCCAGGGTGTTGGTGTCGTTGGGCAGGACGATCTCAGTCATCTCCGACTGGGTGCTGGCCACGGTACGCACCAGGGGATTGCTTTGCGGCTCGGTCATGGTTCTCTGGCTCCGTTTCTCTTTGGCCTGACGCCGTTGGCTGTATCTTTCTCCCGTTTCCACAGGTTGCCCGATACAATAGATTTGGCGGCAGGCGATCCGGCCTCGGGGAAAAAGGCCATCCCTGTTCCAGTTTCAGCAATCCCCGCCAAATACGCAACTTTCACCCCAGGCAGCAGGTTTCAGATCGTGGCCTTCAGGACACAATGGACAAGATTGCAGGATTAAAAGAGATTCTCTCGCTGGACCCTAAGAACAGCTTTGCCCGTTACGGGATTGCCATGGAACTGGCGGCGCGCGGAGAAATTGCCGCAGCGCTTCAGGAATTCGATACACTATTGGCCAATGACCCAGAGTACACGGCGGGCTATTTTATGGCCGCCCAGACCCTGGCCGGAGCCGGCCGGACCGGAGAGGCGATTGAACGCCTGAAGTCCGGGATTGGCTGTGCGGCAAGGAATGGCAACGAGCATGCCCTCAGCGAGATGCAGGGGATGCTGAGCGATCTGGAGCGCTGAGCCCGCGGGCCTGCGCCCGGGCTGCTGGATCGGACCGTGAGCGTGCCCGGAGGCGCTCCGTAACTTTTTGAGATTGCGAATCATCGAATTGAGTATGCCCAAATATTCCATCGTCGTTCCGTTCCATAACGAAGAAGAGAACGTTACCGCCCTTTATGCCCGTTTGAAGCACGTGATGGAGCAGGTGGGCGAGTCGTTCGAACTCGTGCTGGTGGACGACGGCTCGCGCGACCGCACCTACAAGCTTCTGGAAGAGATTGCCGCGGTGGACAGCCGCGTGCTGGTAGTGAAGCTGCGTCGCAACTTCGGCCAAACCGCCGGTCTGGCCGCCGGTTTCGACCACGCGTCGGGCGAGTTCATCCTGGCGATGGACGGCGATCTGCAACACGATCCCAACGATATTCCCGCCTTCCTCGAAAAACTGGATGAGGGCTACGATGTGGTCTCCGGATGGCGCGAAAAGCGGATCGACAACTTCGTTCTGCGCCGCTTTCCGTCGCGCTGCGCTAACTGGCTGATGGCCAAGCTCTCGGGCGTGAACATCCACGATTTTGGCACCACCTTCAAGGCCTATCGCCGCGAGGTGATTCACAACGTGCCGCTCTACGGCGAGATGCACCGCTTCATTCCGGCGCTGGCGAGCTGGTATGGCGCCTCGATCTGCGAGGTGCCGATTCGCAATGTGAACCGCGAGCGGGGCAAAAGCCATTACGGCATCGGCCGCACCTTCCGCGTCTTCTTCGATCTGCTCACCATCCGGTTTCTGCTCAAGTACATGAGCCGTCCGCTGCACTTCCTGGGCGGCGTGGGGATGCTGGGCATCCTGAGCGGCAGCGTGGTCGCCATGGTGCTGCTGGGGATGAAGATTGCGAACCCCGCGTTGAGCGTGATGGATCATCACGGGCCGCTGTTTGTGATCGGGTCGGTGTTGATTCTGGCCGGGGTTCAACTGCTGGCGCTGGGCCTGCTCGGCGAGTTGCAGGTGCGCCATTACTACACGAATGAGAATCCCGCGCCGTATGCGGTGGAGCGGGTTGTGCGCCTTGCCTCCAGCGACGATTCCAACGTGTCGCCGAATCGCCGGCAAGAGAACTTCTAATTTTCATCCGACAGAGGCAAAGCGTTGAGCCGAGGGTTTCGGCTCACCGCTTTGCTTTGGAGCCAGCATGGTTCGCGCGCGCTTGCCCCGAGCCGGTCTCAAGGTTCATGCTGTCGGTGATATGAGAGCGATTCAATTTCAGGAGCACGGAGGGCCTGAGGTCCTCAAGATGGTGGATCTGCCGGTTCCCACGCCGGGGCCGGGCCATGTGCTGATCCACGTGGACGCGATCGGCGTGAACTTCATTGAGATTTACTTCCGCAGGGGGACCTACAAGGGCGCGCTGCCGATGACGCCGGGCAGCGAGGCCGCCGGCACCGTGGAGGCGGTTGGAGCCGGTGTCACCGGTTTTGCGCCGGGAGAACTGGTGGCCTCCGTGGGAGCGCTGGGCAGCTATGCCGAGTACGCGCTGGTACCGGCCGCGCAACTGGTCAAAGTGCCCGCCGGGCTCTCCGCCGAGCAGGCTGCTGCGGCGATGCTCCAGGGCATGACAGCGCATTACCTATCGCATTCCACCTTCGCACTGAAAGCGGGAGATACAGCGCTGGTTCATGCCGGCGCAGGCGGAGTGGGGCTGCTGCTCACGCAGATCGCCGCGCGGATCGGGGGCGGGTGATTAGCACTGTTTCAACCCGGGAGAAGGCGGAGCTCTCGCGGCAGGCTGGCGCCTCCGAGGTAATTCTTTACACCGAGCAGGACTTTGAAGCCGAGGTGAAGCAGATTACCGGCGGCAAAGGCGTGGATGTGGTCTACGATTCGGTGGGTCAGACGACGTTCGACAAGAGCCTCAACTGCCTGCGGCCGCGGGGCATGATGGTGCTGTTCGGCGCATCGAGCGGGCCCGTGCCGCTGTTCGACCTGATCCAGCTCAGCAGCAAGGGATCGTTGTTTATCACCCGGCCGAGTCTTGTGCACTACGTCGCCCAGCGCGAAGAACTGGAATGGCGCGCCGGTGACGTGCTGGGTTGGGTGGCGAAGGGCGAGCTCAAGCTGCGCTGCGAGCATCTTTTCCCGCTGGCAGAGGCGGCGCGGGCGCATACAGAGCTGGAAGGCCGCAAGACGACGGGCAAGATTCTGCTGAAGCCGTAGAAGCAGCCATCGGCATGTCGAGCTGGAGCACGGTCCTTCGCCGCATCCGACCAGGAGCGGAAAGCTGGAGTGAGCGACATGGAAAGTCATGCCCCGATGAAGGTGTCCATCTCTCCATCCGATCGGATGTTCGTGTTGACAGGCGCGGGCGTCAGCGCGGAGAGCGGCCTGCCGACGTTTCGCGCGGAGGATGGGCTGTGGGCCGGCTATCGCATTGAGGACGTGTGCACGCCGGATGCCTGGCGGCGGAATCCGGCAGGTGTGTGGGAGTTCTACTCTGCGCGGCGTGCGTCGGGCTGGAAGGCGCAGCCCAACCCGGGTCACTTTGCCCTGGCGGAGCTTGAGGCCAGGCTGGGCGACAGGTTTTTTCTGTGCACGCAGAATGTGGACGACCTGCACGAGCGGGCCGGCTCCGTGCGCCTGCACCACATGCACGGGGAGCTGTCCAAGTCCCGATGCGAGCGGGAGTGCGGCCGGCCGCCGGTAGAAGATCGCAACGTCTATAAGAGCCTGGACTAGGTCGGTCGCTGCCCCTGCGGCGGGCGGCTGCGCCCGCACATCGTTTTCTTTGGCGAGATGCCGCTGGCGATGGACCGCATTCAGGAGGAGATCAACCGGGCCACGCTGATGCTGGTGGTCGGGACTTCCGGGTCTGTGTATCCGGCTGCCAGCTTCGTGCACTGGGCACGGCAGAACCGGGCGCGGACGGTTTATATCGGTCCCGAGCCGCCGCTCAATGCCGCTGCCTTTACCCAGATCGTGCAGGGCAAGGCGGGCGAGGTGCTGCCGGGGCTCTTCGAGTTGGGGGATTAGCGGAGCAGGCAATAGCTGCCTAAAGGGCTTCCGGGGATTGCGGTGGGGCTGGTTATGGCTTCCGGTATCATCGGAGTATCAGGTCCATTCACGCCTACCCCAAACCGCAAAGGAAGATTCAGGTGCCCGAAGCGCAGCATTCCGCATCCTCTGTCGATTCTCCCCGCCCGGCCGTCGAGAAGCACCGCCGCCATAAGCCATTGCGGATCGCGCTGTTTGGTTTTGGAACGGTGGGCAGCTCGGTCGCCCGGATCCTGGTCGAATCCAAGCCGCAGGAGCTGAAGCTGACGCACATCTTCAACCGGAACGTTGCGCGCAAGCGCGTGGATTGGGTTCCGGAGGGGGTGGTGTGGAGCGACGATGCCGATGCCGTGCTGGGCTCTGATGCGGATGTGATCGTGGAACTGGCGGGCGGGCTGGATCCGGCCGGAGCGTGGGTGCGGCGAGCGCTGGAGGCCGGCAAGAGCGTGGTGACGGCCAACAAGAAGCTGATTGCCTTCCACGGCGTCGACCTGGAGCGGCTGGCCGAGGCCAAAGGCGGCCATTTGAAATATGGCGCCGCGGTAGCGGGGGGCATTCCAGTGATCCCGGGGCTCGAGCAGGGGCTGGCCGGCGACCACATTGTGCGCATCGAGGGGATCCTGAACGGGACGTGCAACTTCATCCTCAGCCAGATGCAGGAGGGGGCGGAGTACGCGCCGGTGCTGGCCACCGCCCAGGCCAAGGGTTATGCCGAGGCCGATCCGACTGAGGATGTGGGCGGCTTCGACGCGCGGGCCAAGCTGGCCATCCTGATGCGCCTGGCGATGCGCGTGGAGATCGATCCCGAGGAGATCGTGCCCAAGCCGATCACCACAATTGCGGCGGTTGACTTCAGCTATGCGCGGGATCTGGGCTGCACCATCCGGCAAGTCGCGCGGGCTGAGCACTTTGGCGATCGGCTGGCGGCCACGGTTGGGCCCATGCTGGTGGATCTGCGTTCGCCGCTGGCGTGGTCGCAGGGCACCGAGAACATGGTGATCGTGAAGGGGCAGTACGGCGGCAATGTGGTGTTTTCCGGGCACGGAGCCGGCGGACACCCCACGGCGGTAGCGGTGGTCAGCGATCTACTTGCCATGGCGCACGGATCCCGGCGCGTTGAGGTTCCCTCGGCTCCGGCCAAGGTCGGCGCCGAGTTCGAAGTACCTCATTACATCCGTTTTCTGGTGGCGGACCGGCCCGGTATTGTGGCCGCCATCACCGGCGCGCTGGCCGAGGAACAGATTAATATCCGGGCTATTGTGCAGAAGGCCGGCTATCCGGCGGATGCGCTGCCCTTCGTCGTCACCGTGGAACCCTGCAAGAGCTCGGCCTTGCAGCGGGCGCTGGCCAAGGTGAGGGAAATGGATTGTATGCTGGTGGAACCCCTGGATCTGCAGATGCTGGAAAATGGCGGGGAGTGACCCTGTTCCCCTTTTTCCCGGGGAAGCTGGGACAGGAACCGGGAACGGAGCATTCTGCATGAAGCGTAACCAATCCCTGGAGGCGGGCGGATGATCGGCACCATCTACAAATGCGAGATTTGCGGTGAGGAGAGCGAGAATCCGGTCCGCTGGATCGTGATCCAGTGCAGCGACACGCAGCTAACCGTGCATAAGTGGACGCGCGAGGCGGCAGCCGCGCCGGGGGCGCGGCACTACTGCGGGGAAGCCCACGCCCAGGTCTACATCGGCCGCTGGTTCCAGACGCACTGCTCGTGAGGCGCGGATTTTTACGCCCGTATGAGCTTGATTTTGTGGCATTTTAACGTGACGTTCACAATTCCCGGCTAGCCTTGAGACAGAGCGTTACGATTGAGCGGCAACGTGCCCGAAATTCGCATTCCTGAGATCTCCGCGCACCGACCCAAGGCTGCCACCCACGATCGTGGAGCGGCGGAGACGAGCCTTCAATCCGACGTGCGGCGGTTCCTGCTGTCGCGGGGCAATTCGGCATGGACGGATCGCGGCTTTCACGGCCTGATGGTGCTGTGCGCCCTGAGCATCTTCGGCATTGTGGGCCTGATCGTGTGGCAGCTGATCCAGCGTTCCCAGTTGAGCTGGCACACCTTCGGTTTCTCTTTCTTCTTCCACTCCTTCATGGACCCGGTGACCCACACCCTGAGCTTCTGGGACCCGGTGAACTCCCAGTTCAGCGCGCTGCCGTTCCTCTACGGCACGCTGGTTTCGTCGTTTCTGGCCTTGGCGATCGCGGTTCCGCTAGCGGTGGGCGTGGCCATCTTCCTCACGGAGATGTGCCCACGCCGGCTACGCGGGCCGCTGGCGTTTCTTACGGAGCTGTTGGCGGCGATTCCGAGCGTGATTTACGGATTGTGGGCGATGTTCATCCTGGTGCCGCTGCTGCGCCAATACGTGAATCCACGGCTGGTGGACTGGTTTGGCTGGACCGGTCTCTTCAACAACGACAATCCCACCGGGCTGGGGTTTCTGGCCGCGGGCATCATCCTCGCCATCATGATCCTGCCCATCATCTCCTCGCTGACGCGCGAGGTGATGCTGGCGGTGCCGCAGTCGCAGCGGGAGGCGGTGCTGGCGCTGGGCGCGACGCGTTGGGAGATGATCCGGATGGGAGTGCTGCGCAATGCCCGCATCGGCATTGTGGGCGGCATCATCCTGGGCCTGGGCCGCGCGCTGGGCGAAACCATGGCCGTGACGATGGTGATCGGCAACAGCCCGGAGATTCACCGCTCGCTGCTCTCAAACGGCGCATCCATGTCCTCGGTCATCGCCAACGAGTTCACCGAGGCAGTGAGCGATATGCATGTGAGCGCGCTGATCGAGATCGGACTGGCGCTGTTCTTTGTGACCATCATCGTGAACGCGTTCGCACAGTTGCTGGTGTGGGCGGTTACCCGGGGAACGCCGGCGCAGGCGCGCTGAGGAGAAACGGATGATTTCGACCCGCTTTCCAATCCGTTCCCGGCTGCGCGCGGTGGCCGATCATGCGGTGACCGGTCTGGCGGTTCTGGCAACGCTGCTGGTGGTTACGCCGCTGCTCACCATCTTCGGCTATCTGCTGTACAAAGGCGCCAGCTCTCTTAATCTTGCCTTTTTCACCAAGGTGCCGGCTCCGGTGGGAGAATTGGGCGGCGGCATGGCGAACGCCATCGTGGGATCGGCGATCATGCTGGGCATTGCCAGCCTGATGGGTGTTCCCATCGGCATCGGCGCGGGCGTCTATCTGGCGGAGTTTGGCCGCGGCACCAAGCTGGCGCACGCCGTGCGTTTTACCGCGGATGTGCTGAATGGCGTTCCCTCGATTGTGATGGGGCTTGCCATCTATGCGTTGATCGTGGTGCCGCAGCATCATTTTTCCGGTTTTGCCGGCGGCGTGGCGCTGGGCATCATGATGATTCCCACGGTGTGCCGGACCACCGAAGAGATGCTGCTGATGGTGCCGCATGCGGTGCGCGAGGCGGCCCTGGGTTTGGGCGTGCCCAACTGGCGCTCAGTGCTTTCCATCACCGTGCGTACGGCTTCGCCGGGCATCATCACCGGGTGCATGCTGGCCTTTGCGCGCGTGGCCGGCGAAACCGCGCCGCTGCTGTTCACGGCGCTAGGCAACAATT
>JAJZCY010000202.1 GCA_021828835.1 Acidobacteriota bacterium | reverse complement strand
ACCCCCATGGAAACAGCAAACCGGACTTCCGACGCCTGCGCGAGTATCAACTCCGATTACCGTACCTGCTCAGATACCTCAGGTTCATGCGATTGCCCTGGGGGGGAGATGCCCAAAGAGCGGTGCATCGGCGAGAATACAAGAGAATGGCAATGCCCGGCAGAGCAGCGACCCATTGGAAGGCGACGGCCTTGCTGAAGGCGGCGGCCTTTTTGCAGGCGGGCGCTTTTTTCGCGGCGGCTGCTTTGGGGCTGTGGGCCGCGCCGGTGAGAGCCGCGGGACCGGAAGGTCCGGTTCCGGATCATCCCCAGATTCGCAAGCTGGATGGGGAGTTCCGGGACAAGCCGTCGGTCCCGCCGTTGTGGACCATTCCGGTGGAGGAGTTGGGATTTGCGGCGCCCGGCCCGCTCTATCTGGGGCAGCGCAACAGCCTGGTTTCCCTTGATTTTCTCAGCGAGGACCGGCTGCTGTTCACCTTCCGCGTGCCGGCGCTGCTGCATCGAACCCCGGGCGAGGACTCCAGCGACGAGCGGGAGATTCGCGCGGTGGTGTTGTCGCTGCCGGAGGGGACGCTGGAGGCGGAGAGCCACTGGCTGGTGCACGACCGGGCCCGCTATCTGTGGATGACCAAGGACGGTCATTTCCTGCTGCGCGACCAGAACACGCTATTCGAGGGGGATGGCGCGCTGCATCTGAAGCCGCTGCTGAATTTTCCGGGGCCGCTGCTGTCGATTGAGATGGATCCGGAGCAGAACTTTCTGCTGGCCGATTCGCGCGAGCCGCTTGCGACCAGCAGGCCGCAGCCGGATGCCGATCCAGGAGACGCTTCCGAAGACAATGCCACGGGCAGGGTGCCGGACCTGGTGCTGCGAATTCTTCAGCGCAGCACGGGACAGGTTCTGACCGTGGCCCGGGTGCCTTCGCTGATCCATCTGCCCATGAACAGCGACGGGTATCTCTCTCCGCAACGCGGCACGGGCGTCGACTGGCGGGTGATGCTGAACTTCTTCACCGGCCAGCAGCGGGAGTTGGGCACGGTGAAATCAGACTGCATACCGCAGATGCATTTTGTCTCGGAGCAGGAGTTTCTGGTGACGGCCTGCTCGGATGCGGGGGATGATGCGCTGGTGGCGATGACCACGTCGGGCGAGAAGCTGTGGACGGATCTGGTTCCGGACCACTTTGTCTGGCCCAACCTGGTGATGTCTCCCGACGGCAC
This sequence comes from Acidobacteriota bacterium, assembly GCA_021828835.1. Taxonomy (GTDB): domain Bacteria; phylum Acidobacteriota; class Terriglobia; order Terriglobales; family Acidobacteriaceae; genus Telmatobacter. The sequence continues at coordinate 6,063 of JAJZCY010000202.1, read as the reverse complement.
CAAGATCGTGCGCGAGACGCTGTACGTGAGCCACGGCATCGACGCTTTTTCGCCGATGGGGAACGACGATATCAAGGGGCAATGGGTGCAGGTGCTGGACGCGGCTACGGGCAATGTGATCTTCGATGCTCCGGCGAACCCGATTCTGGATGCGGGCGGCAATGTGGCGGTGTCGCCCTCGGGCCAGCGAGTTGCCGTGGTGAACGGGAACGCGATTCAGGTCTTCGAACTGCCTGCCCTGCGGAGAGCGCCTGCGCCGGTTCCTTCGCGCTGATTTTGGCTGGGCGGAGATCTGCTTCGGCTGTGTAAACTGGCGGACGGGAGATTTTTCTTGTCGTCAGCGCTCGTTCATTACACCGCCGCGGCGCTTACCGATCGCGGCCATAAGCGGCCCACCAACGAAGATTCCTACGGATTGTCGCTGAAGCATAACGTCTTTGTGGTGTGCGACGGGATGGGCGGAGCCGCGGCGGGCGAGATCGCCAGCGCCATGGCCGTGGACGAAGCGATGCGGGTGCTGACCCAGCGCGGGCCGGAGGAGGAGATTCCGGACGCGGTGCGGCGGGCGGTGGCCTCGGCCAATGAGGCGATCTTCCGGCGCGCGGAGGCCAACCCCAAGCTGCGCGGCATGGGCACGACGCTGGTGGGGCTGATGGCGGCGGCGGATCAGGCCTGGATGGTGAATGTGGGCGACAGCCGCGGCTACCGGATGCGCGACAGCCGGCTGGCGCAGATCACCGTGGATCACTCGCTGGTGGATGAGCAGGTGCGGGCCGGGCAGATGAACGAGGCGGAGGCGCGGCGTTCGCCGCTGCGCAACGTGATTACGCGCGCTCTGGGCACGCAGCCCTGCGTGATTCCCGATATTTTTCCGTTAGAGCCGGAGCCTGGCGACTTGTTTCTGCTCTGCTCCGACGGACTGACGGGTGAGCTCTCCGACGTTCTGTTGCAGTCGCTGCTGTCGCTGGATCTCAGGCCGGAGCAGCTTTGCGAACGCCTGGTGAGCGCGGCGAATCTGGCTGGCGGCCACGACAACATCACCTGCGTGATCGTGAAGGTGGAGTAGGCGCGGGAGCGCGCTACTCGCTGATTTCCATTCTTCCTTCGCCCCGCTTGGCGGGAATCAGAAACAGAACCAGCGGAATGCAGATCAGGGAGAGAATCGCCAGGATGCGGAAGTTGTCCGCATAGGTGAGCATGGCGGCCTGCTGCTGGAGCTGTTGATAGAGCGCGCCCAGGGCGCGGTAACCGGCCGAAGCGGGACTGGTTCCTCCCTGCGCGGACAAGTACCCGGACAAGGCCTGCGCGGCGTTCTGGGTGGCCGGATTGGAAGCCGTGATGTGGCCGGCGAGATAGGTTTGGTGCATCTGCGATCCGCGTGACAGGTTGGCGGTGAGCATGGCGATGCCCACGCTGCCGCCGATATTGCGCATCAGGTTGTAGATGCCGGTAGCGTTGCCCATCTCCTGCTTGCGCAGCAGACCCATGGCCATGGTGGTGAGGGGAACGAACACAAAGCCGCCGCCGAAGCCGTTGATGAAGTTGGGAATGGCCACGGAGCTCATGCCGATCTGGAGGTTGATGCGGCTGAGTTCGAGGGTGGAGTAGCCGAAGATGGCCAGACCGGTGCACAGGAGCAGGCGGCCATCCACATAGTTGACGAGGACACCGACCACCAGCATGGCGGTGAGCGATCCCAGCCCGCGCGGGCTGACGGCGAGGCCGCTGTCGAGGGCCGAGTAGCCCAGCACGGTTTGCAGGAAGAGCGGCAAAATCGCCGTGACCCCGTAGAGCACAAATCCGTAAAAGGTGGTGATGGCGGTGCCGATGCTGAAGTTGCGGTTGCGCAGGGCGCGGAGTTCGACAATGGGCGCTGCCGTGGTGAGCTCGCGGACCACAAAGCCGATGCACGCAATGGCGGAGATGGCGGTGACCCAGCGGATCCACACCGCCCCGAACCAGTCCGCCTCCTGGCCCTTGTCGAGCACCAGTTGCATGGTGCCGAGCCAGATCGCCATGAGGCCGAACCCGAGGTAGTCGATGGCGACCCGGGTGACATGGCGCAGGTAGGGCGGGTCCTCAATGTAGGCATTGGCCATGAACCAGGCCAGCAGGCCCACCGGCAGGTTGATATAGAAGATCCAGCGCCAGGAATAGCTGTCGGTGATCCAGCCGCCCAGGGTGGGGCCGATGACGGGAGCCACCACGATGCCCACGCCATAAGCAGCCATGGCCTTGCCATGCTGTTCGGGGGGAAAGCTCTCCAGCAGGATGGACTGGGCCAGAGGCTGCATGCCGCCGCCGCCCGCGCCCTGGAGCACCCGGGCGATGATCAGCATGGGCATGCCGATGGCCATGCCGCAGAGCATCGAGGAGGCGGTGAAGCTGAGGATCGACAGCATGAGAAGCCGCTTGCGGCCGATGCGCCGCGCAATCCAGCCCGAGGCGGGGAGCATGATGGCGCTTGAAACCAGGTAGCTGGTGAGCACCCAGGTGGATTCGTCGGTGGATGCGGAAAGGCTGCCGGCGATGTGGGGCAGGGCTACGTTGGCAATGGACGAGTCCAGCACCACCATGAAGGTGGCCAGCATCACCGAGACCGCTACCATCCAGGGATTCACGGAGGGGCGCCATTCGGCGGACAGTGCTTCCGGGTTTTGCGGTGAAGCACCGGCTGTGCTCATCCGTTCTTCCTGGGTATCTGTGTGCGAGCGCGGTTGGGAATCGGGGCAAGATCGAAGACCGGTTCCACCCCGTGCAGGCGCGCTCAGGAACGCACGCGGGCGGGGACCGTCCTAGAAGGATCAGAGGTGAGCGTCTGTGATGATCGTACCGCGCCACCACTCTGTGGGTTGTTGATGCCGCAAAGGGGAGAGGCGTTCGCATGTTCCGAATGTAAGGCAGATCACTGCAAGATGGGCATACCCGCCGCACAATCGAGTTGGTTTCAGAGGCGGAGAGCACCGCCGGAGCCGGCGCAGGCGGAGTATAGTGCTGTGTTGCTTCGTTCAGCGCATTTCAGATTGCACCGGGAGGTGTGCTGTGAAATATCGCGCATTGACCGTTTCGCGGGAGTTCGGGAGCGGCGGCGGGCTGATTGCCAACACCATCGCCGGATGGCTGGGATGGAAGCTGCTGGACAACGAGATCATTACGCAGATCGCGCGTGCGGCGCGCGTGGATTCGACCGTAGTGCGGCAGTACGATGAGCGCGTGGACTCGTGGCTGCGGCGGCTCAATGAGGATGCCATCCGCGGGGTTGCCCTAGCCTCCGGCAGGCCGCTCGGCGAAGCCGACTTCTTCGATGCCCACGTAATGGATGAGCTTACCCGTAAGATCATCGAGGAGGCCTACACGGGGGGAAGCTGCGTGATCGTGGGGCGCGGCTCGCAATGCCTGCTGCAGCTCCGTCCGGACGTCTTTCACGTGTACGTGTATGCTCCGGTTCGCGTGCGTGCCAAGCGGCTGCGAGCCCGCCTCGAGCCTGGAGCCGATATCGAAGCGCGTCTCCAGAGGGTGGACGAGGAGCGCGCCCGCTATATTCGGCAGCACTATGGCAAGGATTGGCGCGATCCCCATCTCTACAATCTGATGATCAGCTCCTCGGAAAGCGAGGAGGCCACCGCGCATGCCATCTTCTACGCGATGACCGGCACTCCGCACCAGCCCGCAGTTCATGCCGGCGCTGCGTCGGCACGCTGAGGTCCGGAGAGCAGCAGCCAGCGCGGTGATCCGGCGACGGTCGGAGCTGAGAAGGCGGCTTACTCTTCGCCGGTTGTTCCCAGGGGCGGCGCATCGGCCAGCTTGCGCAATTGCGCCAGATGGTTCAGATCGTGGCCTGCCATCATTTCCACAAAGCTCTGAAAGGTGAAGGCGCCGCGTTCGGGGTGAGTCGCGGTGCGTTGGGCGGCCGCCGGCAGGGAAGTCTCGATCAGTTGCAGGTTCCAGCCGCGCAGGGCGGCGAAGACCTCGGCGGCCTGATCGGCGGAGACGCCCAGGTAGTTGGCCGCCCACTTGTCTTGGTCGAAGGGTTGAATAGCCGGATTGTCCTCGGCCAGCATCTGGCGCAGGCGGAAGCCGAAGACCATCTCGGTGTCGGCCAGGTGGCAGGCAATCTCGGCGGCGCTCCACTTGCCGGGGGCGGGCCGGGTTTCGACGTCGTCGCCGATCTCGGCGAGGACGGCGCGCAGCACCTCGGGGGTTGCCGTCAGGACGGCCTCGACCGGCCGCTCATCCAGAAGACCTGCGTAGGGATTGGCTTTGCTCATCATTCCTCCAGGGTGCCTCCAGCCTCGCGATGTTGAGGAGGGCAAAATCTCTGCTCAAGACCAGATTGCCAGACGACTATCGAATCCGGAAAGAGCGCATGAACTCCTCCGCATCCGCCGCTGGATGGTTTTTATCGGAGACCACGATCAACTGGTAGAGACGCGCCCTGGCCAGGTATTGGTGGACGGTGTAGTGCCAGCCGTCGTGGTCGGTGGCGGTAAAGGCGCGGCCGGGCACGCCGTTGAGGGTGATGGCGCGGTCGCTGAGAACGGTCTTGCCGTCCACGGCGCCGCTACGCGCGGAGGCCAGCACATCCTCGGGCGCCTGGTCCGCATAGTCGGCGGGATAATCGTTGTACATCACCATGTAGGCCACGCTGCTGTGGTTCAGCTCGACCCAGGTTTGATGCAGGATGGATGTGGCGCCGCCTTTGAGGGTGATGGCCTTCACGGCGTGCTGCGGTGTGCCAGGCGGGAAGTCGATACTGAACCGTCCCTGCTGCGAGCGATAGGGCTGGAACTGCGGCGCGGCCGGGTGGGGAGCCGGCACAGGCCGTGCGGCGCCCAGGGCAGGGCCCGCCAGCAGGCCGACTGAGGCGACAAAGGCGAGGAAACGGCGCACCACATTCCTTTCGGCCCGAGGCAGCTTTGCAGCCGCGGAAGTGCCGTTACGAGCAGGCAAGGCTATTCCAGAACAGGCGGGCGCGGGTGTCAAGGCGGCCGGATTCCTGCATCCGTACAATAGAAGAGAATGGCTTTTGTCGAACACTATGATGTTGCGGTGGTAGGCGCCGGGCACGCGGGATGCGAGGCGGCCATGGCGGCGGCCCGCATGGGCCTGAAGACGGCGCTCATCACCATGAATCTGGACCTGATCGCGCAGATGAGCTGCAACCCCGCGATCGGGGGGGTGGCCAAGGGACACCTGGTGCGCGAAGTGGATGCCCTGGGCGGCATTATGGGCGAAGTGGCGGACGCGGTGGGCATCCAGTTCCGTCTGCTCAACTCCTCGCGCGGCCCGGCGGTGTGGAGCCCGCGTGCCCAGTGCGACAAGCAGCTCTACCGCGTGAAGATGCGCGAGGTGCTGGAGGCCCAACCCGGATTGCACATCCGCCAGGCGGAGGTTGTGGACCTGGTGATTGAGGAGCAGGGAGCGAGGGAAGAAGGGAACGAGGGACCAGAGCCGGGTGCTTTGGGAAGCTGGGAGAACCCAGAGGGGGGCGAGCCTCCGGAGGCGCCGCGGCCCGAGCCAGCGCGCCGCCACGGTCGCGTCACCGGATTGAAGCTGCGCGATGGGCGGCGGCTGTTGGCCGGGGCGACCATCATCACGACCGGCACGTTTTTGAACGGGCTGATTCACTGCGGCGAGGAGCGCTATCCCGCCGGGCGCAGCGGCGAGCCGGCCTCCGTTCTGCTCGGCGAGGCCCTGCGGGCTCTTGGACTCCGGACCTGTCGGCTCAAGACCGGGACGCCGCCGCGGCTTGACGGCCGCACGATCGATTGGGCCGCGTTTGAGGAGCAGCCCGGCGATGCCGATCCTACGCCTTTCAGCTTCCGCACCAGGAAGATCGCGCAGCCGCAGGTGAGTTGCCACATTGCCTTCACCACGCCGGAGACGCTGCGGCTGATTCGGGAAAATGTGCATCGCTCGGCGATGTACTCGGGCCGGATCGAAGGCATCGGGCCGCGCTATTGCCCGTCGATCGAGGACAAGATCGTCAAGTTTCCCGACAAGCCGCAGCACCAGTTCTTCCTCGAGCCGGAGGGGTTGAACACACATGAGGTCTACGTCAAC
>JAJZCY010000201.1 GCA_021828835.1 Acidobacteriota bacterium | reverse complement strand
CACCGGACGCAAGATCATCGTCGACACCTACGGCGGCATGGGCCGCCACGGCGGCGGCGCCTTCTCCGGCAAGGACCCGACAAAGGTTGACCGCTCCGCTGCCTACATGGCCCGCTATATCGCCAAGAACATCGTGGCCGCAGGCCTGGCTGAAAAGGCCGAGGTCGAGCTCGCCTATGCCATCGGCGTCGCCGAGCCGGTCAGCGTCCTCGTCGAGACCTTCGGCACCGGCAAGATCAGCGAAGGCAAGCTCACCGAGCTGGTCCGCAAGAACTTCTCGCTCACGCCCAAGGCCATCATCGAGAGTCTGAACCTGCGCCGCCCCATCTACCGGCAGACCGCCGCCTACGGCCACTTCGGCCGCACCGAGCCGGACTTCACCTGGGAAGCCACCGACAAGGCCGCCAAGCTGGCCGAGCAGGCCGGCGTCACCGTCGCCGCCAAGTAGCTTCGTCTCTCTCCTCCAGAACACAAGGGCAGCGCATCGCGCTGCCCTTTTCCTTTCTCCCGCCGCCCGCAAGCGGCCCCAGCCCTTGCGAGAAATTTCGCCCATCCCTGCCATACTCCAGCCAGCAGGAGCAGGAGGCCCTGTAGGTCGTCAGTCCATTAATTTATTTGTTTTCAAACACCTACAGATTCTATCTTTGTTTTCAAACACTTGCGAGGAATCAAAAAAAGCAGCCCTTTAGAATCAAACACCTAAGCAAAATCGCTATCGCGATCAGATCCCGATGCTCCGTCCCGATGCCGTAGAATGACTCCGAACCCGGAAAAGCACTCAAGAACAGGGGAATCCGATGCGCACTTCTCTGCTTCTCTTTGCACTCCTCAGCTTTGCAGCCGCTGCCGTCGCCCAGACGGAACCTGACTGGACCTACCAGGGCAGCACCGGCACTCTGAACTGGGGCAAGCTCAGCCCCGCCTATCGCGCCTGCGCCAAGGGCCACCAGCAGTCCCCCGTAGACCTCGGCAGCGCGCGCCTCGATACCGCCCTCAAGCCTCTCGAGTTTCACTTCCTCGCCGGGCCCGCGACCGTCGCTAACACCGGCCGCGCCATCGTCGTCACCGTCCAGCCCGGCAGCTCGATTGTCGCCAACGGCGTCCGCTATAACCTGGTCTCCATCGAGTTCCACCATCCCAGCGAGCACACCTACCGCGGCGACTACACCGACATGGAAGCAGACATGCTCCTGCACAGTGCCGACGGTCAGACCGCCATGCTGGCCATCCGCCTCGCCGAGGGCCAGGACTTCCCCAACGCCACCATCTCCATGCTCTGGCAGCACCTGCCCCAGAATGCCGGCCAGAGCGAAAAAGTCACGGACATGGTCAACCCCGGCGGCCTGCTGCCTGCCGACCGCGGCTACTGGACCTACATGGGCTCGCTGCTGGAGCCTCCTTGCACCGAGGGCGTGCGCTGGTTTGTCCTCCAGCAGCCGCTGGGCCTCAGCCGCAATCAGATTGACAGCTTCGTAGCGCTGTACAAGATGAACACGCGCCGCATCCACAGCCTCCACGGCCGCAAGATTCAGGCCTCGGAGTAAAGAACAACCTGACCTGCTGACTCGCTGGCTCTTGGCCGCCGCTCCGCCGTCAGATCGGCAACTACGCAGTGCGCGGCCTCGCGCCCCGGTGTGATACAAAAGGGCCCGTATGATCTCGCCTGAAAAAGCCTTCCGCCAGCGCATCGTGATGATCTGCGCCGGCGGTGCCGTGGTCTTGATCGCCTTGGCCCTCGCGCAAGCCAAGGGAGCGCTCGGCGTCCAAACCTTCACGGTGCTCGCAATCGTCTGGTGGGTCGCGATGTTGGCCCTGCTTCTGCCCGCCATCCGCCGGTTCAATCGGGAAGTCGCTGCCCAGCGGCGCGCCAGGATCGCCCAGGGCCTCCCCCCGGAAAGCCGTGAGGCTCTGGCCAGGAGAGTGCGCAGCCTCAAGCGCTATCTCGCTCTGGCTGTCATCCTGTTTCCGCTTCTGCTCTGGGCCAACAGCGACGAGCCCCGTTCCAGCGAAGCGATCGGCGCCGCGGTCTGGCTGCTGCTGATTGCGGTTCTGGTGCGCTCGCTCGTGCGGCGGCAAAAGGAGTTGAAGGCTCTCGACACCCCAGCCGCCACCAAGGAGCACGGATCGTAGGCGCTAATGCGCGGTCGGCTTGACCGGCGCAATCTGCACCTTCGGCGGATCGGTTAGCGTGATGCCGCCTGCAAGCTCCTGCCGGTGTCCCGCGCTGACCAGCTCATTCGTTCCCAGCTTGGCTGCGCCGTGCCCAATCTGCACCTCGCCGCTCCACTGGTCGAATTGCGCCGGCATCTTCGCCTGCGAAACCGCTGGACCCTCTTCCGGCGCGCTTGCCGGCGTCGCCATGCTGCCATGCTTCCAGCTAAAGTGCACGGTGCCTTTGGCCGAGGCGGCAAGACCCCTCGCCTTGAATCCGGCGAGCTCAACCCTGCCATTTACGCTCAGCGGGCCGCCCGTCCAATGTGTCCTCAGGAGTTGTCCCGCAGCGGTAGCCGGGATTCCCTCGATACCGGCATCGACGATGTAAGACGGCTCATTGCCGGAATCGCCAGACCAGCTCACAGTACCGCTTCCGTGCAGCCGCCCGCCCAGAACGCTTCCCGCAACATCCGTGAGTTCGGCGCTCTGGGCCGCAATCCTCACGTTGGCTGAAGCCTGGCGGAGGGTCGCCGGGCCGAGCATCAGCACGGCAGCCTCCACGCTTCCCTTGAGCGGCGGCCACGCTGGGGCGGAGTTGGAACGGAAGCGGTCGATGAGGCTGTCGAGCAGCGTTCCTTTCCGCCGTGCTCCCAGAAACGCGGACTGGAGCTCCGCCGCATCCAGCGCCCCGAAGCGCAGATCAAAGTCAGGAGCGCACGCCTCAGCCGCTGCGCCACCTGGCGCAGCGCAGTTGACCGGCATCGAGAAGGTCGCGGTTCCCTTCACCGGGCCGTAAGCAAACTGCACCGGGTCCCAGAGAAGCCGCTTGCGGCTGACGTGCAGTACTGCCTCGGAGATCGCCACCTGACCAGCCAGGAAGTCCGCATGCCAATCGGCATCCTGCAACGTCACGGTTCCGTCCAGCGCGTCCGCCTCAGGCTCGCCGTCTGCGCGGACAGGCGCCTGTGTCCCAGCCGCAAACTCGTCCTGCTGAATCCACGGGCCCTGCGCCGTCACATTCAGTAACGCCGCATCGCCAGTCACGTTGTCCAAGCTCCCGGCCTGCACCAGACCGGCCGCCTGCGCCAGCTCGCGGCCGCGCGCCAGGCTCACCGGACCGCGCAGCGTCATCTGGTATCCACCGGTACCAAAGCGCAGGCTCACGTTCAGCGGCGTTGCGCCGCCAGCCTCCACCGTTGCCGTCCCGGTGATCGATTGCTGAAAACCTGGGCCACCACCCACAGTCGGCTCCAGCACCACCCGCGAAGCCTGCAGCGGCTGGCTCAGCCCACCGCCGTTCAGCGCAAATCCCTGGACCGTGACCCTGCCCGTCAAAGTCTCGTCGGGAGAGGCAGCGGCGCGCGGCTTCGAAGCCTTCCGCCGCCGTGCCGGAGCAACCACCTCCGGCATCGTTGCGGCGGCGTACTGCAGTTTGCCGCTCACCGTGCCGGAAGCCTCCAGGCTGGGCGCAATGCCGCTGCGCATGGTGCGCAGCAGATCCAGGCCGGCGGCTGCCGGAATCCGGACCATCTCCAGCGTCAGATCCGGCACCCCCGCCCCAGGAATGTCGCCCGTCAGGCGAAGCCTTCCGTCGCCCAGGGGTGAGTTGCAGCTCAGCTTGCTGAGCGCGCGCTGCGTGTAGTCGTAGATCAGGCCGCAATTGGCATCGAAGTCCAGCGGCGTCGGCGGAGCAAATTCCGCCCTGTGCACGCCGGTCGCGCGAAGCCGCACCGTGACCTGCGCCGCATCGGGGGTTCCGTCCACATGTGCCTCGCCGGTCAAATTGCCGCGCCACCCCGTATCCGATCCAGTCAGCAGCCGCGCCAGCGCGCCCAGTTGCGCCTCGCGCCAATCCAAATCGAGCCGCACCGGCATGTTGCGCAGCTCTGGAGCCCGGCGCAGGCTGGCCTCCAGACGCACAATCCCGGTGTCACCCAGTTCCAGCGCCACGTCCGTGCGCGCGGGCTGGCCGCGCAGCCGCACCCGCCAGTCGCCGGGGCTTTCCTGCCAGAACGAGAGATCCGTGTTGATCAACGAAAAGGGCAGCTTTTCCGCGCCGTCCTTGATGTTGATGCGCGAATCCGTGGCTTCCAGGTAGGGCAGGCGTCCAGCGCGGAACGCTGAGCCAGGATGCGCTGCCGCAGTGCGAAACAACGGATCGAGATTCCAGCGCCCCGGCGCAGCGTGCACCAGATTCAGGCTGGCATTCTCCACATGGATACTGCCGAACTCCAGATCGCGTCGCCACAGCGACCACAGGCTGAGGTTGGCGCGCACCGTATCCGCATGCAAGACCGGCTCCGAGCCGTAGGCCGGATCCTCGGCAACGCTCAGGTTGGTGAGCACAAAGCTGGGCCATGGAAACAGGCGCAGCTCCACCGACGAGAGACGCACCGGCCGCCCCAGCGAGGTCGAGATAGCCTGGGTGATCCTGCTTTTATAGCGGCCGATGTTGATGAAGGGGGGGACCAGGATGGTAGCAAGCACCAGCACCACGGCCAGCCCGAGAAAACGGCGGCGCCTGCGCCTCGCCGCGGAGCGGTGCGATGGAACAGCTTCCTTGTCTTGCATGTTGTCCATCATGACTGAAACCGCGCCCGCTGTCAGCGCACAATATGGAACGTACGCCCCCAGCGCGTATCGGTGAAGAAATGAGTCACCACGTGGAACATCCACGCGATTTGATGACCGGCGCCGGTCTGGTCGTACTCCTCCTCGGGAGTCTTGAACGACCAGTAATTGAAGAGCGGGCGTCCGATGATATCGGCACGAGGCACAAATCCCCAGAAGCGCGAGTCCAGACTGTTGTGGCGATTGTCGCCCATCATGAAGTAATGGCCGGGCGGCACCACCAGATCGCCATTCTGGATATAGTTGGGAAACGCCACGTCCCACGATTCCGTCGATCCCTGCACGTCGCCGGGCGGCACGGAGGGGAAATCGTCCAGGAACTCGTTGAAGTTCTCCGGCGTGGTGGGTTGAGCGTACGGCTGCGGTTGCGCCACGCCGTTGATGATCACGATGCCATTGCGCAGGTGAATGTGATCGCCGGGAATGCCGATGCAGCGCTTCACCAGGAAAAGATATTGCGGCTTGCCGTCCGGGCCGGGCTCGGGCTCCGCCACCGGCTTGATGAACACGATGATGTCGCCACGGCGGGGCTCGCGGTAGCGTACCAGCGGCATCCACTTGGCAGGAGGCGCCAGCGTGAGCCGATCCACCACCAGGTGATCGCCCACCAGCAGAGTCTTCTCCATGGAACCGGAGGGGATCACAAAGTTCTGCGCGATAAAGGTCAGGATGTAGAGCCCGATCACCAGAACCGAGCAGATGCTGGCGATCGCCTCCAGGGGCGTTTCTTCTTCCCGCTCCTGCGCGGCAGTCGCAACCACCTGTGCCTCCGAGGCTTTCGAGGCCGCTGTTTTTCTATTCGTCATCCTGTCGCTCTAAGCCCGGATCGAGAGAGAATCAGTGCACCACCCGGAAGATGCGGTTCCAACGCGCAAACTCCGCCAAGCGTGCCGTAAATTGACTGTCGTGTCCGAGTCTATCATCCGTGCCCTGCTGCACATCCGTGGTGGAAGGCCGGCGCAGCGAAAAGTAAATCAGCACCGGCGCGGCCACAATCGCTCCGCGCGGCACAAAGCCCCAGAAGCGCGAGTCCATGCTGTGGTTGCGGTTATCGCCCAGCACAAAGTAGTCGCCGGCCGGAACCACCAGTTCGCCGTGCTGGATCAGGCGCTGCATCTGCCGCCACCAGTCGGGATCGATATCCGGGTCGGTGTACCTGCGTGACGGAAAGTTGTCGCGGAACGAGTTGGGCGGCGCGGGCTCAATCGCCACATACGGCTCCTTGAGCGCCACGTCGTTCACCAGCACGTGGCCGTTCCGAATGCGGAGGTGATCGCCGGGCAGCCCGATCACCCGCTTGACCAGAAGCGGCGGATTCGAATGGTGAAACACAATGATGTCGCCGCGCTGCACCTGGCGGTACGGCAGAATCCAGCGCTCTACCGGACCGGCCGGAGCGAAGACCTGCTTGTTGAAGAGCAGAAAGTCGCCCACCAGGAGCGTATGCTCCATGCTTTCCGAGGGAATAAAAAAGGGCTGAAGGATGAAGGTCAGCACAAACAGCGCCACCACCACGGTGCGCATCAGGCTCGCAAACGCCTCGGGAAGCGTCGGGAGCTGGAGACGAAATTTCATCCACCCGCTCATGCTTGGATCCTCCGGCTCAACGGCGCTCGTCGGCTCCTCGATGAGAGTGCTCATGAGTTGCAGGATCCCCCTGCACAGGTTCGAACGCCCGGCCGTCGGGAAGGTTGGCTCCGGCATCGAGCCGCTCCAGCGCGCGCCGCGCGGCGTCCTGCTCGGCATGCTTCTTGGTGCTGCCGACGCCCCGCGCCAGCGCCGAGCCGAGTTCTCCGTCACTGCTCCTCAACTGCACCTCGACCAGAAAACGCCTGCGATGGGCCGGCCCGCTCTCGCTCTTCACCCTGTAAACCGGGGTGCCTGCCCGTGCCGCCTGCAACCGCTCCTGCAGAGCGGACTTGTAATTGCCGAGCGCCGCACCGGAACGCAGTTCGTCGGCCAGTTGTTCGACCGCGCCGCTCATCACCTGGCGGCACACGAAGGCACGCACCGGCTCCAGTCCACCATCCAGAAAGAGAGCCCCCATCACCGCCTCCATGCTGTCGGACAGTACGGTGCTTTTGTGACGCAGCCCGCTGCGCTCTTCTCCCTTGCTGAGCCGCAGATGTTCGCCTAGATCGATCTCCGCCGCCACCTGGGCCATCTTCTGACGGCTCACCAGCCGCGCCCGCACGCGGGTCAACTCGCCTTCATGCCACTCGGGATGGGCCTCAAATAAGGCCTCCGCGACTACCAGATTGAGAACCGCGTCGCCCAGAAATTCGAGCCGCTCATTGTCCCCGATCCAGCTCGATTCCTCCCCGCCATTTTCGTGCGCAAGCTGATGGGCGAGCGAGCGGTGCGTCAGCGCGCGCACCAACAGCTCTGGGCGGCTGAAGGCATGCCCCAGCTCGGCTTCGAGTTCTGCGATCGCGGGTTCCGCATCCATCGTGCTGGTGTTGAACTCCCTACTGCTGAGGTTTCGCGGCGCCTCCAGCGGCTGGTGCGCCCTGCGCGTTGATTCCTGGCCC
>JAJZCY010000200.1 GCA_021828835.1 Acidobacteriota bacterium | reverse complement strand
ATCCCGGCGGTGGCGGACACAATTGCTTTTTTTCTCATCGCCCTGGTGGTGATGGCGCTCGCCAACCTGGTGGGCACGATCTTGGCCCGGGTTTTCAAATGGATTGGACTGGGCTGCCTGGATATGCTGGCCGGCGCGGTGCTCGGGTTCTTTCAGGGCATGGTGCTGGTGACCCTTGTCATCCTGGTCACGGTAGCGTTTTTTCCGCGCGCCCAGTGGCTGGCGGAATCGCGGCTGCCGCGACGATTTTTTGGAGCGCTGCACGTGACCACGCAGATGACGCCCGCCGAACTTGCCGAGCGCGTGCGCCACGGGCTAAGGTTACTGGAGCAGGAATCTCCTTCCTGGATGCATCCCAACCAGGGCCCCTCGTGAGCCGGTCTCCGGCTCATCCGCACGGCTCCACTTTCTGTGAATTTCGCATCGTTCGCAATACAGTACACTGACCGTTGATCCAAGTAAGAGGGGACACGTGAGACGAGAATTGGACAGCCTGGTGACGCAAATGCACTCCAGTGGCATCCGCTATGAGGAGGCCGTCCGCGAATTTAAAAAGCAATACCTGCGGGAGGTGCTGATCGCCAACCGCGGCAACCAGTGCAAGGCCGCCGAAGAGCTGGGGATGCACCGCAACACCCTGAGCCGGACCATGGCCGAGCTGGGCATCGACCTGGCCGAACTGCGTGCCGGGCTCAAGCGTCCGCCGCGCAGCGAACGTCCTGTTTACAGCACGTTCCGCCAGGGCTACCGCTAGGCCGGATCAGGAATCCCGGTCAGCCGCGGCTGACGCGCAGTCGAAATCATGCAGCCAACATCATCTACCCAACCGCCGCGCATCCTGATTGAGCCAAATTTTCAATGGGATCAGCAGGATGCGTACCTCTTCGACATCGACGGGACACTGCTGCGCACCTGGGACGGGGTGCACTTCGACGCCTTTGCATCGAGCGTGCGCCGGATCACGGGGTTCGAGGTAACGCTCAACGGCATTCAGTTGGCCGGCAGCACCGATACCGCCATCCTGCGCGAGGCCTGCCGGCAGGCGGGCGTGCCCGTAGAGCAGGTGGAGGCCAACATCGACGCCATTCTGGACTCGATGTGCACCAGCGTGGCCGAGCGGCGTCATGAGATGCGCGTGGTGACCATGCCAGGCGTGGAAGAGACGCTGCGCTACCTGGCCGAGCGAGGCGCGCTGCTGGGCGTGGCGACCGGGAACCTGGAGATGATCGGTTGGATCAAGGTGGAGCAGGCGGGGCTGCGCGAGTGGTTCCGCTTCGGGGGCTTCAGCGACCAGTTTCCGGTGCGCGCGGAACTGATTGGCCGCGCCGCGCAGAAGGCCCGCGAGCTGGCCGGCGCCGGAGCCAGTATTTGCGTGGTGGGCGACACCCCGCGCGATATCGCAGCGGCCCGCGCCAACGGCCTGCCCACCATCGCGGTGGCCACCGGTACGGTGAGCTTTGACGAGTTGGCCGCCGAGCGCCCCGAGGTCTGCGCCAGCTCGCTGGCCGACCTGCTGGCCTTCGCGCGGAGGCAGGCGTGAAAGCGAGTGCGGCGCGGCGCAGCACATGGGTTGCGCGCGTGAATACCTGGGCGGCCGTGGTACTGCTCACCCTGTTTCCGGCATTCATGCAGCCGCAGACGCCCACGAGCGGCCCGGCGACGCCATCTGCCGGACAGGGTGCTGCGCCAAAATCCGCCGCCAAGCCCAAGCCTCCGAGCGCGCGGGAGCGCCGCCGCGCCATCCATCTCTATCTCTCCGCCAGCAAGCTGTATGAGAAGGGCGAGTTCGAGCCAGCCCTTCAGCAGTACGAGCAGGCCGCCGCGCTCGATCCGGCCAACACCAACTACCGCATGGCCGCCCAGGTGGCGCGCAGCCACGCGGTGGAGGCGCTCATCCAGTCGGCCGCCAAGGATCGCTTCGCCGGCAACGAAGCCGCAGCCCGGGGAGCCATCGCCCATGCGTACAAGCTCGATCCCACCAATCCGGAGGTGACGCAGCACCTCTACGACCTCAGCGACGATGTGCTGCGCGGCCTGCCCCAGCCGCTTTACCATCAATCCGCCGCTCGACTGGCCAGCATTGAGCCGCTGCTCGCTTCCCGGGACCTGCACAGTTTTCATGTGCGCAGTGACGCGCGCCAGGTGATCCAGCGGGTCTTCAACAGCTATGGCATCGTGGCGCTGATCGACGACAGCGTGCGCCCGCAGCCGGTACGCCTGGATGTGGACAACGTCGATTTCCAGACTGCCGCGCGGGTTCTCGGGCTGGTGACGGATACGTTTTACGTGCCGCTCGACTCGCACCGCGTGCTGGTGGCCCGCGATACGCGCGTGAACCGGGAGCAGTTCGCGCATCGCGAGTTGGAAACCATCTATCTCTCCGGTCTCACATCGGACGAGCAGACCCAGGTGGCCAACCTGGCGCGCAACATCTTCAACATCGCACAGGTCGCGCCCGACCCGGCGGCCGGAACCCTCACGCTGCGCGGCGCTCCTCGCTCCATTGAGGCGTTCAATGCCAATATGCGCAGCCTGCTGGCAGGCGACGATCAGGTCATCGTGGATGTCCGGGTCGTTCAGCTCGCGCACAGTATGGCATTGAACACCGGGGCGCAGCTTCCGCAGTCGATGACGGCTTTCAACGTCTATGCGGAAGAACAATCCATTCTGAACGCCAACCAATCGCTGGTGCAGCAGATCATCTCCTCGGGGCTGGCCTCGGCCAACGATCCGCTGGCCATCATCGCCATCCTGGCTGCCTCAGGCGCGATTTCCAGTTCCCTGCTCTCCGGCGGGTTTGCCTTCTTTGGCGGCGGTCTGACCCAGTCCGCATTGATTCCGGGAACGGCGACCCTCAACCTGAACCTGAATTCGTCGGATTCGCGCGCGCTCGACAGCGTGCAGTTGCGCCTGGGCGATGGGGAGGCCGGGACGCTGCGGCTGGGGGAGAAATACCCGATCCAGACCTCCTCCTATTCGAGCCCGGCCGCCAACCTGCCGGCGATTCCTGGGATCAGCGGAGCGGGCAGCTCCAGCGCTCTCACCTCGCTGCTGGCCTCGGTGGGCGGCGCGATCCCCACCATCCCCATGATTCAGTATGAGGACCTGGGGCTTTCTCTCAAGATCACGCCCAAGGTGCTGCGCGACGATACAGTCGCGCTGACCGTGGACATGAAGCTCACTGCCCTCTCCGGGCAATTCCTCGATGGCAATCCGATCCTGAACAACCAGGCGTACTCCGGCGTGGTCACGCTGAAGGAAGGCGAGGCCGCCGAGCTTGCCAGCCAGATCAACCGCTCCGAGAGCCGCGCCGTCAGCGGCACGCCGGGACTCAGTGAGATCCCGGGACTGAACAACGTCACCGCGCAACTGGTGCAGTCGAACTACGCCACGCTGCTGATCGTGATGACGCCCCATCTCATTCGCGGGGGCCAAGCCGCCGGACATGGCCCGGCCTTCCGCGTGGAGACATCGGTCGAGCAGTAACCGATCACAAAAAGGAGCATAAAAAAGCCCCCGGCCGCGCTGTGCGGCCGAGGGCTTTTTTATGAAGGCTTACTGGAGCGCTACGCCATCGAGCTTGGCCTGGTACTCGATGATCTGCTTCAGCGTATCGTAGGGGATGTTCACCGGGACCTCCCGGCCGTTGACGACCAGGGTGGGAACCTCGTTGATGCCGATGTCGCTGGCCAGCGTGCGCGAGGCTTCGACTTCAGCCTTGGTCTGGGGCTGAGCCGCGCAGGCGGCGATCTTGGTGGGATCCTGGCCGGCCTTGGTGACCGCGCTGTTCAGCGTCAGGGTGGCGCCGTCCGGGGTGCCCAGGCCATCCTGGCCTTCGAAGACCGCCGCAGCGAACTGGAAGAAGGCCGGGTCGCCGGCCGCCTTGGCCACGCAGACCCCGTACTCCGCAGCGCGCTCGGCTTCGGGATGAAGCGAGGGGATGGGATCGTTCTGGAAGACGATGTGGGCCTTGGGGAAGTCGGTCACCAGCTTGTCCATGATCGGCTGCGCTTCCTTGCAATGGGGGCACTGCATGTCCGCGAACTCCACCAGTTCGAGATCCTTGGAGGCGGCGCCGCGAGACGGGCCGTTGGCGCGCTGCTGCAGCTCGGCGCGGAGATCGGCGAAGGGATGCGCGCCGAAGGCAACGATCTGATCTCCGGTGATGATGTGCTTGCCGTCGGGCAGCACGAAGAATTCGAGAGCCTGGGGCCGCTGCTTTCCGGTTTTATCGCCAACAAAGACGACCACCTTGCTCAGGCCCTGGACCTGCGTCTTCAGGATGGCCTGCACCTGCCACATGCGATTCGGATCGTATCCCCAGTTGGCCTGGAGGAATGCGTTGACCGTATCCGCGGTGGGCGTGGTGGCGGTGAAGTTGGCCGGATTGGGCTTGGGAAAGACCGGGGCCTGCGGCTTGGGCGCGACAGGAGGCACCTGCACGGCGGGCGAGGCGGGCATCTGAGCGGCCGGGCCCTGCGGCGGCGCAGCCGGCCCCTGAGCAGGCGCAGCCGGAACCTGGGTTTGAGCGAAGCTCTGCGACGCGGGGACTGCGAGTGCGACCAGCGCTACGGCGCTGAACAAACGGGCGGACAGACGAATCAAGCTGTTCTCCTTCAATGCCCCAGCCCGACACGAACCCGTACATCGCACGGAGCGGCCGGTCGGCCAGAAGCACTCTATTTCGCGGGAAGATTCCCAGTCTTACCTTATACCTGAACCCGGATGGCAATGGGAAATCGCCGCCCCATTCCAAAGGACTTGGAGGTGAGCTTGAGCACCGGCGCCGCCTGCTGGCGCTTGTACTCGGAGCGCTCCACCAGCTTGACTACCTGCCGCACCAGGTCGAGCGGAAATCCCCGTTCCCGGGCAATCTGCTCGGGAGTCTCGTAGCGCTCCACATAGGCCTCGAGAATGGGATCGAGAACCTCGTAGGGCGGCAGCGAATCGGTGTCTTTCTGCCCAGGCCGCAGTTCCGCCGAGGGCGGCTTGGTCAGAATCGCCTCGGGAATGACCTCGCGCTCCCGGTTAAGCCAGCGGCATACCGCATAGACGCGCGTCTTGACCAGATCGCCAATCACCGCCAGCGCGCCCACCATGTCGCCGTAGAGCGTGCAATAGCCCACCGCCATCTCCGACTTGTTGCCGGTGGTCAGCACCAGCGCGCTGAATTTGTTGGAGAGCGCCATGAGCAGGTTGCCGCGGATGCGCGACTGGATGTTCTCTTCGGTGATGTCGGGCTGCGTGCCGGCGAACAGCGGCTCGAGGGTATGGGTGTATTCGGCGAAGAGGCCGCTGATGGGCAGAACTTCAAAGCGAATGCCCAGATGCGCTGCCAGCTTGCGGCTGTCCTCCACCGAGCCGGTGGAGGAATACGGGCTGGGCATGCCCACCGCGATCACGTTCTCAGGCCCGAGGGCCTCCGCCGCAATGGCCGCCACCAGGGCCGAATCGATGCCGCCGCTCAGCCCGACGAGGGCGCGGCGGAAGCCGCACTTGCGGACGTAGTCGCGCGTGCCCAGCACCAATCCCTGAAAAGCCGCTTCTTCGTCGTTCTCCCTGGGCTCCGCCAGCGCCGCAGCGGCAAATGGATCCACAAACACCAGGTCTTCGCGGAACGACGCCGCCTGGGCGATGAGATTTCCTTCGGCATCGAGGGCCAGCGAGGAGCCATCGAAGATCAGGCTGTCGTTGCCGCCCGTCTGGTTGCACATCAGCACCGGAATGTGGTCGCGGCGGGCAATGGCCGCCAGCATCTGCCGGCGCAGCGCGCGCTTGCCATACCAGAAAGGCGATGCGGAGAGATTGATGTGCAGCCCTGGATTCTGCCGCATCAGTTCCTCGACCGGGTCCACGGAATAGAGCGGCTGCGGCCAGAAGTTCTTGTCGTTCCAGGCATCCTCGCAGATGGTGACCGCCAGGCGCAGGCCGTCCAGTTCCACGACCTTCTGTTCCCGGGCCGGAGCAAAGTAACGCTGCTCGTCGAAGACGTCATAGAAAGGCAGCAGCCGCTTGTGCTGTTCGAGCAGAATGCGCCCGCGATCGATGAGCACGGCGGCGTTGACGGCCGGCTTGCCGGACTGTCCGCGCGCCGGCAGCGCCACGCCCACCAGCACCGCGGTGGGCAGATCGCGCGTGGCCTCGGCCAGTTCGTGCACCGCCTCAGCGCAGCGCGCCAGAAAGGCGGGCTTCTCGAGCAGGTCGGCGGGCGGATACCCGCAGAGAACAAGTTCGGAAAAGACCGTCAGGCGCGCGCCCTGCTCGGCGGCGCGGCGGCTGAATGCGATAACGGTCTCCAGATTTCCAGTGAAATCCCCAACAGTGGGGTCAATTTGCGCCAGCGCGATCTTCACGAGATCAGTTTAACGTCCGGCGCGCGGAGCCGCTCAAGCCCGAGCACCCGGCGCGGAGAGGAGGCGGCGCATTCTGCAACCTGGGCCGCTGCTTCGGAGTCGAATGGAATGGATGCAGTAGAAATGCCGCGGCTCAGCCCGGCTGATGCGGCGGAAAAGGAAAGGAACGAAATGCCCGTTCTGCGCAACTGCGTGTCCTGCGGAATGAAGAACCGGATTCCGGCGAAGCATCTTGCCGACAGCGGCCGCTGCGGCGCCTGCAAAGCGGCCCTGCCGCCGGTCGCCGAGCCGATGGGGGTCGGTCCGGAGGAGTTCGATGAGATCGTGCGCGAAAGCCGCGTGCCGGTGCTCGTGGACTTCTGGGCTTCGTGGTGCGGCCCCTGCCGCATGGCCGCGCCGCACGTGGCCCAAGTGGCCCGGGATCTGGCCGGCCAGGCCGTCGTGCTCAAGGTGGACACCGAACAGCATCCCGCCCTGGCCGCGCGCTATAACGTGCAGGGCATTCCCAACTTTGCCGTCTTTGCCCACGGCACGCTCCAGTTCCAGCAGGCCGGGCTGGTGGACGCCAACACCATGAAGGGCTGGCTGGCGCGCGCCGCCTGAACCTGAGAAAAGTCAGACCGGAAGGACGTAGGCATCCAGCGTCAGAAACTCCCGGATGTGCGGGTGCTTCGAGTTCATGAAGCCGCGCAGCGGACCGAAGAAGCTGGCCCGCCCTCCATCCAGGAACAGAACCTTGTCGGCAAGGCTCTCAGCAAAGCGCATGTCGTGGGTGACCACGATACTGGTGTAGCCGAGCTGGGTTTTGAGGCGCTGAATCAGGTTGCCAAGGCGCCGCGCGATCAGCGGATCGACCATGGTGGTGGGCTCGTCGTAGAGCACGATCTCGGGTTGCGCGGCAAGAGCGCGCGCAATGGCCACCGCCCGCTTGCGGCCGGTGGAGAGGCTGGCGGGCAAGTCATCCACCACGTCTTCGGCGC
>JAJZCY010000199.1 GCA_021828835.1 Acidobacteriota bacterium | reverse complement strand
GCAAATCGCGCTGGCGGAGGTCTGATCCCGCGCCATGAGGGCCACTGCCTGACGGTGCGACATCACACCATTTGCTGCTGTTTGTTAGACCAGGGGCACAGCATGTTCGATTACGTTGTTATCGGTGGCGGCATTGTCGGAGTATCCACTGCCATGCAGCTGATGGAAGCGCGTCCGGGATGCACGCTGGCGCTTCTGGAAAAGGAATCGGATGTAGCAAGACACCAAACCGGGCATAACAGCGGGGTGATTCACGCCGGCGTGTATTACGCGCCGGGCAGCCTGAAAGCGCGGTTCTGCAAGATTGGCGCGGAGGCGACGATCCGCATCTGCCAGGAAAACGGCATCCCTTACGAGCGCTGCGGGAAGCTGATCGTCGCAACCGATGAGTCTGAAGTCGCCGGGCTGAACGCTCTGGCGCAGCGCTGCGCAGAGAATCAGCTCGACATCGAGCCTCTCGATGCCCAGGAGATCAAGCGGCGCGAGCCTCACATCCGCGCAGTCGCCGGGTTTCTGGTCCGTGCAACCGGAATTACCAATTACGCCGCCGTTGCCGATGCCATGCGGAAGAAGATTCTGGCCCTGGGCGGCGAAATCCGGCTCAACACCCAGGTCATCGACATTCGCGAAAGTTCCGATCAGGTGCAGATCGTCACCACCGGCGACGACGTGAAGGCGCGCCGGGTCATCGTGTGCGGCGGCATTATGGCCGACCGGCTGGCGCGCATGTGCGGACTCGCGGACGACTTTCGCATGGTGCCTTTTCGCGGTGAATACTTCCGCCTTCCCGCCTCCAAGAACAACATCGTCCAGCACCTGATCTATCCCGTGCCTGACCCGTCTCTGCCATTCCTGGGCGTTCACCTGACCAGAAAAGTGGGCGGCGAGATCACGGTAGGCCCGAACGCAATCCTGGGCATGGCGCGGGAAGGCTATCCTCGTTTTTCCTTCAATCCTCGCGATGCGATGGAAGCCTTCTCGTTCCCCGGCTTCTGGACCATGGCGCGGCAGCATCTCAGCTATGGCATCAAGGAGATGTGGAACTCGATCTACCGGCGCGGTTATCTCGGTCTGTGCCAGCGCTACTGCCCGGAGCTGACCCTTGAAGACCTCCAGCCCTATCCGGCGGGAATCCGCGCGCAGGCGGTGATGAAGGATGGGAAGCTGGCCCATGATTTCCTGATCCGGCAGACCGCGCGCACGTTGCATGTCTGCAATGCGCCATCGCCGGCGGCAACTTCGTCCATCCCGATCGGGCGGCACATTGTGAATCTGGTTCTGGGAGCCGCAGCACCCGATCCGGCGAACTGAGGTGCGCAGGGGGTCTGGCTAGGCGAGGACGGCCACCTTGGCCCGCTTGCCCAGGCGCACAACCAGCCGCGCCGGAAGCGCCGGAGCTGAGATCATCATGCTCTCCACCACGTCGCCCTCGATGCGTACCGCCTTCTCGCCCACCTTGCGATTGGCCTCGGCGCCGCTCGCCGCCAGGCCCAGCTTCACCAGCAGCTTCGGCACCCGAATCTGATGGGAGCCTTCCGGCCCCGCCACATCGGCATAGGGCACAGCGACCTCTTCCAGGTTCTCCGCCGTTTCTTTCTGCTGGAACATGCGTGCCCAGTTCTCGTCGGCACTCCGTGCGGCAGCCTCTCCGTGGAATCCCGCCACGATGGTGAGCGCCAGCCGCTTCTTGATCTCCATGGGATGCTGCCGGCCGGCTGCCGCATCCGCCTTCAACTCTTCGACCTCTGAACCGCGCAAATCGGTCAGCAGCAAAAAGTACTTCCACATCAGCTCGTCGGAGATGGACATCAGCTTCCCGTACATCTCCTGCGGCGGCTCGTTGATGCCGATGGCGTTGTTGAGGGATTTGCTCATCTTCTGCACGCCATCGAGCCCCTCAAGGATCGGCGTCATCAGCACGATCTGCGGCTTCTGGCCGTAGTGCCGCTGCAACTCGCGCCCGCACAGCAGGTTGAACTTTTGGTCGGTGCCGCCCAGCTCTACGTCGCACTCGAGTGCAACGGAGTCATAGCCCTGCATCACCGGATACAGGAACTCATGCAGGCTGATCGGCTGCTCGGCCTGGTACCGCTTGTGGAAGTCGTCGCGCTCCAGCATCTGCGAGACGGTGAAGTGCGCCGTCAGGCGGATGGTCTGCTCGTAGCCGAGCTTGTCGAGCCACTCGGAGTTGTAGCGCACCTCGGTGACCTTCTCATCGAGAATCTTGAAGACCTGCTGCTTGTAGGTCTCGGCGTTGGCGTCGATCTGCTCGCGGGTCAGCGGCTTACGGGTGACGTTGCGGCCGGTGGGGTCGCCGATGAGCGAGGTGAAGTCGCCCACCAGGAAGATGACGGTGTGGCCGAGCTGCTGAAAATGGCGCAGCTTGCGCATGAGGACGGTGTGGCCCAGATGCAGGTCGGGGGCGGTGGGGTCGAAGCCGGCCTTGATGCGGAGCGGGCGGCCGGTCTTGCGGCTCTCTTCCAGGCGCTCGCGCAGGTCGCTCAGGCGGATGATCTCCGCCGCGCCCTTCTGGAGCAGATCCAACTGTTCATCAACGGGTAGAAACGTACTCATGGGTACTTTCAGTATAAATTCCGCGTGGGAGCGGCCTCACCAGCCTGAGTCCTCTCCGTACAGGCGGAGATACCGCCCAAGTTGAGCGGCTCTGGAACAGGGCACGGCTTCAGCTGTACCGCAAGCCGCGAACCCCGCCCGGGCTTCAGCCCCGGAGGGAAGCTTTCTGAGGGTAATCTCCGGTTAGGCGGTCAACCAGGCCTTGCAAAATTCACGGCGGCCCGTCAACCAGAGATCTACCGAGCCGGCATTCTAATATACGTTAGAATATTGGTTGTGAGGTACCGCCATGCTGAAACTGAAACTGACGACGATTGGAAGCTCCGTAGGACTGATCCTTCCCAAAGAAGCCTTGTCGCGTCTGAAGGTTGAGAAGGGCGATTCCGTCTTTCTAACCGAAGAGAAAGATGGTTTCAGGATTACTCCGTTCGACCCTGAATTCGAAAGGACCATGGAATCTGCCCGCAAGGTGATGAAGCGACGCCGGAATGCACTCCGTGAGTTGGCAAAGTGAAAGCCCATCGATGGGTATGGGTTCCGCTGGATGCGGTCCTTGCCATTCATGACGAACAGATATCGGAACACGGCGGCATTCGCGGGGTTCGTGACCTCGCTGGAATCGACTCTGCGCTCGCCAAGCCTCGCAACCTCCTTGCATACGGGAAACCCGATGCCGCCGCCTTAGCGGCCGCTTATGTATTCGGACTATGTAATAGTCACGGATTTTTCGACGGCAACAAGCGCACGGCATACGTGGTTGCCGAAACATTTCTTGATCTAAACAGGCGCACAATGGAGGCCTCGGACGAGGAAGTTGTCAACACGATGCTGGCGGTTGCATCCGGGGTAATGCCCGAAACCCGACTGGCGGAGTGGTTTCGGTCCTTTATCGCAGAGCCTGAAGAAACGGGCGCTGGCTGACTGCCACTTTCCCTTCCACGGCCAACTTCGCCCCCGCGCCGAAATGGCCACGGGACGACTTCGGGGACGAATGCGGAGTTGTTTACAGTTTTCAAACGTCAGCTTAGGCGGTGATACGCCAACTTCGCATCTCCCCACACGCTGTCATCTTGAGCGTAGCGAAGGATCTGCATTTGTCCTTCATAACTTCCGCATAGGCGATAATACTCCCGGGCCGCCAAATTCTGGCGCAAAGCATGTTTTATGAGGACGGATCCGGACCGTGGTGATTTGTTCCAGCAGTTGAAGTCTGCGGCGATCCCGGTGCCCAACAGCGAGGTACAGGCAGCCAACCAACCAAAATGGAAAGTATCAGGCCAATTCCCCCCTCACTGCCTGACCGCTGACGATCGCAGGTTAGATGGCCCGTCCTTCGCTAAAGCGAGAACTTATACCTGTGAACTTTCTCAACAAACCGAATGCAGGTACCTGCCTCAGTACCACTTGAAGTTCACCTGCATCTTGATTGAAACTGCCACAGGCTTCCCTGACAGCATGGCGGGGCTGAATCGATACTGCTTTGCCGCCTTCACCGCTTGCGTATCAAAGTCAGAGCGGAAGGACTTCACGACATGAATGTCCTGCGGCATTCCTTTCGCGTCTACCACGAGCCCGAGCACGACAATCCCCTCGAGCTTTTCGTGCTTCTCCCTTACTGCCTTGGGATAGTTTGCCGCCACCCTGTTGAGCGGAACCGGTGCGCTCACACCGTGCCCCACCTTGTACACATGCCCATACCTGCTGCTTTGTGCGCTATCCTGCGATCGTGCCTGCTGTCGGATCGGCACCGCCACAGCAGCCGCTCCAACCACTGCCGAGAGCAGAATCGTCGCCGCCGAAGTGGTCAGTCCAAATCGCATAGCCGCCCCTGCATATTGCTTCTTCATCCTGATTCTCATAACGCGCTTCTCCAGAACGTTGCCATCGAAGATGCCAACTGCATAACTATCCGAATCCCGCGAACCAACTGCCATCGCTGCCGCCAGCCGGAGGAGCGATCGCGCATAGCTGCCCGCGTCAAGGTGTTCCTCCGTCACCATGCCGTCGCAGATTATCTCCCGCGTTTGAGCAATGCCCGCCTGAATCACCCGGATCAGAGGATGGAACGCGAGAAGAAGACTTGTAACTTCGTAAGTAAGATTCTTCTGAAAGTCCCTGCGCTTCAGGTGCGCGCACTCGTGCGCAACTGCAGCAAGAAAATCCTGCTGCGTGCAGATGGAAGCGAAATTTGGGGGTACCAGCAAAATCGGCTTCCGCAATCCCAGCGCCACTGGGCCCCGGGCTTTCGCGCAGGCAAGTACTTGCGCTCCTTTCAACTCAAAAGCGCAGGCGCAAGATCGCCAGATATCCTCTTGCTCCGGCGTAAACCTCACCGGGCTTGCGCTCGGCAGCATCCCCACTGCGGAAATGAACTTCAAGACAAGACGTACGGCAAAATAGATGAGCGTCGCCGCATAGCAAGCCAGCAAGCACCACATCCAAAATGTGGACAAAGCAAACACTCCTCGACGCGCAGCCAAGCCTCCGCCACCTGGAACGAAAATGATCGCAGCCCCACCACCGCCCGTTCGCGAAGCCGTTACCAGATCAAGCGAGTTCCGAAGAGCCGGCAGTGCTGGCGTAACCACTGACATCGCAAGCGCCGCGACCCACACCGCGTGTTCCGCCTGCGGCCCCAGCCGCCTTAACAGCCGGCTCGTCAGCCATGCCACAGCGGCGATCAGTGCCACTTCCCACACCGCATTCACCACGTACGAGGCGACAAACCCAAACAGGCTACTCATCGGGCTTCTCCTCTGCTTCCAGTTCGCGGCTCAATTTCGCAATCTTTTCCAGGTCAACCTGATTCGTCTTCACCAGGCTCATCACGAGCGCCTCCGGGGAACCGCCAAACGCTCGCTGCACAAACTCGCGAACTGCCTGGCAAAGAACTTTTTCGCGTGAGGCGGCGGCGCGATAAATGTAGGCGCGTCCCGTCAGGCTGCGCCGCACCCTTCCCTTGCGATAAAGGACATTGAGCATGGTTTGCACCGTGTTGTACGCAAGCTTCTCGTCTGGCAAAAGGCTGTCTCGCACGTGTTGAACGTTGCTTGGCCCCTCGCTCCAAAGAACCTGCATGATCTTCATCTCAAGCGGCGTTAGTGAAATGGAACCCTTTCGACGTCCGGCCACGCATCCACCCCTAAATAAATAGGAGTATGTAACGAGTTGTATTTCTTGTCAACCTAAATTTTTAGGATATATACTTTTCTCTGTTCCGCTCTTCATCACGGCGGCGGGTGGCCCAGGTCTTGAAAATGCGGATGCAACCACAAAACATGGGTGCCCCAGGTCTCGCCTTTGAGACCTGGGAAAGCTTGAAAGCTTCGGCCAGAAAATATTACTCCTAAGTCGACCAGTGTTCAGGAATCCGCGCATGTACTGAGCAAATATCGAATTAGGAACACATCAGCGGCGGTGCGCCCGAGTCGTTGGCTACTCTTACCTTTGCCGAAAACACCCGCGGATCCTTCTCTCCCCCCCCGAACTGAAATACGGTCGGGGCCCCGTTCGATCAGGATGACAGCGCGTCAGGAGAGCGAGAGCCGTGCTGCAATTGGGCGCGGTCGGCAAAGCAACAAGTCTCAGCTGTCCTTCTCTACGTAGCCGGTCCGAGAGTCGAGGTTCGTACCTGCCGACCTTCCCATAAATGAGGCGAAGGATTGATGGGCACCCCCAGCTGTGGCGCTCGAGGGTTTCGAGAAGGCCCGGGTGCGCCACCCGCCAAACGAGAACTTTGGCAGGTCGTGGGAGGGCTCCCCGCGAGCTTTCACTCGATTGTGTCGTCGGGCCTGGGCGCTTCGCCGCCCTTGCGATTCAAGATGCGCCGGAAGGCCTTGCGATCGGCCCGCCCCTGCCTCTCTGCGAAAAATCGCTCCGTCTCCATCGCAGCAATCTTCTCCGCCGCTGCAATCACCAGAAACTGGTTCAGGCTTGTGCCGTCGCGTTTGCTGATTTCTTCCAGAGCGGCCTTCATCGAAACCGGAAGACGCAGGGGGAATGTAGATACTCGCGTCGTCATTGTCTTATCCTCCTCAGAGCTTCGCCAGGGCGAATGACCTCAATCCCGAAAACGCGTGCTTCGCGCAAATGGCTCTCGTTGAAAGTGACGATGCAGTTGGCCTGCCCGTTCACCGCAGCTTCCAGGACGAGTTCATCGCCGGGATCCCGGAGCTGCGGGCGCCAGCGGAAGTACGCCTTGACCGGCTTGGCAAGAGCGATCAGGCCGTCTACATAGAGGGCCGTATCCGCTGCGCTGAGCCCCGATGCCAATCGATGCTCGGCCAATGTGCAGATGGCTTCATATTCCAAGGCAAGTGCGACGGTTAGCACCATCACTGCTTTGCCCTCATCAACGCGGCGTAACAACTCGGCAGAAGCACCGCGCGGGCTGCGCATCGCAGCGACCACTACATCCGTGTCGAGCACCATCCTCACATCACCAATGATATCACATCATATACAATATCAAAAACGCCTATTGCCGGGGTGATTCTTGAGGGTTGAAGCCAGAGGCTACCTCCGTCAAGGGCTGAAGCCCTGTCCTTTTGCAGGGATTTTTCGGCACGACTCAAGGTCGTGGCCTGACACAAAGCAGGCTAGTCGGTGTACCGGCAACTCTGAAGTGAAGTTGCCGGTCCTCGATTGCGCGATCTTGTACTGCGCATCTAGTGTCCTGAGTCAGAGATTCGTTTACAAATGCGTTCGATCTTCCTGAGGATCAGATCTGCGTCAGCATGCCACTGGAAGGGCTTGGGATTACGGTTGCGCTGGTCGAGATAATCGAGCATCGC
>JAJZCY010000198.1 GCA_021828835.1 Acidobacteriota bacterium | reverse complement strand
GATAGACATGGCAACAAATCTCTGCCCTCCCTCCTGGATAAGTGCTTCGTAACTTGTGCGGGAGGGGTTCATGAGGTATCCGGACTTGTTAAAGCTGGCACAAAGCAGCGGACGCTCCATCCCGCAGGTGCGGAGATAGGACGCCAGTAAGGGTAAGTTCATCGTGATGAACCCAGCGTCAACGCCATGCTGACGCCGCGCATAGCTGACGAACTCCTCAAAAGCGCTCCGCGCACCGAGTCCGAGCAGAAGATCGGTTACGATGTTCTGGAGAAAGATTGCCTCGACCTGAAGATCGTGAAACATGCGCAGCTCGGCGTCCACTAGCAGGCGCATGATGGTGATCGGATCCTGCTGGAGAGCACCTCTTCCCGCATGGAACATCGCTCGTAGTGCTCCCGAGGAAGAGCCATCACCTCGCAGAACGTCCACGACAGCGCCCATGACGCCTTTATCCGCCACCAGATTCGCGTATTTGTGCGCATAGGGCATGGCTGGATAGAGTCGTATCCCGCGATACCGGTTGGGATGTCGGCGAAAATGATCACAGATTTGCTGCACTCGATCGTGGGTGGTGAACATAAAGTCGCGGATTCCAGCCTCGTAAGCGTGGTCAATCACGTTGATCACGGAGTCGAGCTTGGAAAAGCGTTCCGAAAGGGCCTGCGCCTTGTCTTCCGACATGTGATTAATGCCGAAAAACTGGTTGTCTCCGAAGATGAGTTTCATTGCAATCTCGTCCTCTCTTCGGTGGTGCGAATTTGCTCAATCACCTTGTCTACCTCGGCAGCAGAAGCCAGGTCGCTCACCGTATTGGTATGCCTTCGAACGATGCTGTCAATGAAGGAATCAAGCTGCCGTGTGAACTCATTGCCGCGCACATACATCCTTACTGGGGCAGCGATGTCGGTGATATAGACCGTAGACCAATCCCCGGCGTGTCCGTTCGCGGTTACGGAGGTGCGGAAGACTTTGTAGGCGTGCTGGTCCGCTACAATCCTGCCCTTTTGCGTTTCGATGTTTAGGCGGTAAGCCGGTTTGCGGCAGGAGGGATCGCTCCAATTCACATGGAGCGTAGCAGTCAGGTCCTTATACGCCAGGAGCGCATCAACCCGGTCTTCCACGTCTTCTGAAACGAGCGACTGCAAGGAGGCGCCAAGCACTCCGAGTGGGGGCCCGGCAAGAAAATTAAGGAGGTCGATCCCGTGACTGGCAATGTCGCCAAGGCAGCCTCCTCCGTCGCCTTTGCGCGAACGCCAGCCATGCGCCGAGTTGCGGACCACCATAGGGGAACGAATTTCGCAGGAGATGTGGGTTGGTCTCCCCAATTCGCCGGAGCGGAGCAGTGAGCGTACCGCGGCAAAGATTTCGTTGAACCTGTTCACGTATCCGACCTGGGCAACGACCCCCTGCGCCTTCGCGGCTTGGACCAATGCGGCGCTCTCTGCCGCTGACATGCTCAGTGGCTTCTCGATGAAGGTGTGGATTCCTCTCTCCAGAGCGAGCATGGCGATGGTGTAATGCGTTTGGGTTGGAGTGGCCACAATGAGAAAATCCGGCGAGGCAGAGCCGAGGAGGTCGTCGATGTTGCGGTAGCAGGGGATCTCAAGGTTCTTCTCGACTGCCTTTGCGAAGCACGCCGACGTTTCAACCACCGCAAGGCTCGCAACGAGAGGGTGACCACGCAGGATGGCCAGGTGCGTGAGGCCCATGCGTCCGAGCCCAACAATGGCGCCGCGCAGGAGTTGCGGCGCTGATTTGAATGTTGCGTCATCCATCGTTCATTCCCCATGCTCAGTGGCGGTTTCGAAGGGGCGCCCAGACCGGAATGTCGCGTGCAGCGCGGCAACTTATCGGAGCTCCGGCTCACAATGCCAGCTCGGCTGGCAATAGCGTTGGTAGAGTGCGAGGTACGAATCCGCGGTCTGCTCGACTGTGTGCTTCCGTAGCAGCGGTGCCCGTCTTTCCTGCAGTTCCGCAGCAGTCGCGGGCGTCATCAACGCCGACTCCAATGCGGAGGCCATGGCATCTGGAGTCGGTGAGGCGAAGAGGCATCCTGGCATCCCACTGGCAAGCTCGTAGTGCTCGGGGATTGCCGAGAGCACGCAAGGCAGCCCGGCGCACAGCGCTTCCAGGACGCTCAGCGGCATTCCCTCGTGTCGCGAGGTGCTGATGAACGCGTCGCTGGCGCGGAGGATCTGTGGAATGTCTGCGCGGTTCCCAAGAAACCGAACCGAGCTCTCGATGCCTAGTTGGTGGGCCTGCCGTTGGAGCGGTTTTTGCAGTTCGCCCTCCCCGCATATCTGCAATTGGAGTCCGGGTATCCTGCCTGCGCGGGTGAGCACGGCAACTGCAACGAGCGCGATGTGAATGGCCTTTTGCGGGCATAGCCGTCCCACCGTTACCGCCACTCGCTGTTCGGGAGTGAATCCGAGTTGTTGGCGAATCGCATCTCGAGCGAGGCTGATGTTCGCATACTGGGCCTGCCGAATTCCATTCGGGATAACGGTCTGCGAGAGCGCAGTGAGTGGATTGACGCGGCGGGCAGACTCGGAGCAATAAACGACGTGCGCTCCCCGCGCAAGCCACGCCAGGAGAGCGGAGCGCGGTTCATAGGTATTGTGTACGGTGATGACATGAAGAAAGGAAGGCATGATGCAGCGCCGCACCAATCCGCTGAGCGCGTCGGGCATGGGTAAGTGGGAATGTACGATGTCATAATGCCGGCGCTGCGCCAACGACCATAGACGCGCCATCGCCATCAATCCAGCGCTCCCACGTTCACGGCCTAGAAAGAAAATGCCCACCTGCGAGGCGCGCAACTGGTCGATCCAATATGTCTCATGTGTTGTTCCGCTCTGCCGGTCCAGGCAGATGGCGTCGACCTCATGACCGCGCTTGGCCAGTTCCGAGCACAGCGTCGCCATCACGACCATCGAGCCGCCGCAATCGAAGCTATGGCTGACATGCGCAATTCTCATAGAAAACCTGCCTTGGGCAGGGAAGCGCCCGGCACTGCTCACAGGCTCCTTCGCCTAGCTGCGGGGAGAGTCAGAAATTGGCAATTTCCTGTCTCGCGGCGCTCGTCCAGCCAGGTACTGCGTGGTCAGATACTGAAGGCTGTAGCGGGAGATAGGGCGAAGTGCTAGGCCGCGTCTCCATCGCGATTGGCCCATCGAATAGTAGATCCAGGGCGTCCTGTGCCACTCCATAAGCCTTAGTACGTGCCGGCTTGTAAGTTGTCGGCAAAGCCATGCCTTCCACGCCGGCATTTGGGGCATCTCCGCCGTGATCGCAGCCACCTCGGTGCGATAAGCTGCGGCACCTACCAGTGAGCGGTTGTTCCCGTGTTTGCGCCATGCGGCCAGAGGAATGTTCACTGCTTCCAGTGGGGCGCTGCGCGCAAACCGCGTCCACAGTTCAAAGTCGCCTGCCAGTTGGTACTTTGTGTTTAAGCCGCCTGCGTGCAGATAGAGTTCGCGGCGCCAGAACATGCTTTCCTGCACCAGGTTGCCGTAGGCGAATTCGTGAAACCATCCGTTTGCGATGGATCGCCGCGGATAGGAACTGGGCGAGGAGAGCAGCGTGCAGGCTCCGGCTCTGTCCAGGAAGGTCGGCAATCCGGTGATCCATTGCATGGCGGGAAACTGTGCAAAGAGCTGCGAGACGGTCTCGATTGTCCAGGGCAGGTAGAGATCGTCGGCGTTGAGCCACGCCATCACCTCACCGGTGGTATGTCTCAGACCCCAGTCGAGAGCCTCATACTGGCCGGCTCCGTGGAGCACTTCGAATCGCATTCGCGGATCGTGAATTCTAGTCAAAAGATCGAGGGTCCCGTCGCTGGATCCCGCGTCGACAATCAGATACTCGAGGTCCGTGCGATGCGATTGCAGAATCGATGCAACCGTATCTGCCAAATAGGGAAGGGCATTGAACGTAGTGGTTACAATCGATATCCGCATTGTGGTTCTTGGTGCAGCGAAGATCGCTATTTAGGCTGTGGCGCGCAGGGCCGGGGCAGCAGTTTCCGTTCTCTCTGCAACCAATCGCAGCGGAGCCCAAGAGTTGAGGATCATCGCCAGGAACCAGCTCACCGTTTCGATCTCCCAGCTGAGAGCCATGCAGCCTATGAGCCATGCGGCGCATGCCCCCACCATGCTCCATCCCGCGCGCCGGTCCTGCTCAAGAGTTCTGCCCAGGCCGAGCAGGAATGCGCCATAGAACAGGCACAAACTGACCAGCCCGCCTTCCATGGTCAATTCCAGTGGGGTATTGTGGACTGCGATGGACAGGATGCCCGCTGACGCCCCGGCGCCCACCCCTTGAAGCAGGTTGTCCCGTACAACCATCGCTCCGCTATCCCAGAGTTCGCGGCGATCTGAAAGAGATCCGTAGCGCAGCGCCTCCGGCATGGTGATAAAGCGATCGGAGATTGCAGTGGGAAACGTTGCGAGGAGTGTCACGCACAGCACAGCGCCGCCTAGTAACAGCAGCCAGACCCGCCGGCTGGCGCGTAGCGCATAGAGGACCGCGACGGCAAATAGTGCAATCGAAGCTCCCCGGGATCCGGTGAGCAGGACGCCCATCACCGCGGCCGGAAGGTAGAGCCGCAGAGCGGCCTTCTGCCATCGCGCCGTGGTTGCGTTAGCTGCATAGATCGCCAGCGGAATCCCGACCACCAGCGCCAGGCCGAGATAGTTAGGATCCGTACCGAAGCTATATCTTCCCTGTAACTCGTCTTCGCCCTCTGCCCTGAAGGGGATTCCCCGCGCAAAGTTCATCACGATCCCGAGCACTCCGAGCCAGCATCCGGCTACATAGGCTTTGAGCAGCCGCAGGCGAACGGCTGGATGCCATGCGTATTGAGGGAGAATCGCTGAGACCGCGAAGAGAGCCCAGTACAACACCACCTTATGCCGCGCTTGTTCGGGAAACTGCGCCCAGCCCAAGGTGCAGGTCGACCAGACGACAAAGCCCAGCAGAACCCAGAACCCCTGCGGTGGACGGACAGCCCATCGGCGTTGCAGCATGCCGGCAATGCCCAGAATCAGACACAGATAGCCCAAGCGCATCGCGATGGACCGGCCGTCCGGCAGCCTGAGATCCGTTGCAAGGACAAAAGCGAATGCAGCAAGCAACCATGGAACGAGGGTTTCAAGAAGTGCACGCGGCTTCCGCCATGAAAGCGGAGGATCAGAAGCTTCAAGGGGGTAGATAACCGAATGAGCGGGAGGTCTTAGCACAGATTCCTCCATTGGGCTGGCGTAGGCAGGCAGGGCAACTGGTGGGTATGATCTGCCTGGCGCGGTCGAGGCCAGGTCATGCCGCTTATCTCAAGGAACTGCTTAGAGGCGGTCATACAGCGCCTGGGGAACGGGATGAGACATGTTGTTGAGCACTGTCCCCGCCAGGTGCGCTCCAACAGATTCCAGCCTTTGTTTTGCCTGAGTTGCCGCAGCCCGGTGGCTTGCTTGCGCTTCCACAATCAGCACGGTCGCGTCTGCAATCGGCGCCCACATCATTGCATCGTCATTGAAGAGGCATCCTGGCACATCCACGAGCAGGAAACCGAACTCACGCTGTAGCTCGGCGACGGCAGCGCGAAGATCGCTGGCGGCAACAGATGCTCCGTGTGCGTCGCTCCACCTCAGCAGCCACAGCCTCGGCGCCAAACACACACACGATTCCACAAGCGTACCGTTCTGCTCCCCACTCGGCTTGGGAGGAATCCCGAATACCCCGCTGACACCGCCCTCCGACGGATTGGCATCGACCAGGCATACCTTCTCATTTGCCTTGGCAGCCAAGGCACGCGCCGCGCGCGCAACCACGGAACTGCTGCCGTTAGCGCTTTCGATGCCGCAGAACATCACGTGTCGGCACGCGGGGTGAGCCGTCGAAAAGAAAACCCTTTGTACCATCCGGTTCAGCTCCTGGTCTGCCGCGGGCGTGGCCTGCGAAAGAGAAGAAGCTGTCGGCAGAGAAGGGAATACCGCTTCCGCGCTTGGAGCAGCGGCCGAGCCAAATTCCCTTTCGAGCTGCGCCAGCAATTCGAAATTCTTGCTCATGACGTATTCCTCATAGTGGTCGTGATCCGTCCAGCTGCGGACTCGACCGTCGCGGCAGAAGAATCTTCTGCCCCGGAAGAATCAAATCCGGATTGACGAGATCGGGATTGAGATCCTGAATCTGGCGCAGGATCGCGCTGTCAAACGCCCCTATGCTTCGCACCGAGATGCCGCTCAGGGTCTCCTGCGGCTGGACCGTGATCTCAGTCGATGCTCCCTTCGTAGAGGGCTGGCCCGGAATCGTAGCCGTATCCGCGGGCTGAACCGTGCTGGGCATCCTGCTCTGAGCCGCTCGTGGGGCGTTCTGAAAAGTGGACCCAGGGGTGAAGCTGTCCGGTAGGTTCGTTGCCCAAAATGCGGCGACCGCCCCCACGATGAGGATGCTGATCAGAGCTGGAATCCGCATGCGTCGCCACCCCGCTCTTGCTTCCCCGAAGCTGTGTTCTTGGATCACGGCGACGGAAGGAGCGTCATCCTGTACGCTTTGCTCACCCGGCTGAAGATCGCGAATCGCTTCATTGACGGTTTCCAGCTCGACCTTTTTGCGTTGCAACCCACAACACAGAGACAGCGCATTAAAGCAGATGGTATTGATGTTGCGCGGAATCCCTTGGCTCTCCTCGGCGATCCGCCTCACCGCTTCAGGCGTAAACAACAGCGCCGCCCCCTGGTATCCTGCTACCCTTAGCCGATGAGCAATGTAGGCGGCCACTTCTTCGGGCACAAATGGATCGAGGCGGCAGAACGTCGAGATGCGCTGGCGGAGCTGCACCAATCCCGGGCTGCGTAGAGTTTCGGCCAGGCGTGGCTGTCCGCTGAGCACAATCTGCATGAGTTTAGCCCGCGAGGTTTCAAAGTTCGTGAGCAACCGCAGCATCTCCAGCGCAGGCTCGGTGAGATTCTGTGCCTCATCCACCACCACCACAAAGCGTTTGCCCGCGCGCGCCGTCGCCATCAACTCTGTATTGAGCTGTTGCAGCATGTCCGCCGCAGTTCCTGCAGGTGCCACACCAACGTCGTGCAGGATCTCGCGCAGCAGGTCCAACGCGTCGCACTGCGAATGGAAGAGGAAGACGGTCCGCGCTGTATCGCGCACCCGGTCCAGAAACTCGAACAGGAGCGTCGTCTTCCCCATCCCCGGAGGCGCAATCAATGCGGTAAAGCCGCGGTTGCTGCAAAAGGCATACTGCAACGACGCAAGCGCTTCGCGGTGGGTCCGGCTGGAGTACAAAAAGCGTGGATCAGGGGTGGCGCCGAACGGATCTTCCGCAAATCCAAAGTAGTGAGCCAGCATCATCTGCCCCCG
>JAJZCY010000197.1 GCA_021828835.1 Acidobacteriota bacterium | reverse complement strand
CCCGGTCCTGGTGCGGCCCAGCTACGTGCTCGGCGGACGCGCCATGGTCATCGCTTACGACGCCGAAGCCGTCACCCGCTACATGCGCGAAGCGGTTGAGTATTCCCAGGAGCGCCCGGTCCTCATCGACCACTTCCTCGAAAACGCCGTCGAAGTCGATATCGACGCGCTCTGCGACTCCAAAGACGTGGTCATCGCCGGCATCATGCAGCACATCGAGGAGGCCGGCATTCACTCCGGCGACTCCTCCTGCGTGCTGCCCGCGGTCAGCATCCGCGAGGAGACCCTGAACACCCTGCGGACCTACACGCGCAAGCTGGCGCTGGCGCTCAAGGTTGTCGGGCTCGTTAATCTCCAGTTCGCCATCCAGCGCGATGCCGACGGCAAAGACAATGTTTACGTCATCGAGGTCAATCCGCGCGCCTCGCGCACCGTGCCCTACGTCTCCAAGGCTACGGGCGTGCCGCTGGCCAAGATCGCCGCGCGCCTGATGACCGGCCGCAAGCTCGGCGAATTGCTTCCCGAACAGCTTGCCTCCGGAAAGGACCTCGAAGTGGGCAGCCACTTTTACGTCAAGTCGCCGGTCTTTCCATGGCAGAAATTCTCCGGCGTCGACACCGTCCTCGGGCCGGAGATGAAGTCCACCGGCGAGGTGATGGGCGTAGCCGCCACCTTCGGCGAAGCCTTCGCCAAAGCGCAGCTCTCCGCCAACCAGCTTCTACCCACCGGCGGAACCGTCTTCTTCAGTGTCAACGACCACGACAAACCCGCCGCCGTCGAGTTGGCGCGGCGCTATGTTCATCTCGGCTTCAAGAT
This sequence comes from Acidobacteriota bacterium, assembly GCA_021828835.1. Classification (GTDB taxonomy): domain Bacteria; phylum Acidobacteriota; class Terriglobia; order Terriglobales; family Acidobacteriaceae; genus Telmatobacter. The sequence goes on along the minus strand of JAJZCY010000197.1, from coordinate 6,611 downwards.
CGTCGCCACCCAGGGCACCGCCAATGTCCTTGAAGGCGCCGGTCTCACCGTGGAGCGCGTCTACAAAGTGATGGAAGGCCGGCCCAACGCCGTCGATCTTATCAAGGGCGAGCGCATTCAGCTCATCATCAACACGCCACGCGGTCACGACCCCTATTTCGATGAAAAATCCATCCGGCGCGCAGCCGTCTTGGCCCGCGTGCCCACCATCACCACCCTGGCCGCCGCCCAGGCCGCGGCAGATGGCATCGCCGCCATGCAGCGGCATCGCACCACGGTCTTTGCGCTCCAGGAGTTGCATAAGGCCAAGACGATGGCTGCAAAATGATGAACTGAATGGGCAGGGAAGAGGAGCGGAGTGGATCCGCCCCTCTTCCCATTTCACGACTTTCGCCGACCGCGCAGTCCGAGCTTCGCCCCAATTGCATAGCCCATCAGCGCAGCCGCAGGCCAGGTGCCAAGAAACGGCCCATCGTTGTCGATCAAGCCGCCAGGGCTGGGAAGACTCAGAAACGTCCGCGTGATCTTTTCGGTAGCCCCGCACTGGAAGCACTCGTTTGGTCCGGTCGGCATGTCCAGAACCCACAGCGCGATAATCAGAATCCAGATCAGCCCCATCAGCCACACTGCCGGCGCCATCTCGCTGGGACGAAATTTCATCATCGCGAAACCGGCCGCAAGCGGTACCAAAATCGAGAGCGCAAGGATCACGGACTGCGGCACACCCTGCGGGTTCACGATGTAGCCAAGTGTCATCAGCAGAGCCCAGGAAAGCAGCGCCAGCAGCGTGTGAACGATGTACGAGACCGCTTGCCGGGAAAGCCTCGACTCATTCGATTCCTGTTCTTCGCTGTGGATCGATGTCTCCATAATGCCTGACTCCGCTTGCGGGGGACTTTCCCTTACCATACACCGTGAAACAGCAGTCCGAAAAGCGGGGCCAGAAAGAAGGGAAGCAGCCTCCGCCGCTACAATAAATTCATGCTCATGGAAGGAATCTTTGCGGCGGTTACCACCCCTTTTTACCCGGACGAGCGGATCTACTTTCGCAAGATTGAGGCCAACATGGCGCGCTACTCGCGCAGCCTGCTGGCCGGCATGGCGGTTCTGGGCTCAACCGGGGAAGCCGTGATGCTCGACGATTCCGAAGCAACCGAAGTGCTGAAGGTCGCCGCCGAAGCCACCGCACCAGGGAAGGTGCTGATCGCCGGCGTTGGCCGCGAAAGCGTCCGCGGGACGCTGGCTCTGGCCGAAGTCGCGGCGCGTTCCCGCTACGACGCCGTGATGGTCCGGCCGCCCAGCTACTACGCCGGTCAAATGACTTCGGCGGCTGTGCTCAGCTACTTCCGCAGCATCGCCGATTGTTCGCCTCTGCCCGTCGTGCTCTATGACGTTCCCAAGTTCGTCCCGTACCAGTTGCCCATCGAACTTGTCGCTGAACTCGCCGCTCATCCCAACATCATCGGCATCAAGGATTCCAGCGGCAGCGTCGAGCGCATTGCCCGGCAGGTCGCGGCAACCCGCGGCGCGCCGCAGCGCTCCGTCACCGTCACGCCTGTCTTCGAGGCCGTCACTGCGCGTATGCTCGGGGCCAAGGCTGAGCCAGCGGGCAGCTTCGTCTCCGCGGGCGATCTGGCCGGAGGCGTCGCCCTGGCATCCGCCCCGCCAGCGCCGGCACTCAAGACCCGCACCAAAGAAGTTGGCTTTCAGGTGCTCTGCGGCTCCGGCTCGACAGTTTGCGAGTCGCTCCAGGCCGGCGCCTCCGGCGCGATCCTCGCATTGGCTGCCTGTGCGCCGCAGGCCTGCACAGAGATCTACCTTGCCTGGAAGGATCACGATCTGAAGCTCGCCGAAGAGAAGCAGCAGCGCATCGCCGCCGCCAATCAACGCATCGTCGGGAGCCTCGGTATTGCCGGCCTCAAGTATGCCTGCGATTTCAACGGCTTCTTCGGTGGGCGCACCCGCGCGCCGCTACTGCCCATCCCAGCTGAGCAAAAAGCCGAGATCGAAAGTCTGCTGGCGGAGATCAGGAACTGAAGAGCTCTCCTGCTCAGCAACCGCTGAGGGTTTTCGCAGCTACTGCACGAATGTGGTGATGCTCTGAGGCGGCAAGGTGTAGGTGAAGGTGTTCCCTGAAACCGTCACAGGATTCTGCTGCGTCAGACCGCCTGCTGAAGTTGTCTGCCAGGGGGCTATGGAGGAGACCGTCGCTCCCTGGATGGTCAAGGATTGGTTCGAAGGGCTGGCGCCTGCGTTGATCGCGACGATCACGTAATGGCTAACTCCGTTCTGACTCCCTGAATACGCCGAAACATAGACATCCGCAGAGGGTGTTGCCGTGGCGTTGTAGCGGTAGTAACCCGGCTGGATGAACTTGGAGAACTGGCCGACGGCGTAGCCGTAGTAAGTGGGCTTGGGTTGAGCGCTGGTGTTGCTGCACGTAGCACTCGCTCCCATACCGCTGTCGATGAGTCCATAGTTGACATAGGCGCAAGAGTCATTCCACATCCTGTACCAGACATACGCGTTGTATTGCCCGGTCACCATCGAGTTGTGAATTTCCTCAGCAGCCTGGATGGCATCGGCCATGGTAGGTTGCGCCGGATACGTGCCAGCGGGCGCAAGGTAATGCTCCGTCATCCAAAGCTCCTTGCCGGCGTTTTGAGCCTGAACATAGGCAGACGGCGTCCCTTGCGACTCGCCATTCATGTAGAGATGGCCCGCAACGATGCTGATATGGCCGGCAGCAGTGGCGTCAGAGAGGGAAGGCGCAGCCTGAGCCGGGTCAAAGCTGTACGACTCGGGCATCATCAGCGGAGCGCTCAGTGCCGATCCTTCGGCGCCGATCCATTGATCCATCTGGTCCGGCGTCCAGCTGCAGGATTCGTAATTCTCTCCGGATTGGGCCGAGTAGTCCGGCTCGTTCTGCATCGAGATGGCAAACAGCCTGGCGGTGCTGTTGGCGTCGAAGTAGGAAACGAAGGCATTAAGATAGGCCGCGTAGGCGCCATACTCGGCTGGATCCAGATACCCGCCACAATAGCCTGGCCCCGGAGAGCAGGTGGGAGTGCCGCTGAAATAGGGCTGGTTCGTGGAACTGCTCTTCATCGATGGAGGTGGAGTGTAGGGCGACGCGAAAATGATCGTATTCGGATTCGCCGCCAGGGCAGCGCTCCCGCTGGCCGCCTCTTGCGCCCAGTTGGACGTGTAGCCGTACGCGCTGCTTGGAGCCGCATTATTCTCGCCGGCAGGATCGATCATGACACGCAGAATGCTGAGTCCAAGGCCGTTGGTCGGGCTGAAGAGCTCGTTGGCTTGCGCAGTACTGAGACTGAGGAACCCAGTCGCCCCGCCAAAGCCGCGAATGAGCTGGTCCCGGGCACCGTAATCCACCGTCACGACACCTGAGGATCCGGTTCCAGGGGTGCTTCCCGAACCGGAGTTCCCGCCGCTATTGCCCCCGCACCCTGCGAGAACGAGAGCGACAGGCGTAATCCATAGCAGGTTGTGCAACTGCCGATCGATCGAGTGGATGAGAAATGTTTTCCGCAGACCGCTGAAGCGCACGTACACCTCCGGACGGTAGAAATGAGAGATCTGGAACTCCGCAAGCAGTCCTACATTTTAAAAGCTTTCAAACATTCACCGAAGATTAGTAGGGTAGTGCAGAGAATGTCAATGCAGATGGGATGAGGAGCCGTGAGGTTCCCACTCCTGGTGAGGAGCGGTTAGAGATGGAAACCTAATGGGGTATCTTGGACGCGATGCAAGCTTACCCAAAGCCAGAGGAAGCCTTACAGCAACGTGCGCGATTTGGGCGCGGTTATAGGCCGAAAGACCAAGATGCAAGTCGAGAAAGCGCGAACAGTTAGAACGACGCACAGACAACGAACATCCCCATCACGTCCGATAACAGATATTCTGTATAGTGCAGATGAGCGTCTTGATTGCCCCCGCTGCGCTATCTGCCCATGATCGTCTGCACCAGTAGCCAGCCGTTCAACCCAGCGATGAGTACCGCTGCGCACCACGCAGTTCCCTGCAGACAGCGGCCATTCACGAACTGGCCCATGCGCTTGCGATCTCCCGTGAACATCACGAGCGGCACGACGGCAAAGCTCAACTGGAACGACAGAATTACCTGGCTCAGAATGAGCAACTCTTCCGTCCCATGTTCGCCCGCGACTGCGACCACAATGAGCGTGGGAATAATCGCCAGCGAGCGCGTGAGCATCCGGCGCAGCCACGGCGCCAGGCGAAGATGGATGAAGCCCTCCATCACCACCTGCCCGGCTAGCGTGCCCGTGATGGAAGAGTTCTGCCCGGATGCCAGCAGCGCCACCGCGAACAGGGTGCTGGCGCCGGAGGCGCCGAGCAAAGGACTGAGCAGCTTGAAGGCGTCCTGGATAGCAGCAACCTCGTAATGTCCGCTGCGATGAAAAACCGCGGCCGCCACAATGAGGATAGCCGCGTTTACGAACAGTGCGATCGTGAGCGCCAACGCGGAATCCACATTGGCCAGGTGCACGGCCTCCCGCTTCCCTTCCGGGGTGCGCTTGTAGCGCCGGCTCTGCACGATCGAAGAATGCAGGTAGAGGTTGTGCGGCATCACGGTGGCGCCCAGAATGCCGATGGCGATATACAGCATCGCGCCATTCGTCAGGATCGAACTCGAAGGGACGACAAGATCGCGAAAGGCCGGTCCGTAATCGGGATGCGAAAGGACCATCTGCATCCCAAAGAGCGCGATGATGGTGCCGATCAACGCGATCACCAGAGCTTCCACGTAACGGAAGCCCCATTTCTGCAGCAGAAGAATCAGCATCACGTCGATGCCGGTGATGAGCACACCGTAGAAGAGCGGAATGTGAAAGAGTAGTTGAAGTGCAATGGCCGAGCCGATCACCTCTGCCAGATCGCAGGCGGCGATGGCAATCTCCGCCATCAGCCAAAACACGAAGCTCAGCTTCTTTCCGAAGGCCTCATGACAGAGTTGAGCCAGGTCCCGCTCGGTGGCAATGCCCAGCTTCAGGCTGAGACTCTGCAGCAGTATCGCTAGCAGATTCGAGACCATGATCACAAACAGCAGCGTGTAGCCGAAGCGCGCCCCGCCGGCGATATCCGTGGCCCAGTTCCCCGGATCCATGTAGCCGACAGAAATCAGAAAGCCTGGCCCGATAAAGCCGAGTAGCCGTCTCCAGTAGACTGGCGACCGCGACACCTGGACGGTGGCGTGGACCTCCGGCAGTGAAGCTTCCGTAGCGATCTTGCGGGAAACGACCTCGGTGGACATCGGATCGGAGCGCAGAGTGATCTCTCCTGCCTCCAGTATGCCATAGTCAGATTAACTTTGGTTAATTTCTATTATTACTGCAGGATTACAACCCTTTACGCCCGTGGAGCATCGGCTGTCTCCACCGGACGCAGCCACACCGCCTCCGCGGCAGGGCGGCCCAGGACGGTGCTGGTCTCCCCCATCTCGATCGCAACGGTCTGATCATAGTTCTGCTTGAGCACGCGCAGCTTCTGGCCCGGTCCAATGCCGGCATCATGAAGAAAAACCAGCAGGCGCTGATCCCGTTCCTGCAGGCTGATGACGGCGTATTCCCCTCCCTCGGAGGCTTCGGAAAGCGGAATCTCACGGCGCTTCTTGCGCTCAGCGGGGCTCTCCGGCAGAACCGCGTTCCCGTGCGGGCAAGCGCCCTCGCCGAGCCTCTCCTTGAGCTTCGCCTCGAACGCCGGCGAAACGGCGTGCTCCAGGCGCTCGGCCTCTTCATGGATCTGGTGCCATTCCATGCCGAAGATCTCGGTCAGCATGCGTTCGACCAGATGGTGGCGAACCGCAGTCCGGTAGGCGATTTCCCGGCCCTCCTGCGTCAGCCGCACGATTCCATCGCTATCTACATTCACGAATCCGTCACGCTTCAGCCGCTTCAAGGCCATCGTAACGGCCGGCGCCGAGACCTCCAGCCAATGGGCCAACAGCGCAGGGATCACCTGCTTCCCCTCGGCTTCCGCCTCGAGAATCGCTTTGAGGTAATTCTCCTTGGAAACGTGGATCGAGTCTTTCATGGCGCGGTCTTTTCAGTCTAACCGCTATTGCCAGCGCCGTTTCAAGTCTCTACAGGCGCCGCAGGCCGGCGTGCGCCATTCGGGTGAAGCCGCCTGACGCGGCGAAGCGCCATTCTCTTGAAGAAAATGGCGCTTCGGAAGCGAAACTTCCCGCGAATTCAGCTTGGAAGGCCTCGCAGAGGCCATTCCTACTTCACCCAGACCTTCGGCTCGACCGAGAGGCCCGGGCGCAGCCGGTGATCGGCGTCTTCCTTCTGCAGATTCGTGAAATCGATGCGCACGGGCACACGTTGCACTACCTTCACGTAGTTTCCAGTCGCGTTCTCCGGCGGAAAGAGCGACAGCACTGAACCGGTCGCGCCACCGATCTGCGTCACCCGGCCCGAGTAGTCCTTGTCCGTGGCGTCCACGTGGATCGAGACCTTCTGGCCGGCATGCATATTGCGGAGCTGCGTCTCCTTGAAGTTCGCGGTCACCCAGATATTCTCGAGGGAGACCAACGTCATCAGATTCTGGCCGACAGAAACGTTCTGGTCGAC
>JAJZCY010000196.1 GCA_021828835.1 Acidobacteriota bacterium | reverse complement strand
GCGCTGCGCAATGCGGTGCGCGAGATGGAGCGCCGGCTCAAACTGCTGGCCAGCCGCAGCGTGCGCAACATCGACCAGTACAACAAGCTGTTCGAGGGGAGCTCCGCTCTCCTGCCTTTTGTCGCTGATTCTCAGGAATGCGAGGAACCGCTGCCGTACATCGTCATCATCATCGACGAGCTGGCCGACCTGATGATGCTGGACCGGGCCAACGTGGAAGAGTCGATCACGCGTTTAGCGCAGATGGCGCGCGCGGTGGGCATTCACCTGGTGCTGGCAACGCAGCGGCCCAGCGTGGACGTGATTACCGGGTTGATCAAAGCCAACGTGCCCACGCGCATCAGCTTTCGGCTGGCGACGAAGGTGGACTCGCGCACGATTCTGGACACCAACGGCGCCGAGGCTCTGCTGGGGCGCGGCGACATGCTGTTTTTGCCGCCCGGCACCAGCCGCCTGATGCGCCTGCACGCGCCCTACGTGAGCGAGAAGGAAACCGCGGCGGTGGTGCAGTTCTGGAAGGAGCAGGGAACGGCGGAGTACGTGGAAGGCTTCCTGGAGTCGCCCAAGGACGAGCACGGCAATGTGGAGGGTTCGAGCAGCGACTCCGACGACAACGATCCCATGTTCGACGATGCGGTGCGCCTGGTATTCGAGTTCGGCAAGGCTTCAACTTCGCTGCTGCAGCGGCGGTTGAGGATCGGCTATGGACGCGCGGCGCACCTGATCGACATGATGGAACGCGATGGGCTGGTGGGTCCGGCCGACGGTTCGCGGCCTCGCGAACTGCTGAAGGCGCCCGGCTGGCTGCATGAGATTGCGGCAAGCAACGAATAAAAAAGGCTGCCGGCAGAGGCTGGCAGCCTTTTTATCTATAACCGGGTTGTATGTGAACCAGGTGGGAAGTGCAGATTGGTTGGCCGGCACCTACCCGCGCTCGTATTACCAGCGTGAGATCGTCAACTTGTCGAGAAAGATCTTATTGCTTCCCGAACCCAAGCCGTCGACCTGGAAGTTGGTGAGCAGCGCGGGCGTCCAGCCCAGCGCGAACTCCGACGACACGGTGGCTTCGATCTGCTGCTCTTTACCGTCAAGCCAGACTGAGTGGTAAGTCACGTTGCCGCTGTTGTCGCGTGAATAGCTGATCTGCACGTGGTGCCAGGTGTTGCGCCCCCAAGTACGGACATTGCAGAACTGGTTCGAGTGGACCCATGTATCCACCGGGTGGCTCGCCGAGCCGTGGTTGGCCGTGTAGTCCCAGGTTCCAGAGATTCCGTCGCATTGGAAGCCGTAAATGACGGTGTTGCCATTGCTAAGAACCTGGTTCGTATCGAGCTCGAGGTTCTGAATGTTACCGGCGGAGTTATCGACGTATATCCATCCGTCATAGAAGAAGTTCATGGCGTTGGGATCGTTGTCGAACGCCAGGTTGTAAATCTCGCCTCCGTCATGCGAAAAGCTGGTGGCGAACTGGCGCGCGTGACCACTCATGGAGGGTGAACTGACCACAATCATGGATCCGCTGGAGGCCTCGCCCGCGGCGGGATCGTGGCTGGCCTGCCATCCGGGGGCGTTCTGCATGTCGACGTTCTGCTTGGCGTCGGAGGGGATCATGCTCTCCGGTGCGGCGGAGCCGGTGACGGAAACCGTGACCTGGGTGTGACAGCTGGCCCCGCTTGCTCCCCAATATTTGACGTAGAGGGTGTGCGTGCCGGCGGGCGCGGGAACCTGGGTGTTGATCGACGTGCCGCTCACAGCGGTCGTGTTGGTGCTGTTATCCAGCGAATATCCGATGGAGATGACGGATTGGGAGGAGCACTGGGTGGCCTTGGCCGTGAGCTTGAAAGGCGAGCCTACGGTCGCACCGCTGGCAGGCGAGCTCACCGTGACTTCGCTGGACTGGGTCTGGGAGGGAGCGGGATCCGTGGAAGGCGAGGAGACGCCGACCGCCGCCTGTGCGGGTCTGGCGGCATGTCCGCCGCAGCCACTCGCCAGGCCAGCAAGGGTAAGAAGTAGCGCGAAGCTAAGAGATGTATTCTTGAATGAACTCATCGGATCCATTCCTCGGGGAAAAATTTGTACTGGCCTTGCGCCTGATGTTGTTCCACCCTGCCACTGCTGACCCCCAAGCCCGGCAACCTCCTCCCACTTGGCCCGCATCTTTCTTATGGAGCGGGGGCGCGGGTCTTGCCTTGCCGCCTGGCGAGAACGACCGCGCACGAGGGCGAAGTTCTGGCCCTTTTCAAGGGCTGCCGCAACGGGCTGAGGATCCGCTCGAGATCTCTACGCAAAGACACAGATCTTCCGCCATCTTGCTGGAAGGGCATTGTTATTGCCGGTCATTGCGGTTGACTTCGAATTACCACCAAGGCATGGGGGGCGGTTGTGGGAAACCCAGCAACCTCTTCGCTTACAACTGGCGTGCAGAGGACTTGCTCTTTCTTCTCTTGAGGGGCTGGTGTGTCGGGCAGGGACAGCGAGTCAGGGAAGATGATGCGGAAAGGTCGATACCACAACACCCAGCCTTGTCAGCGTGTGCTCCGACCGGCAGGCCTCAATGAACTACTAACGGCATCATACACGTTTTGCCGGTCGGGTCCTGCGTAACAATTGAAAAAAGAACAGGAACTTATTGCTACGCGTACAACCGCGTAATTTCTGCATGCATCCGGCGAAAAAGTTACCTCTCGTTTGATAAGAATTACTCAATTTGAACTTATGCTGCAACCAGTTGTGCACATCTATTCTCATAAAACTTCGCATCTGCTGCGGCGATCGAAAGTTTCGGAGCGGCACAGAAGAGCGAAGGCGGACTCTCATGTAGGCTGAGAAACCTACATGTTATCCAGCTTAATACCTATGCAATGTAAGTGATTCACCAGCGGGAGATTGTAAGTTCATCGATATAGGTCGAATCCGACCCACTGCCCAGCCCGTCGATCTGAAAATTCGTAAGCAAAACCGACGCCCAACCGAGGGAGAAGGCGGAGGGTACGGTGGCGTTGATCGGATTTTCGACTCCGTCGAGCCAGACGGAATGATAGGTGACGTTTCCCGACGCATCCCGTGAGTAGGTCACCTGAATGTGATGCCAGGTGTTCTGGGTCCATTTGCGCATATTGCAGGGAGCTGAAGAATGGACCCAGACGTCATCCGGGCTGGATGGGGAGCCTGCGTTCTTGGTGTAGTCCCAGGTGCCGGAGTAGCCGTCGCACTGGAACCCATAGATGACCGTGTCGCCATTCGCGATGACTTGATTCATATCTATCTCGAGGTTGGCGATAGAGGAAGTCGAAGCGGTGAGATAGATCTGGGCGTCGTAGAGGAAGTTTGTAGCGTTTGGATCGCTGCCGAAAGTAACGTGGTAGAGCTCGCCGCCGGAACCGGTGAAGGAGGTATCGAACTGGCGGGCTTGGCCGCTCAGGGAGGGCGAGCTGAGGACCTGCATGGTGCCGCTGGAGGTGCCGCCGGTACCTGGATCGTGGGTAGCCTGCCAGGAGGTCAATGCCTGAATGGCGGTGACGCTGACGGCGTTGGAAGGAAGCGATGGGCCCGAGGGCGCAGTTACGCTGAGCGAGAGGCTGGCGTCGCATTCTGCGCCGCTATTGCCCCAAGCTTTGACATGGAGGGTGTGAGCTCCGGCCGCGGCAGTGAGCTGCGCGTTGATGGAGGTTCCGCTGATGACGGTGTCGGCGCCGGAGTCGAGCGAGTAAGCCATGGTGGCCACGGTCTGAGACGAGCACGTGGTGCTGCTGGCGGTGACGGCGAAGGGAGAGGAGACCGAGGCTCCGTTTGCCGGGCTGGTGACGGTGAGATCGGAGTTGGAGGCCGGCGCCGGAGATGGTGAAGGCGCGGGGGCCGGTGAGGGCGAAGGTGTAGAAGAGGGCGCTGTACTGGTTGAGGACTGCGCAGGCGTGGCGCCATTGCAGCCCGCGAGCATGGCAGCAATGGCACCGAAGGAGAGAACCAGAGCAAAACGTTTCAGATCGTGCATGGATCCGCCGGAGTGAAGCGGTGGCGGCTTCTACGCATCGAGCCGCCGATGGAGTTGGGAGGGCCGGGCGCGAAAGCCCCCGGCCTTCCGGTTACTTCTACGCCTGCCCAAGAGCAAGCGGGTTTCGTCGCTTTACCACCGCGAGACGGTGAGCTTGTCGAGGTAGACGGTGTTGCTGCCGGAGCCCCGGCCATCGACCTGGAAGTTGGTCAGCAGCACAGGGCCCCATCCCAGTGCGAAGGCGGAGGGCACGGTGGCGTTGATCTGGCTCTCGTGGCCGTCGAGCCAGACGGAGTGGTAGGTGACGTATCCGGAGCTATTGCGGGAGTAGCTGATCTGGACGTGGTGCCAGGTGTTGACGCTCCAGCTGCGCGGGTTGCACGAGGCGCCGGAGTGCACCCAGGTGTCGTTGGGGCTGGTGGGCGAACCCGCGTTCTTGGTGTAATCCCAGGTTCCGGAGTACCCATCGCACTGGAATCCGTAGATCGCGGTCTGCCCGTTCGGCATCACCTGATTCATGTCCATCTCGATATTGGCGATGTTGCTGTTGGAGTTGGCGATATAAACCCAGCCGTCATAGAAGAAGTTGGTGGCGCTGGTGTCGTCGCCAAAGGTGACGTGATAAATCTCACCGCTGGAATTGGTGAAGGAGGAGTTGAACTGGCGCGAGTTACCGCTGAGCGAAGGCGAGTTGACCAGGCTCATCCAGCCGCTGGAACTGCCGCCGGTGGCGGGATCGTTCTGGGCTACCCAGCCGCTCAGCGCCTGAATGCTGCTGACGGTAGTGGCATAGGAGGGAACGACGGAGCTGGCGGTGCTGCTGGTGCCGCCGGAGCCGGTGCTGGAGCCAGTTACATTGATGGTTTCGCTTGCGGTGCACACGGTGCCGGAGCCGTTCCAGGCCTTGAGGTGCAAGGTGTGGCTTCCGGAGGAAGCTGAGGCCTGCTCATTGATGGAGGTCCCATTCACGATGGTGGTGGCTCCACTATCAAGCGAGTAGCCGATGGCCGTGACGGTCTGGGAGGAGCAGGTGGGAGCGTTTCCGGAGACGGTAAACGGCGAACCCACGGAGGCGCCATTGAGAGGCGAGCTGATGGTGACGCCCGAGCTCGAGGTGGTGCTCGTGGAGCCGGAAGAAGTGGTGGTGGTGCTGCCGGTGCCGGAGGCCACGTTGATGGCGATGTTGGCAACGCAGGATGAACCGCCATTGCCCCAGGACTTGACGTGCAGGGTGTGCGCACCGGCTGCGGCCGTAATGGACGCCGACACCGAAGTGCTCTTCACAATGGCAGTGCTGGAGCTGCTATCGAGCGAGTAGCCCATGGCCGACACCGCCTGCGAGGAGCAGTAGGTTGCCGCGGCGTTGAGCACGAAGGGCGAGTAGACGGTTGCGTTGTTGCCCGGGCTGGAGACGGTGATGCCCTGGATCGTGGTGCCGGACGTGGAGCTCGAAGGGGAGGAGGTCGTGGAGGACGTGGAAGTGGTCGCAGTCCCGACGTTAATGGGGACGTTGGTCATGCAGGAGGCGCCGCTGTTGCCCCAGGCCTTGACATGCAGAGTGTGCGCGCCCGAAGAAGACGACACATTCGTGTTAATCGAGGTGGCATGCACAATCGTGGTGCTGCCCGAGTCGATGGAGTAGCCCATGGCGGAGACAGGTTGTGACGAGCAGGTGGGCGCTGTAGCGCTTAGCTGGAAGGGCGAGGAGACGGAGGCATTGTTGCCGGGGCTGCTCACCGTGATGCCGCCGGTGGTGGAGGCGCTGGTGCTCACAGTGACAGCTACGTCGGTGACACACGCCGCGCCGGCGTTGCCCCACGCCTTGACATGCAAAGTGTGGCTGCCGGTAGAGGCTGACACAGTGGCATCGATGGAGGTGCTGTGCACGACGGTGGTGTTGGAACTGCTGTCGAGGGAGAAGCCCATGGCGCTGACAGGCTGGTTCGAGCAGCTAGAGGAAACTGCGTTGAGGGTGAACTGCGTCGACACCTGTGCATTGTTGCTGGGGCTGTAGACGGTGATGCTGGCCATCGCGGGAATCGCGCTCGCGAGGAGGATGGCAAGGGCGAGGGAGGAATGCTTGAAAAACTTCACGGAATCCCTTTCGTGTCGGAGGATTGGTTCTGGTGTTTCAGCGGGAAGCAGAGACGCGGGCGATAGAGAAAACGCCCAACGTCTGCGGCCGGCAGCGACCTACTTGCTTGGCTCCGAACCTTCTGAATCTCCGCCTGTGCTTCGACCCGGCATTCATCCAGGCCCCATGTGTCAGCTGCGCCGACTCCCAGCGCAGGCTCGCATCCCACTGTGTGGCAACCCGGTTCAGTGATTGGGCATCTGAGAAAGACATAGCGGCAAAAACTGCACAGGAAAGCCTTGCGTGAATTCCTGCCTCTTGCGGCAAAGTCCTGCTCGGATTCGGAAACAACTGAATCATTGGTGAGCTGCCTCAGGGAAAAACGTGCTCCCCGGGATGAGTTAGCTTTGGAACACACCTCTCCCGAGCCCATGCTGGGAGGATTTGTCCACTGATTTTTGGGGGCTGTTTCTGAGCTACAAGACCAACGAGCGTCTGATACGTACTACTCAGCAACCTCTTCGTGTGCTGTCTTGGCGTGCAGAGGGGCTTTCACTCTACCGTCAAGCGCATGATCCGTCTCGCCTCGCGTCCCCGATCGGAGCAAGTCACGGCTTGAAGCCGCTTCCCCGATCAGTTCTCCGAGTCGCTCCGTCAGGCAACGAGTCTAAGGGAACTACTAAGGGGAATCATACACAAAATCCTGACGCGTTCCAGCCTGGTCCTGGAGAAAAATGCAGAAAAATTTTTCCCGTGAAGCAACAGCTTAAAAGCGGCGCGCATCGGGTAAAAAATCCACGCGCAAGGGTGAAAGAATTACGCGATCGCCGCGTCAATTCAGCACTTTCAGGTATTTACCCCACGTTGCTGTAGGGGGGGACGCGGAGGCGCGAAAGTGCTCCGCAGTGTGCCGCGTTAGTTCTCTTACAAGATAAGTAGGGTAAATCACCTACTTACTCGTAAGTTATATCCCGAGGGGGTGAGGAAATCTTCTCGAGGTTCTCCCAAGGCACGCAACAGGCAACAGGCGGCGGTTGCTGAACTGCTGAAGGGGAGCGTACGCAGGGTGTCCGCGCAGCTCAGGCAGCCGCATCGAGCGCAGGAGGCGCAAGTGCTCGTGCCGATGGAGTTAGCCGCGGATGGCGGCTGGCTGCAAGGTCACTCGCGCGGTGAGCACGATCAGCGCGCACCACAGCGTGTCGGCACCGAGCAGGTGAAGCACCTGGAGCCACACTGGCGCCAGCCAGACCACGTCCAAGATGCCCAGCGCGTATTGCAAGGCGAGGAGGGCGAGGACCAGGGCGGAGAGGCCGCGATTATCCCAATATTCCGAACGTCGCAGCGCGCGCAGCATGATCCATACCAGGAAGATGGAGGCGAGGAAGTCGATGGTGGAGGGGTTCCAGCGCCAGCGCACCA
>JAJZCY010000195.1 GCA_021828835.1 Acidobacteriota bacterium | reverse complement strand
GTAAAAGCCGCTACGGGAATTGCTAAACTCTGTCCGACGCCCGCTATTTCTGGATTCCGGCTCCCGTGCCATTGTGGGGAATTGCGGCCACGGCGGCTGGATTGGCGTTGGATGGAAACGGAGAAGACTGCGAAATCAAAAGCGTTCCGTCGGTGGGATCGATCGTGAATCCCGAGACGTTGTTCCCCAGGAAGTTCGCGGTGAACAGGAATCGATTCGTGGATGGATCGAGCCCGATGGCCATTGGCTGCGCGCCCGTGGTGTAGTTGCCGCCCGAGGATGCATTCCCCAGGCGCGTGAGGGCGCCGTTGCTGATCGAGTAGGCGGTAACGGTGGCATCCAGCGAGTTCACCACGTATGCGTAGGGGTAGGTGGGATTCACGACGATGCCCGAAGGCCCGCCGCCAGCCGGAAACTGGTTGCTCCCGCCTGTACCGCTGGTCATCGCGGTCACGGTGCCGCTGGTCGCGGAGGCGGAGTAGCCCAGAACATCATTCGACGCGTAATCGGTCACGTAGAGGTTGGCGCCGGTGCCGTCGAACGCCAGGGCCGTGGGCTGTTTGCCGGCCGCAAAGGGCGATCCGGGCAGCGGAGTGAGCGTGCCGCCGGTTCCAACCGCGAACCCGAACAGGAAGCCCTGGAATGGAGTGATCGTCGAGTCGTAGGCAGTTACGTAGACGTAGCTGCCGGAGGGCGCGACCTGCACCGCTGTCGGAACGATCACGTCATTTTCCGGAGCGCTGCACTGCCAGGTGGCATCACTCGCCAGCGTGTAGCCGGTGCGGCACAGCGGCCAATACTGCTCGTGTCCGTTGATGGCCGGTGACCCCATGGTGATGGGCGTTGTCTTGGTGGCGGCCGTGAGCGGATAGATGGCGACTGAACCAGAGCAAGGAGCAGCAGTCGAGCACGTCGGCAGCGGCTGAAATCCATCCACGACGAACAGGTTGGCTTTGTCCGCGGCCAAGCTGGTGGGATAGACGCCCGGTGTGTTCACCGTGTTGAGAGGGTACAGCTTGCCGTCGGTGCCGATCACGAAGTCTACAACGGTGTTGTCGTCATGATTCGCGACGAAAAGGCTGCTGTAGTCGGCCGAGGCTACTTCCGACACCGGATTGCGTCCGCCGGAAGGGAAGGGCGAGGCCGGAATGGGGCGCATGTGCCCCGATTCGGAGTTGATCTCGAAGACGTCGATTTCGCCGTACTGATTGGGTCCTGCCGCCAGGGTGCTGGCTACGTAGACAAAGTCGACCGTGAGGGTCTGCGTGATCTGCTGGCAGGCGGTGATCAGCAGGGCCGCCGCCAGGCTGGCGGCGGATACCAGCACAAGCTGGCTCGTTTTGTTGAACTTCATGCGCATCTTTCGCCCACGGGCCGAAACTTGGGCCCCGGAAACCAGTGTTGAAATCGAACGCGAGACGCACCTTCCGGGCTGCGTCCCTGGTCGTGCCTATCGGTCGCGGAGCGGTTCTCCATTGGAGAATGGCTCCGCGACGCGGGGATTAGCTCGTGCGGCCGTCCACCAGGCACCAGGTGGCCGGACCCGGCAGCGCATAGCTGCTTGCCACGACCATTTTGTTCAGCACGCCCGAGTTGGGATCCAGTACCTGCCCAGTTACGGTCGAATCGTAGTAGTTGGCCGTGTAGATGAACTGGTATGAGGGATCCTCGACGATGCACTGCGGGCCCGAGCCGGAGCCATAAGGCTCCAGTGAGGTGAAGCTCAGCTGGAAAGCCGGGTTGGTGGTAATGAAGTATCCGTCGATGCCGCTGTTGCCATTGGGCCCGATGAGATTGTTGCCATCGTTCGCGACGTAGACAAATATGCCCTTGTTCTCGACCATCAACTGGATGGGATTGGCCTGGCCGGGCCCGCTCGGAACCCTGCCGCTGGTCTCGGCCTGGAGGGCGCCGTTGCTGCCCACGGTGAAGGGCAGGATCTGGCTCAGCGCGGTCACGGTGGTGTTGTTGGAGGTATAGCTGAGTGGCTCGTTGTCGAGCACGTAGACCAGGCCGGAGGCATTGACGATGGCGTTGCCCCCTGCGATGCCCAGTGGCTGCACCGTATTCTGGTTCAGCGTCAGCTGGCCCGAACCGGGGTTAAACGCGTACGGGAAGACGTTGGCGCCGCCGGTGTAGGGGAACGCTGGCGAGGCGCTGTTGCCGGTCAGCGTCAGCACGTACGCGCTGGTGATGGCGAAGTCCACCGGGTTGGCCGGGACCGGAAAGTAGCTGAGGGGCGCACCGCCGGCAGAGCTTACCTGCGCGTTTTGGACCAGGGAAAGCCGGCCGGTCCGGGAGTCGATCGCAAACAGCGTAATGTCGCCGCAGGCGCTCACACCCGAGCCCAGGGCCGCCTGGCAAGCGGCGCTGGAAGGGGCATCGTGGTCGAGAACCATCAGGAAGCTGCCCGAGCCGTCCACCGCGAGGCGGAAGGGATTGATGCCCTGCGTGTAGAACACCTGCTGCGGGGTCAGCATTCCATTGCCGCCCACCGCATACTGGGTGATGTTGGAGTTCTGGCAAGGATCGGCCGTCGTGCAGTCTCCCGACCCCGAGGAGTTCACGCCGCGGTTCAGCACGTACAGGAAACGGCTTCCGCTGGCCAGGACGGCGCGCACCGGGTTGGCGCCGCCGGAGGAAACGGGAAGACCATTGATCCTGACCAACTGACCGGTGTTGTGATCGATTTTGTAACCGGTGACGATTCCGTTGCCGTTAGGCTGGGCCGTGACTGTGCCCGTCACATACAAATAGCCGACCGTATAACTCTGGATGCAAGACGAAACACCGAAGATAACGCCGGCCGAAAGGGCGCCAGTCAGTAATGCCTTGCCGAATTTCGTGAACTTCATGCGATTCCTTCATCCTGGTCAGGCTACACGCCCGCCAAGTTTGGTCGTTCCCGAGCAATGCTGGGTTGGGACGGGTCCCTGATGCATTGTAAAAGCCAGAGGCTGCTTGTGCCTAGTTTAGACGCACGCCCCCGCAACCGCCCAAATTCCGCGGCGGAATTTGCGGCTATTGGCAGGATCTGGGTTCTCAGGAGAGCCTGATGATTGGGCGAAAAACGACAAGGGCGGCGGCCGGAAGCATCTCCGGCCCGCCGCCCTTGTGCTGTTGCAGACTCTGGTTCCCGCCCCTACCACACCCGGCAGGAGTTCACCGGGTACATCGGCTGGCCCTTCTTGCAGCTGAAGGCCCGGGCGAAGGCGCCGAAGTTTTGCACAGTCCCGTTCACCCGCCACTTGCCCGGCGAGTGCGGATCCACGAGCGCCGCTTGCCGGGCCGCCGCGTCGCGCGTGTTCTGGCACCAGACCTGGGCGAAACCGATGAAGTAGCGCTGCGCCTCGGTGTAGCCGCCGATCTTTTCATCGAGCGACTTGCCCTGGTCCTTCAGTGCCTGCTGAAGTGCCATGTAGGCGATGCGCAGCCCGCCGTTATCGGCTGTGTTCTCGCCCAGCGTCAGGTGGCCATTCAGGTAGACCGCGGGCGCGTTGCCCTTGGCCGGCGCCGCTTCAAAGTGGCTGTATTCGTTTGCCACGCACTCGGTGCGCTGCTTGAATGCCTTCTGGTCGGCCTCGCTCCACCACTGCCGCAGATTGCCTTTGCCGTCGAACTGGGAGCCCTGGTCGTCAAAGCCGTGCGTCATTTCGTGGCCGATCACCACCCCGATACCGCCGAAGTTCACGGCCGGGTCGGCATTGGCGTCGAAGAATGGCGGTTGCAGAATGCCGGCCGGGAAGTTGATGTCGTTGAACAGCGGGTTATAGTAGGCGTTCACCGTGGGCGGAGTCATGTCCCACTCCTTCTCGTCCACCGGCTTGCCCAGCTTGTTGAAGTTGTAGTCCCGCTCGAAGACCGCGGAGCGCTCTTCATTTTCCGCAAACTGCGTCCGGTCGATGTTCAGGCTGGAGTAGTCACGCCACTTCTCCGGATAGCCGATCTTGTTGCGGATCATGGCCAGCTTTGCTTCGGCGGCCTTTTTGGTCTCCGGAGTCATCCACGGCAGAGACTGGATGTCTTCCGCCAGGGCGTGGTCCAGATCAGACACCAGCTTGTCCATGCTCTGCTTGGCGGCCGGGGGGAAGTTCTGCTTCACCCAGTCCTGACCTACGGCCTCGCCCAGGGCGCGGTCCGTCTGCATGGTGCACTGACGCCACCGCGGCAGGGGCTCCTTCTGGCCCGCCAGCGTGCGCGAGAAGAAGGCGAAGTTCTCATCGTAGAAAGGCGTCGACAGGTCGCGCGCCATCCCGTGCAGGACATGCCAGCGCAGATAGCTCTTCCAGGCGTCCAGCGGCTCGCTTGCGATCATTCCGTTCAGGGCCTGGAAGTAGTCGGGCATGGCCACGTTCAGCGTGTCGAAGTGCCGGATGCCGATGTGGTCGAAGTACAGGCTCCAATCGATATTGGGAGTCATCTTCTGAAAGTCGGCCACTGTATAGATGTGGTAGACCTTGTTGGGGTCGCGCATCTCGGTGCGGCTCATGAAGGCCTTGGCCATTGCCGTTTCGATTCTCATCACCGAGTCCGCTTCCTTGGCCGCCTGCTCGGGGGTATCCCCGGCCAACGTGAACATCTTCTTCATGTGTTCCACGTACTCGGAGCGGATCTGGGCGAAGTGCGCGTTGTCTGCGATGTAGTAGTCGCGGTCCGGCAGCGAGATGCCGCCCTGATCGATCTCGGCGATCTGCTTGGACGAGTCCTTTTCATCCTGCTGCACGCCAAAGTCGAAGAAGCCGTCGGGCTGGCCTTTGTTTTCCAGGGTCGCCAGCATCGCCGGAATCTGCTTGGCATCGGTGAGGGTCGCGATCTCCTTCCAGGCTGCCAGAACGGGCTCGGCGCCCAGCTTGTCGATGGCCGAGGTGTCCATGCAGGATGCGTAAAAGTCGCCGTATTTCTTCTGCAGGGGCGTCTTGGGATCGCTGGCCGCGGCCTGCAGATCTTTCCACAACAGATATTGATTACGCTGCTGGACCAGGGAGAACGAGCGCACCCAGCGCGACTGATCGGCGGGAATGGGGTTGTGCTTGAGCCAGTTGCCACAGGCGTACTGGTAGAAGTCCACACAGGGATCCACGCTGGTATCCATGGCCGCGGGATCGAAGCTCCTGGTCACTGGCGGTTCGGTGGGCTGGGCAGTCGTGTTCTGATGCACCGGCGGCTCCGCATTCTGGGCCGGGCTCTGCGCCGCGGCAGTGGCTGCCGCAATGCCCAACATAGTCGAAGCGAGTAAGAGTGAACGCATCGGAATTTCCTCTTGGAGAGAACCGTGAATCGACCACTTCCGGCGCGGCTTGGTAATCGTGTCCGGGGGGTCGGGGCTGTTGATGAAGAGTGCAACTACCGTTTTGCGATGGCAAAAGCCTAACACATGGACGAGCGCCGCTGGCGCTCTGTGCCGCCCCTCCTGAATGAGCGACAATGTCTCCATGCGTCGCATTTCAGTTCCCATCCTCTGCCTCCTGGCATGTTCGCTCGTTTCTGCGCAGGATGTTCATGTGCGCGTCTCTCCCGATGTCAAAACCGGTGTTCAAGGCAGGACCGAATTTCCAACGATTCAGATGGCCATGGATCACCACCCCTGGCCAGGCAAGGGCGGCCGCGTCTACATCGAGATCGCGCCCGGCGTTTACCATGAGCGCGTCATCGTCACCCAGAACCACCCCAACATCACCCTCATCGGCATGGGCAAATCGCCGTCTGATGTAGTGATCACCAACAGCCTGAACGCAAAGCAGGCAGGCGGCACCTTTTTTACCGAAACCGTGGAGATCAACGGCACCGGCTTCGAGGCCGACAACATCACGTTTGAAAACACTGCGGGCAATACCGGCCAGGCGGTGGCAGCGGCGGTGCGCTCGGACCGCGCTGTGTTCAAGCATTGCCGCTTTCTCGGTCACCAGGACACGCTCTTTGCCGACTACGGCCGCCAATATTATGTGGATTCCTATATTGAAGGCGGCGTGGACTACATCTTCGGCAATGCCGCCGCGGTCTTCGACCACGACGAACTCCGCTCCAACGGGCCAGGCTTTGTGACCGCCCAGTCGCGCACCTCAGCCGAGCAGATGACCGGCTACGTGATCGTCGACAGCAAGGTGACCAGCGGCATCGATGCCACGGCGCGGAAGCAATGGATCGGTCTGGGCCGGCCGTGGCGGGCGTATTCGCGCGTTGTCTACCTCAATACCGAACTGCCATCTGACCTGATTCCGGCAGGCTGGAACGCGTGGGGCAGGATGTCGCCCAACCTGCACGCCTACTACGCGGAGTTCCACGACAAGGGCCCCGGCGCAAACCCCAAGGCGCGCCTGCCCTGGTCGCACCAGCTCACAGCCAGCGAAGCGGCGCAGTACCGGCCGCGTGTCTTCCTGGCCGGTAAGGACCATTGGGACCCGGTGGCCGCGGCGGCCAAGCTGCCGTAGAGCCGATCCTTGCGTGGTTTTCGTTTATAAACGATAACTATCTGTGCACGAGATCCGCCATTACCTCACGCCGGAAGGGAAGGACGTGGTCGCGGAGTGGCAGCTTCGGCTGCACGACGCCCGCGCGAAGATTGCCATCGACCGGCGTATCAACCGGCTGGAACTTGGAAATTTGGTGACCACAGGTTCTGCCGCGATGGCGTCTGGGAATTGCGCATCGTACCCGGAGTATAAATCTGCTGCGTTTATCGAGCGTCTTTACACCCCCCCGCGCCCCCTGCCAAACTAAAGCGTGGACACCCAGACAGTTGTTATCCTCGATTTCGGCTCGCAGTACACCCAGCTGATCGCGCGCCGCACCCGCGAGCAGAACGTCTTCTCCGTCGTGCTCCCTTGCACGGCGCCGCTCAGTGAGATTCAGGCTCACAAGCCCATTGGCATCATCCTTTCCGGCGGCCCCTCGTCGGTCTATGACGCCGATGCTCCCGCCGCCGATGCGCGCATTCTCGAACAGGGCGTGCCGGTGCTGGGCATCTGCTATGGCTTGCAGTTCATCGTGCACAATCTGGGCGGCAAGGTGCGCTCCGCGCCCAAGCGCGAGTACGGGCATGCCGAGGTCAGCATCGAACACACCGCCTCGCCGCTCTTCGCAGAGTTGCCCGCTGGCCTGCACGTATGGATGAGCCACGGCGACGAGGCGCTGGAGCTGCCCGCCGGCTTTCGCCGCATCGCCGCGTCCGCCAATGCCCTCGCCGGCATTGAGAACGCGGAGCGCCGCATCTGGGCGGTGCAGTTCCACCCTGAGGTGCACCACACCCCACTCGGACCGCAACTCATCAAGAACTTCCTCTTCTCCATCTGCGGCGCGCGCGGCGACTGGACGCCGGCGCACTTTGTCGAGACCACGGTGGCCGCCGTCCGCCAGAAGGTCGGCTCCGGTCACGTCATCTGCGGCCTCTCCGGGGGCGTCGATTCCTCCGTCGCCGCCATGCTCGTGCACAAGGCCATCGGCGATCAGTTGACCTGCATCTTCGTCAACAACGGCGTCCTGCGCAAAAACGAATTCCAGAGCGTCCAGAAAAATCTTCGTGACAAGCTCGGCCTCAATATCGTCGCCGCCGACGCCGGCCTCC
>JAJZCY010000194.1 GCA_021828835.1 Acidobacteriota bacterium | reverse complement strand
TGCGCGCGCAGCTGCGCCGCGCGCCGGAGCGCTCCGGCGACGAGACTGTAACTGCCGGCGACTTCCACATCGATCCGGCCGCGCACACGGTCACCGTGGCTGGCCAGTCACTGCACCTCACGCCCAAGGAATTCGACCTGCTGCTCCATTTTGCGCGGAACAGCGGCAAGGTCCTGACCCATCGGGCGCTGCTGACCGCGGTGTGGGGATCGCAGTCGGCGCAGCAGCCGGAGTATCTGCGGGTGTTTATCGGACAGCTACGCAAGAAACTGCAAAGCGCTTCCGGGCGCGAATATATCCAGACCGAGCCATGGATCGGCTATCGCTTTCTTCCGGAAGGCGAGAGCGCAGGCTGACTAAAGAGCGCCGCTCCCCGCAGCGGCGGTGCGGGCGGTGTCCATCGCGCCAGTAGACCTGCGCGGCTTCTCTCTCCCCCAAGCTTCTTCCGCGCTTTCCCGCGATCTCCTTCGCGCCGGCTCCACGCCCTTACGACTTCTTTAGGAATTCCTTGTAGCGTCCCCAGCGATCCCCGCCGAGAATCACGCTTGGGAGATATGCCATGCAGGACGTCTCGATGCTGTTTTTTACCACCGTGTTTTTCGGCGTGGCCTTTCTTTACGTCAAGGCCTGCCAGAAGCTGAGGTAACCCATGCACTCTCCAATCGTAACCATCGCGGCGCTCGCCCTCTCGGTCCTGTTGTGCGGATACCTGGTGCTGACGCTGCTTTTCCCGGAGAAGTTTGGCCTCTTCTCGATCGTGCTGCTGCTCTTCGTCAAGCCGGTCGGCCTCTACCTGGCCCGTGTGATGGAAGGCGAGCGTACCTGGCTCTCTCCCGTTCTACGCCCGGTGGAGCGGCTCATCTACAAGCTCTGCGGGGTGCAAGCCGAAGCCGAAATGAACTGGCGGCAGTACGCGTTTGCGCTGCTCGGTTTTTCAGCGGTCACGATGGTTTTCACTTACGCCATCGAGCGGCTGCAGCAGTATCTTCCCTGGAACCCGCAGCATCTGGGCGCCGTCGGTCCCGATCTGGCCTTCAACACCGCCGCCAGCTTCACGACCAATACCAACTGGCAGTTCTACGGCGGCGAATCCACGATGAGCTACTTCACCCAGATGATGGGCCTGGCGACCCACAACTTCTGGTCCGCCGCCGCTGGTATTGTGGTGGCCATCGCGCTGATCCGCGGCATCAAGCGCACCACCTCGGCGACGATCGGCAACTTTTGGGTCGATATGACCCGCACGCTGCTTTACGTGCTCGTGCCTCTCTCGGTGATCTCCGCGCTGATCCTGGTCTGGCAGGGCGTTCCGCAGAACATGAATGCGTACACCGCGGCGCACACGCTGGAGCACACGACCCAGACCATTGCGCAAGGGCCGGTGGCCTCGCAGGAGGCTATCAAGGAGCTGGGCACCAACGGCGGCGGATTCTTCAATGCCAACAGCGCTCATCCCTACGAAAATCCGACACCTGCGACCAACTTCCTCGAGATGTGGCTGATCTTCCTGATCGGCGCGGGACTCACCTACACGTTGGGGACCATGACCGGCTCGAAGGGGCACGGCTGGGCGGTCTATGCAGCGATGTATATCCTCTTCGCGGTAGGGTTCACGGTTTGCTACTGGGCCGAGGCGCACCCCTACAAGGTGATTCACAGCGCGGTGCAGACGCAGACCGCGACTGCGCCCGGCGGCAACATGGAAGGCAAGGAGGTCCGGTTCGGCATCAGCGACTCCGCGCTCTTCTCTACCGTGACCACGGACGCGAGTTGCGGTGCGGTGAACAGCATGTTCGACAGCTTCACTCCGCTGGGCGGCATGGTCCCGTTGTCCAACATCATGGCCGGGGAAATCATCTTTGGCGGCGTGGGCTCGGGCATGTACGGGATGTTGATTTTCGTCGTGCTGGCGGTGTTTATTGCGGGTCTGATGGTGGGCCGCACGCCCGAGTACCTGGGCAAGAAGATCGAGGCCTACGACGTGAAGATGGCCATGCTCTACGCGCTCATCTTCGCTTTTATCATCCTGGTCTTCAGCGCCATCTTTGTGCTGCGGCCCGCAGGCTTGACTGCCATGGCCAATCCCGGGCCGCACGGATTCACCGAGGTTCTCTATGCGTTCGTCTCGGGTGCTGGCAACAACGGTTCTGCCTTCGCGGGCCTGGGAACCAACTGGTGGTACAACATCGCGATGGGCTTCGACATGCTCATCGGCCGCTTCCTGATGATGATTCCGGTGCTGGCGCTAGCCGGCAACCTGGCGCAGAAGAAGACCATCCCGCCGTCGCCAGGCACGTTCCCGGTCAATACTCCATTGTTCACGGTGCTGCTGATCGGCGTCATCATCATCGTCGGCGCATTGACCTTCTTCCCCGCGCTGAGTCTGGGCCCGATTCTGGAGCACTTGCTGCTGCGGGCCGGCCACCTCTTCTAGTGCGCCACCCAGGACCAAAGGAAAATGACATGGCTGAGAAAAAGAAGCTGTGGGATGCACAAATTGTTTCGCAGGCGCTGGTGGAGTCGTTTCGCAAGCTGAACCCGCGCGCTATGGTGAAGAACCCTGTGATGTTCGTGGTGGAGGTCGGCAGCGTGCTCACCACCGCGCTGCTCATCGAGAACGCCATGCAGCACCGCGGCGATTTCGGCTTCAATTTGCAGATCACGTTGTGGCTGTGGTTCACAGTGCTGTTCGCCAACTTTGCGGAAGCCATGGCCGAAGGGCGGGGCAAAGCGCAGGCCGACACGCTGCGCAAGGCCAAGGCCGAGACCATCGCCTACCGCTACAAAGCCGACGGCAGCATGGAGACCGTCTCCAGTTCGCTACTGCGCGCCGGCGACATCATTCGCGTGGAAGCGGGCCAATACATTGCCGGCGACGGTGAGGTGATCGAAGGCGTCGCTTCCGTGGATGAATCCGCGATCACCGGCGAGTCGGCCCCGGTGCTGCGCGAGTCGGGCGGCGACCGCTCCGCGGTGACCGGCGGGACGCGCGTGCTCTCCGACTGGATCAAGGTGCGGATTACCTCCAATCCCGGCGAGACCTTCCTCGACCACATGATCGCGCTGGTGGAGGGCGCGAGCCGGCAGAAGACGCCCAACGAGATCGCGCTCAGCATTCTGCTCTCGGGGCTGACGATCATCTTCCTGCTTGCGGTGGTCACCTTGCAGCCCTTTGCCATGTATGCGCACGCGCCGCAGACCATCTTTGTGCTGGTGTCGCTGCTGGTGTGCCTGATTCCCACCACTATCGGCGGGCTGCTGTCGGCCATCGGCATCGCCGGGATGGACCGCCTGGTGCAGTACAACGTGCTGGCTATGTCGGGCCGCGCAGTGGAGGCGGCCGGCGACGTGAACACGCTGCTGCTCGACAAGACCGGCACCATCACCTTCGGCAATCGCCAGGCCACCGAGTTCTTTCCCGCTCCCGGCGTGACAACGGAACGGCTGGCCGACGCGGCGCAACTGGCTTCCATCGCGGACGAGACGCCCGAGGGCCGTTCCATCGTGGTTCTCGCCAAGCAGAAGTACAACCTGCGCGGGCGCGATCTGGAGAGCATTCAGGCGGAGTTTGTGCCTTTCACCGCGCAGACCCGCATGTCCGGCGTGAACCTGCCCGGCGCCATGATCCGCAAAGGGTCGGCCGATGCCATCGCAAAGTTCGTGGAGGCGGCCGGCTCGCGTGTGCCGCGCGCGGTGGCGGACAAGGTGGAAGAGATCTCGCGCCTGGGCGGCACGCCGCTGGTGGTGGCCGAGAATGAGAGCGCTCTCGGGGTGGTGTATCTCAAAGACGTAGTCAAGGGAGGCTTGAAGGAGCGTCTTGCCCATCTGCGCGCCATGGGCATCCGCAGCATCATGATTACTGGCGATAATCCGTTGACCGCAGCGGTGATTGCCAAGGAAGCCGGCGTCGATGATTTTCTGGCCGAGGCCAAGCCCAAAGACAAGATGGACCTGATCAAGCGCGAGCAGGCCAAGGGCAAGCTGGTGGCCATGACCGGCGATGGCACCAACGACGCGCCGGCGCTGGCCCAGGCCGACGTGGGCGTGGCCATGAACAGCGGCACGCAAGCGGCCAAAGAGGCCGGCAACATGGTCGATCTGGACTCGAATCCCACCAAGCTCATCGAGATCGTGCAGATTGGCAAACAGTTGCTGATGACGCGTGGAGCGCTCACCACTTTTTCGATTGCCAACGACGTGGCCAAGTACTTCGCCATCATCCCGGCCATGTTTCTGGGTGTCTTCCCGGTGCTGGGCGCGCTCAACATCATGCACCTGCACTCGCCGCAGTCCGCGATTCTGTCGGCGGTGATCTTCAACGCGCTGATCATCATTGCCCTGATCCCGCTGGCGCTGAAGGGCGTGAAGTACGAGCCGAAGCCTGCGGGCGTGCTGCTGCGGCAGAACCTGCTGATCTACGGGCTGGGGGGGATCATCATTCCCTTCATCGGCATCAAGGCGATCGACCTGTGCCTGGTCGCGCTGCACCTGGCGTAAGCAACAAGGAGAACTCTCGTGCAACCCATCTCAAACGCGCACCTTCCGGAAGACGAACTGGCGATCCCCGAGTGGCAAAGAGCCCACGCCTCGGCAGCCCCGGTGGCTCATTCGGTGTGGGGAACTGCCATCCGCTTTACGATTCTCACCGCGATTCTGTTAGGACTGGCTTACCCGTTCCTTGTGACCGGTATGGCGCAGGCGCTCTTTCCGCATCAGGCGAATGGCAGCCTGATCCTGAAGAACGGCCAGGTGATTGGCTCCTCGCTGATCGCGCAGAGCTTCACGTCGGCCCAGTACTTCCATCCCCGGCCCTCGGCGGCGGGCAACGGCTACGATGCCACCTCCTCGGGCGGCTCCAACCTGGCCCAGTCCAACGCCAAGCTGGCGCAGCGCATGCAGGGCGACATCGACAAGATCGCCGCGGCGAACGGCGGAAAGCCCGTGCCCATCGACATGGTGACCACCTCGGGCTCGGGTCTGGACCCGGATATCACGCCGGATGCCGCGTACTATCAAGCGGCGCGGGTGGCCCGGGCACGCGGCATGTCGGTTGAAGCGGTGCGCGCGCTGATCGCGGCACATATAACGCAGCGCTCGCTTGGCATTCTGGGCGAGCCGCGTGTCAACGTGCTGGAGCTGAACCTGGCGCTCGACGACCTCGCGA
The DNA here is from genome assembly GCA_021828835.1 of Acidobacteriota bacterium. Lineage (GTDB taxonomy): Bacteria > Acidobacteriota > Terriglobia > Terriglobales > Acidobacteriaceae > Telmatobacter. The sequence goes on along the minus strand of JAJZCY010000194.1, from coordinate 2,443 downwards.
AGTAAGACGCATCCTCTCTTCTCAAGGCGCCGGGCCTCTCGCCCGGCGCCGCTCTCTCCAGACATCCTTCAGATATGGCCGGGCATCTCACCGGAATCTGCAATTGCGGATACCGGAAAGCGCTGCGCTCGTATGCGGCGATTCTTTTTGCGCAAGCCCGACGAACTCAATCCTTTGAAGGAGCCCGATGGCGAAGGTCCGGGATGAATTCACGGGCCGCAGCGAGCACATCGAAGAGCTCGTGAGGCGGCTCCGAAGCCAGGGCGATCTGGGCACGCGCGCCCTCGCCAAAGAGCTGCTGCAATGCGTGTTGAAGCTGCACGCGGGGGCGCTCGAGCAGATTCTCGAGGCGATTGCGGATATGCCCGATGGCGATGCCACCCTGCGCCGCATTGGCCAGAATGTCCTGGTGGCCAGTGTTCTCTCTCTCCACGGCATCTTCCCGCTCGCGCCTGAGCTGGAGTCTGAGGCAGACGGCAATTGCGCCAGTCTTGTTCTCCGGTCGCACGAAGCCGGCGCCAAGGTGATTCCGATCGAGCGCGGCAGCGCGCGCCTGAGACTGCCGGGTGAATGGACCAATTCCTCCGTGTTCAGTTTCCGCTCAGAGGATGCTGCGGATGCCGATTGCTTCGATGCCGCTGCGGAGATGGCGGCCGCTCCCGGACGCGGCCCGAATCTGGTGGAGATGGGCCGCAGCCATTGAAAGCGATGCCCGCTGCGGCTCGCGGCACATTGCAGGTTGCGCTGTGGGACCTGGGGGAGCCGGGGTAGAATCAGTGCCATGACCAGAACGGCGATCGTAACCGATGGTGCGCCCGCGGCCATCGGCCCCTATTCCCAGGGCATCCGCGTGGGCAATCTCGTCTTCACGGCCGGGCAGATTCCGGTGGATCCCGCCACCCAGCAGGTGGTGGGCGGCGGCATTACCGAGCAGGCCAAGCGCGTGCTCGAAAACCTGCAGGCCATTCTCGAAGAGGCAGGCAGCAGCCTTGACCGCGTGGTGAAGGCCACCGTCTACCTGAAGAGCATGGATGATTTTGCGGCGATGAACGCGGTCTATGACGCCTACCTGGGCCGCGGCGGCGAGGAGCCGCCAGCGCGCACCACGGTGGAGGTCTCGCGCCTGCCCAAGAATGTGCTGATTGAAATTGACGTCATCGCCGAAGCCGGCGCGGCGGCCCTGGAAGTGTGATTTCTCCAGTTTTTGCCTTGGCTCGGGCGGGGCCCCCACGCCTCGGCGTGCCGGTGTACACTAACGAAGGACCCCAATAACCGGCCCGCTTGGCGGACCGGTTTTCCTCGTGTCGGGACGTGGCTCAGCCTGGTAGAGCACTCGCTTGGGGTGCGAGGGGTCGGCAGTTCAAATCTGCCCGTCCCGACCATTGCATGCAGCAGACGCGGCCTTCGGGCCGCATTTCTGTCAAGCTGGCAAAGAAATGCGGCACCCGCTTGCCTCCCCGGAGCGCCGCATGCCGCCGCCCAATCTTTACTTCTCCGAGAACACTTCGGCCGTGAACCGGAAGACGTCCGTCTCCGGGCTCTTCCAGGCGTCGGAGCGCAAGCCGGCTTTGTGACAGGTCTCCTCCACGAACCGGGTCCGATCCCAGTGCTGATCGGCAGCCACCTGGGGCAGCAGCAGGCCTTCGTGCAGACCGCATTTGACCAACAGTCCGTCCCGGCCGATCTCGATCTCCTCCACGTTGCTGACATGGCGCAGCGGAGACAGCACGGAGATTTCGTAGGAGAGCGAATCGAGCTCTTCGGCCGCCACCGGGGAGAAGCGCGGATCGCGCAGCGCGGCCAGGGTAGCAATGTCGCGCAGGGTCATGTATAGCGGCTTGACCGCGGCCGTGTAGCCGATGCAGCCGCGCAGGATGCCGTGCTTGGTCAGGGTCACAAAGGCGCCGTATTCGCGGTTGAGCGTTGCGCTGGCCGGAACCGGCGGATCGTAGGGTTGCCGGTGGCTCACGATCCACTCCACCGAGTTGCGCGCGATTGCCAGCAGCTCCTGCTTTTCTGCTTCGGAAAGCGCGAAAGGCTCAGCGGCCGCCGAGGGGTGCGCGGCTTTCACGAACACATCGGCGCTATAACCCACTACGCGGGTGCGGTCTCCTGAAGTCTCACCGGAGTGGCCGTAGCGCAGCACTTCAGCGCGGTTGGCGCCCATGCGTTCGGCGTAGACCATGGCCGCGACCACCGGGCCGCCGCCGCAGGCCTCCCACACCTGCGCGCCGAAGTTGCGCGCCATGGTGAAGTAGTCCCAACCCTCCAGCGCATGCAGCGCCTTGTGGTCCAGGCTCTCGGCCTCGGTGCTGGTGTGATAGTGGGACAGGTCGGAGCTGGCGAGCACCAGGGTCCTATTGTGGTTGTTCTCGTGCTGGATCAGCCGGGCAAGCGCCAGGCCCAGGGCGCGGCTGCTCTCATAGCTCTGGTCGCCCATCAC
>JAJZCY010000193.1 GCA_021828835.1 Acidobacteriota bacterium | reverse complement strand
TGGCCGCGGTCATCTCCGCGCGCAGCGCGGCCAGGCGCGCGATGGCTTCGCTGAGCGGCGCTTCGAATTGCAGGTAGGCCTTTTTGCCGCGCGACATGGAGGCGACCATGTGCGCCAAGCCCGCAGCCATGGCTGCGCTGGCGGCCGAAGCGCTGCCGCCGCCCGGGGTTGCGGTGGGCGCGGCGAGCTGTTCGAGGAAGGGCTGGATGCCGGCGCTGAGCCCGGCAGAGGGGCCGCCGTGCGCCATCTTGCCGCTCATCACCGCGGCCAGGCGGTTCTCGAGAATCAGCGAGGAGTCGAAGTTCTCCACCTGTAAAAACCACTCCGCCGCCTGCTCCAGGGCCAGCTTGGGGATGAGCCCGACGATCTCGCTCGAGACGGGCACTGCGCCGTAGCGCGCCGCCTCCCGGCGCACCAGCTCGAAGACGCGGTGAATGGGCGTCTGCTCAAAGTCGGTGAGGTTCATGGAGACCTGCGCCTGGCCGCGAACGAGGAAGCCGGCAGCCTTGAGATAGCGCAGTCCGCCCGAGGAGAAACGAATGGCCTTGGCGATCTTCTTGGCGATGTTCACGTCGCCGGTATTCAAAAAAATGTTGTAGGCGATGAGAAATTTGCGCGCGCCGACGACGGTTGCGCCGGCGGTGGGATGCACGCGGGGCTCGCCGAAGTCGGGCCGGCGCGCGGGGTTGGTGGCGATCTCGTCGCGAATGCCTTCGAACTGTCCGCGGCGGAGGTTCTCCAGGTTCTGACGCTCGGGCGCGGTGGCCGCCGCTTCGTAGAGATACACCGGGATCGAGTAGCGCTTCCAGATCTCCGCGCCCACGTGGCGCGCCATGGCCACGCAATCTTCGAGCGTCACGCCGTCGATGGGAATGAAGGGAACGACGTCGGCCGCGCCCATGCGGGGATGGGCGCCCTGGTGGCGGGTCAGGTCGATCAGCTCGGCGGCTTTGCCGACGCCGCGGATGGCGGCTTCCTGCACGGCTTCGCGTTCGCCCACCAGGGTAATCACGCAGCGGTTATGATCGGCGTCCATCTCGCGATCGAGCAGGTAGACGCCGGGAATGCTCATCGCATCCACAATAGCCTGGACCTTGGCGGGGTCGCGGCCCTCGGAAAAATTCGGAACACATTCAACGAGCGTGGTGGTCACGGCAAAAGCATACGATTCATGCCTCGCCGCGGCAAGCTGGAGACCGCGCGCGCGGCTCAGGCGGGCTGGCGAACGTCTGCCTTCTGTTCCAGCAGCGAGGCATAGCTGGCGACCACGTCGCACCACTGGTAGTAAGTGCGGGCGCGCAGCTTGGTTGCGGCCCGGCGCGCGTGCAGCAGGTGCTCGTCCCGTTCGGCTTCGTCGATGGCCCCTGCCAGGTCGTTCACGCCGTCGAAGAAGATCCCCGTGCCTCCGAGCGTCTCCTGGTTGAAGGGATTGCGGTGCGCGAAGACGGCGTTGCCGCAGCCCATGGCCTCCAGCAGCGAGGGATTGGTTCCGCCCACGCTGTGACCGTGCATGTAGGCAAAGGCGTGAGAACGGAGCGCGGTGAGCCGCTCGGGATCGTAGACCGTGCCGATCATGCGAATGCGCGGATCCTGGATGGCGCGGAGCTGGCGCGCGTAGCTGCCGGGGGCGCGATGATTGCCGACCACCACCATTTTCCGCGCGCTGCGCGACTGCTGGAAGGCGCGCAGGATTTCGAGCACATGGTTCTCCGGTTCGAGACGGCAGACGACCAGGTAATAATCGCCGGCGCTGAGCTCCCATTCCGCTAGCAAGCTGGCGGGGGGCGGGGCATCGACGATCTCGCAGCCGTAGGGAATCACGGAGCAGGAGTGCCGCTGGCCGTGGCGCTCGGCCAGGCTGGCGGCGATGGCTTGGGCATCGGCGATGACGCGATCGGCCATCCGCACGGAGGCCCACTCCATCATGCGGAAGTAGGCTTTCGCCAGCGCGTTCCATTTGGCGCGGGCCCACTCCAGGCCGTCGGGATTGATCCAGATCGTCGTGCCCCACAGGCGGGGAATCTTGCAGGCCGGGGCGGCGCCGTAGCCGAGCATGTAGACCACATCGAAGCTCCGGCGCGCGTCCCACAGGCAGAAGATGTCGTAGAGAATTGTTTCGAGCGGCCCCAGGCGGGGGGCGGGGCAATAGCGCAGCTGCACGCCGCGATACTCCTCGGGAGCTGCGGAGGCGCTTCCCGCGCAGTAGACCGTCACCTCGTGACCCATTTCGACGAGGCCCACGGCGAGCCGCTCCGCGAAGGTCTCAAAACCGCCGTAGCGCGCGGGAATTCCACGGGTTCCCAGAATTGCCAGCTTCACTGCTGCCTCGCTTCTGTTGTCTTGTGGATTCGGTTAGAGGTGGACGGCGACAAGATTCGCGAGCGGGTGCAGCATTGCATCCCACGGGTGCAGGGTTGAATACGGTTGCATGTAGGTCAGCGACTTCCAGAACAGAGCCAGGCCGGTGAGCGTCAGGAATCCGACATAGATGACGCGGGCGTTGTCGTGCAGGACTTCGAGGATCATCATCATGATCAGCAGCCAGTAGATGTCGAAGATGTAGAGGAGACGGGTAGCCAAGCCGGTGTTCCAGCCGAAGATGACAAAGAACAGGAGCCCCATGCTGCAGGCCAGTGTGGCCATGCGCTGATGGCGCGTGAGCCGCTTCCACAGGAAGACCGTGGGCACCAGGATGAAGATGAGGTGGGCGAGCGCGTACCAGGAGATCACGCGCAGGTCGTGCTGTTCGGCGCCGCCATTGAGGTATTCCGAGAGGCGGTAGAGGCCGGAGAGCAGATTGATAATGCTGCGCATGGTGACGGAAGCGACAGCGCCGGCCGCGATCATCCAGTAGAGCCAGGCGCGGGTGCGGAAGCGCGCGCCGGCCAGCAGCATGACGAGGAAGGGCAGCGCCACGATCACCGAGAAGTGAAACACCAGCGCGATCAGGTAAGTCCAGATGGCGGCGCGGCGTTTGCCCTGCGAGGCCTGGTAGAGAGCCAGGCCCATGAGCGGAATGGCGACGGCGGCGCGAATCTCGGTCATCTCCAGCACCATGAAGTACTGGCAGAAGAGCAGGTAGAAGAGGAGCGTAACCCAGCGCTGCGCGGAAACCGCGGCGGCAAACCTCCAGGTGGCTAGCAGGCCGAGCAGGGCATACAGGAAGGCCACCACCGAATAGGGAAAGCCAAGCTGCGCGACCACCCACGACATGCAGGCGAAAGCCGGATCGCGCAGCCAGGCGAACAGCGGGGCGTTGCCGGCCTTGATGAGATCGAACCATACGACGTAGTTCTCAAAGTCGTTATCGATACCTGGCCCACGCATCCCGGCGAAGATGGCCAGCGCCACCATGAGCAGGATCAGGTAGTAGTTCTGCACAACGCGGCGGGTCGGAGCGTCGTCCAGAAAACAGAGCGAGACGCCGGCGGCCACAAACCCGTAGATGAAGAAGTAAGGCGTCATGACGCAGAAAGCGGCCTCATTCTTCCAGTGAGTCCTTCGAAGGCTCCGCGCAGCATCTGCTTGAAGCTGCTCCAGCGATCGCGCGAGAGCCAGGCATGCACGAGGATGTACTTGGGCACATAGATCAGCATGGTGAAGCGCCAGCGCGGGCTCATGCGCGAGTCCTTGAGCAGGTACACGGCGTTGCGCACGATGTAGTAGTTGCGGATGGGGCTGTGCAGGTTGAAGCGCCTGCCGAGGAAGTGCACGGTGGCGTCCCCCACGTTGTGGCGCATACTGACGGTGGGGACGATGTAAGCCTCGTAGCCGTAGCTGTTGGCGCGGTAGCTCCATTCCGTGTCGACCCAATCGATGAACAGCTCATCGCGCATGAGGCCCACGTGGAGCAGCACGCTGGTGCGAATCAGCGAGCCGGAAGCGATCACGTAATCGGTGAGCACGGGTTCCGTCTTGTCCAGCGGAATGGAGTCCCATCGGATGTGAATCCAGGAGCGGCGCACGCCGCGGGAGCGCTCGCCGGTCTTCTCGTCGATGTAGAGCGGCCCGACGGCGGCGACCGGCCTTCCCTGGCGGAGCAGAGCCTGCTCGGCTGCCAGCAGCCCGTCCACCGCGCCGGGCGGCAGGGTGCTGTCCTGATCGAGCAGCAGGACATGCGTGAAGCCATGGCAGATGGCCTTCTCGAGGCCGAGATTCTGAGCGGCCGCCAAACCCTTGTTCTTGCCGTTGGCGTGATAGGCCAGCGGGCATCCGCAATCTTCGAGTGCCGCCGGCGGAGCCTGAGCCCCGGGCGTGTTGTCGATCACAAAGATTTTCTGCACCTGGGAAGCGATGCTGGCGACGAGACGCGTGAAGACAGCCGGATCGGGACGGTAGAGGACAATGACGGCTGCGACCGTTGCCGGGGGGGGCGCGGCATCGTCCACGCCGGCGGCATTGCCGGCCGGACCTGGCCGCAGGTAGTGCTTTTCCAGCTCTTTCATCGCGTTTTCCTCTCCTGGAGGTCGTGCGGCGGAGTCCCATCCGGGGCGCGAAGAGCCGCGCGGAGCGCCTCGTCGATTGAAGCCGAGGGGATTGCGCCGGCTACCGTGCTGGAGCGGAGCATACGGAATTGAACTGCGGGGCAAGGCATGGGCGGCAGCTCAGGACTCGGAGCGGTCGAGCGGTTCTGTGCGGTGCCTGAATTGCAGCGCACGGTGAATATGTTCCAGTTTGAGCGCTGACTCGGGATCCTGCTTCATCCTTTCCAACGAGGCCATGAGCAGCGCCACCAGAATGGAGATGAGGAAGCTTCCGGCAAAGGTGCCGAGCACGATGAAGCTTCGCTTGGGGAAGGAACGCTTATCGGGAACGGTGGCGGGATCGACCACCTGAATGATGGAGCCTTCGCGGGCTTCGTCGAGCCGCGCCAGTTCGTACTGGCGGGCCAGGATCTCAAAGATAGCCTCGTAATACTTCACGTCGCGCAGCTTGCGCATGTACTCGAGACCGGCCTGCGGGACCAGTCCCTTGGGCACGATCAGGCCGTCGTCGGTCTGTTTCGAGCCGCCCAGCCGGGACAACTGGGCGCGCAGACTGTCGAGCTCCTTTTGCGCCTGCACCAGTTGCGCGTTCTGACCGGTGGCATAGGTCTCCATGGCCTGGATCATCATCTGGTGGGCGGTGATCTGCGCGCGCAGCGAGGCCACGGTTTCAATCAGCGCGCGCGCCTGGCTGTCGAGCTGGATGAGGCCGGTGGTTTGCTCGGTTTGCTTGAGCGCTTCTTCGGCCTTTTCCAGATTGTCTTTGGCCTGGGTAAGTTGCTGCTCGAAGAAGAGGCGGCGGTGCGATGCCTCGCCGATCGCCAGATTCTCAGAGAGTTTGCGGAACTGATCCACGTAGCCGTTGGCGATCTCCATAGCGCGGCGGGGATTGGGATCGGTCACGGAGATGTGAATCATGCCGTCCTTGGCATTGCCGTCGACCTCGGCGCGCGATTCGAATTTTCTGCGGGCGTCGGACAGATATTTCTCGTCGTATTCCTTTTGCAGATTGAATTGGCGGATGACTGCGTCTTCGACCACGCGGCTGCGCAGCATGCCCACATAGCGGTCGTTGGCGTTCTTGAGGCCCAGGCTGCCGCCTGCCAGCGCCGCCATGCCGCCCAGGCCGCCCAGGCCGGAGGAGCCTCCGATACTGCTGAGCGAAGAGGCCAGCAGCGCGCTCAGCGAGGAGTTCTGTTGCGGGGGCAGGACCGTCACGGTGGCCGTGAAGCGCTTGGGCAGCAACAGAGCGATAGGTATAGCGAGCAGGGTGCAGGTCATTGTGATCCAAAGAATCACGCGCCTGTGGTCGGCCAGAATCACGAAGATGTCCAGCATCGTGAGGTCCTCGCCCTTGCGGGAGCGCTCAACCTGGTTTTCAAACCCGGGCTCGTGCTGCGCGTGCAATTCCGAGATGGGTGCTTCTGTTGCCATGAACTCCTGCGTGTTGGAAAAGCGATGGTGCAAGGCTGCTCCCTGTGGATGAAGCGGGCTCAGGGCTCAGGGAAGCAGCAAGGTCAGAAACTCTGCGCTGATCGCGGCCTGCGAGGCGATCTGCGAATAGATCAGCGTCCAATCCAGCACGCCGCGCAAGGTCGATGGCCTGAGCGTCTTGTCGGGTACGAGAATGGTGTCGCCCGGATAGACCGGAAGATTGTTGAACTCGTTGCCCCAGGGGCCGTTCGCCATGCCATGGCTGATGACTTCGCCGTCGGCGCGGATGAGGAATGCCTGACTACGATCGGCGTCCTTGGTGGGGCCGCCGGCCATGCGCAGATAGGCGTTCACGTCATGTTGCTGGTGATAGAGAAAGGCATTCTGGTCGAAGACCGCCCCGACCACATTCACGGTGGCGGGAACCGGGGGCACCGTGAATCGGTCGCCATCTTCCAGCGGAATATTGGGCACCGAGTCGATGCTGTCGCTGCCGGGCTTGAACTCCAGCACGATGCGGCCGGTGGCGCGAATCTTCTTCAGATCGGCGAGCAACTGCCGTTCCACGCTCGATGCGGCCGCGCTGCTGGCCATATCCTGTGGGGACACGGCGGGCGACGCCGCCAGATCCAGGATGCCGCGCTGCATGCTCAGGTTCATGTTCTGCACGTACTCGTCGATGCGCTCCTGCTGGATGGCGCGCGTGGATTCGCGGGTAAACTCCGATCCGTAGAGGTAGGCGTTCGGCGTGAAGCCGCCGGCGCGGCGCACCAGGTCGCGCAGCGTCTCGCCGGGCCTTACGGTGTAGATGCCGGAGTGCCGGAACTCGCCTTCCAGCCAGACCAGCTTGGTCTGCTGCGCGATCGGCTCGCGGATATCGGCCTCGGAGAAGATGGTCACCACGTCGCCGGGCTGCAACTCCAGGTTCTGCGTGGCGTCGTGATCCATCACCAGCTTGCCGAGATCGAAGGGGATGAATTCAGTCTTCAAGGTCTTGGGGTTGAGCCGCTGAATCAGGGCATAATCCCAGTCGATCTCCGGCGCGGAAAGGCGTACCTGCAGCGGCTTGGCGGGCGGACGCGTGACCGTGGAGAGCGTGCTTTGACCGGCCGCGATGGAAGCTTCGCTGGCGCGTTCCTGCGCAGGCAGAGTCTGGTTCTGCTCCGGATTCGGTTGCATGCCTGAGGCTGACTGCGCCTGGCCGTTCATGTAGTTGGCTGCCATGCCGGCGGCGAGTGCGCTGGTCCCGGCGGCCGCTCCGTTGGCAAGGTTGCTTTGGTTTTGCGCGGTTCCTCCGTTCATTGCTCCGGCGGCGGCAGCGCCCGGCAGGGTGCGGGCCTCGAGCGCGGTGTCGGGCGGAACAGCGTGCACGGGAACGCGCGCCGGGTAACCGGCGGACGGCTGGTGCATATATTCGAGCGCGGGCATGGGTTGGAACTCCGGCGTGGGCAGCCCCAACTGCGCGCGATGCCACCAGTAGTTGCGCGTCAGCAGCGAATCCCGGTCGGGGATGAGCTCGCTGATGCGCATCCCGGGATGCCAGGCGAAGCGGCCGGGATTCGCGACGTTGCCGCGCAGCATCACCGTCTTCTGATAAGCCGGCACGATGGAATAGACGCGGATCAGGTCGCCATCGTCTACGGTGGTGGCCAGGCCGGCGGCATCGTCCGCCACCTCCATGGCTTCGCGGCTGCGGCGG
>JAJZCY010000192.1 GCA_021828835.1 Acidobacteriota bacterium | reverse complement strand
TCCGGATCCTCCTATTGCGTGTTGGCGTAACTGTACGGCTTTCCAGAGAGGGAATCAATTACCCGAAGATCTTCGTTATCGGGAATCCGGCGGTCGAGCTTTGTGCTCTCCTACCCTTCGCTAGAAAGAAGCGAAGGATAGGGCACCCTCGCTAAGTGGGGGTAGAGGAGAAAAGGATGCGCCACCCGCCAATGAGGCGGCGCTCGGCACGATGCCTGCTCCGCTCGGCTAGCGCACGGCGATCACCTGCGCGCCCAGGTTCCAGCCGCGCAATGCAATCGCCGGCTTCGCCGCGCCCGCGGGATAGCCGATGGTGATGGTCCGCTGTTCGCCCGGCAGCAGCGAAACGTAGTTGTCGCTGTAGTAGGCGGGCAGGATGCGCTTGCCGGTCGCGGCATCTTCGAGCGTGAGCTTCACCAGCAGTGCGGCGCTAGGGCCGGAATTGGTCAGCGCGACCTTTACCTGCTGCTCGCCGTTCGCCGCCGCGCCGGTTGCTGTGGCAGCGATCTTCGCTGCCGGCAAGCTGTCCAGCTCGCGCAGCGTCGACTCCTTCTCGGCCCACCAATAGAAGTTGTGGCTCACCGGGTTGCCGGCGGCATCGGCGGCATCGAGCACCACAAACACCGTGTGCCCCTTCGCAAGCGCGGCAAGATCGAGCCGCGTCACCGGGGTGCGGTTGTCGGCTGCCGCATGCACCTGCGTCGTCTGGTCGCTGAGGGTGCGCCCATCCAGCGCGAGTACGCGGCTGCGTACCGTGAAGCTTTGCGCCGCGTCGAGATCGATGAGGTCCACGTTGCCGTTGTCGAGATTGAGCTGCACGTGCACCGGCTCCAGCGCCTTCTGGGTGGCGTAAAAGCTCGACTGCGTATCGTAGTCCCAGCTCAGGAAGTTCCACATCAGGCTGGGCCACGCCGGCTGCGTCATCCAAATCATGCGCCCGGAGTTGGGCTGCCACAGGTGGGCGGCCATGCCTTCGAAGATGGCGCGATAGCCGGCATAGTCGAGCATCTGCGCCTTGCGCACGAAGTCGTCGAAGCTGGTGGGCGCGCCGAACTCCGCGCTCATCGCGTCCATGTACGGCGCTACTCTTCCGCCGTTGGCCTGGTGCCAGTCGTGATACGCCCAGGTGTCGCTGATCGGCCAGCGGTCGGGCGCGGGAATGAACGACTCGACACTTTCGAGTGTGGGCACGCTGGGGAGCCCCAGCTCCACGCTGAAGCCGCGGTTGATGCGGAAGTAGGTCGAGGGCTGGTGCCAGAAATAAGGACCGGAGGGGCGCAGGTTCACCTGGTTCGAGCTGGGCGTGTAGTAACGCGTGTGGTCGAGCGTGCGCACCAGCTCGGCCAGTCCCTGGTTGATGGGCGCCTGCGGCACGCCCTCGTTGCGCCCGCACCAGACCACGATCGAAGCATGATGGCGGAAGCGCAGAATCGTGTCGCGCGCGTTCTTCAGGAACAGCGCCGGGTCCTGCGCCTCGAGATTGTAGTTCTGGGTGGATTCCCAGAAGTCGTTCCACACCATGATGCCGTACTTGTCGGCGAGCGCGTAGAAGTTCTCTTCGGTGTTCTGACCCATCCAGTTGCGGATCAGGTTTACGTGCGCGTCACGGTGCAGGCGGAAGAACGGCTCCAGGCGCGCGGTGCTGACGCGCTTCATCGCGTCGTCCATACCCCAGTTGCCGCCGCGCGCGGCAATCCGCACTCCATTCACCAGGATCACCAGATCGGTGCCGGGCCAGCCGCCCGCCACCGGACGCACCGAGGGGGAGTTCTCCGCCCCCGGGGCCAGCGTCTGCACCCAGATGTGCGCAGGCTCCTGCGCCACCGGCACAAGGCCCGGCGGCGGCAGGTTGGGCATGGGGTCGTCGATCCGCCGGATTCCCTTGTGCGTGGAATCGATCAGCGCCGTCTCCGCGTCGAAGCTGCGGCTGGGCATGATCTGCACGCGCTGCAAATGTCCGGCAGCATCCAGCAGCGAGAGCTCGTAGCTGACCTCGCGCATGCCGAACAGGATTTGTTTGGCCGAGCTGACCGTGCCGTCGACGGTGAAGATGGTGTGCAGCGTGTGCAACGCCGGAGCGCCGTAGCCGTTCGGCCACCACAGCTTGGGGTGCTGCACCTTCAGCTCCGGATAGTCCGCGGGTTCGAGGCGCACATCGGTTTCGCCGGGCGCGAGATGCACGCGCCGGGTTACCTTCACGCCGTCAAAAGCCGCGGTCAGCGTGCCCTCCACCGGCTTTTCGCTCGCATTGTTCAGCGGAACCTCGATCTCCACATCGGCTTCGCTGTTGTCGGCCTTGGGCAGGGTCGTCACCACTTCCAGATCGCCGATCTGCACCGGCCCTGAGGCGGACAGCGTCACATCTTGCCAGATGCCGGTTTCGCGGTCGCGAATTCCCGGAATCCAGTCCCATCCTTCCGATGCGGAGAAGGTCGGCCCATCCAGCACCTCGGTGCCGCCGTTCTCCCCCGGGCCGGCCGAGAGCGACTCCTCCTGCGCAATGCCGACGTGCGGAGGCGGGGATACCCGCACGGCCAGCGCGTTGGTTCCCCCGGTGACGAGGCTGGTTACGTCGAACTTCCCGCGCAAAAAGGCGCCGGTGAACGAGCCCAGCCGCTTGCCATTGAGCCACACCTCGGCCGCGTAGTTCACGCCATCGAAGGTGAGCGTCAGATGGCGTCCGTGGGTGGCGGCGGGTGTCGCGAACTCCACCCGGTACCAGTAATCCTGGTGCGCGAGGCTGGGCGGAATGGCCAGATTGTTCAGCCCATAATCGGGATCGGGATAGATGCCGCGCTCGATCATCGTGGTCAGCACGGTGCCGGGAACGGCGGCCGCCATCCAGCTCTTGTCGTTGAAGCCGGCCTTGGAGATCTCCGCGCCGGTGGCCTGCACCTGCGGAGCCGCGGCCAGCCGCCAGCCGCCGCGCAGCTTCCAGGGATTTGAGCCCACAAGCTTGTCTTGGAGATCTTCGGGGCGGACCGGCTGCGCTACCGGTTTCTGGAACGGCGTCTTGCTGCGCGGCAGCGTGGAGGGGTCCTGCGGGGCCTCCTGCCCGGCCTGCCCGCGCGTCTGTACCGGCCAGTGCGGCGAGGCCTGCTCGTACTCCGGCAGGCTGAAGTCGGGCCGCGCGTCGAAGAGCTCCTTCACCTGGGCAGAGCTGAGCGCCTCGCGATAGATGCGCAGCGCGGCGATCTTGCCGCCAAAGTGCGTGGTCGAGATGCCGGTCGCGGGCGCCGGGCCCATCTTCAGCCAGGGCGCAACAGTACCCTGGTGCAGCGCAACGGCAAGCACCTGCACGCCATCCACAAACAGGGTCAGGTGCGCACCGTCGCTGCTCGCCGCGGCAAAGTGCCATTGTTTCTGATCGAGTGCCTGGGTCACCGCGACCATCCCGCCAGGGCTGCCGGCGGTGCCCAGCCAAATGCCCGGCCGGCCGGCTTCGAGTCCGATAAAGCGGGCGTCGGCATCGGCAGAGTCGCCCATACCCGCCAGCAGCACTGTGCCCGAAAGTGGCTCGGAGGCGCGGAACCAGAAGGCCAGCGTCCACGGCGCAGCTCCGGCAAGCAGCGGGTCGGGATTCGCGGGGTTCACCAAGCCGTAGCTCGAAAGAACCGCGGCGGCGCTGGGATTCAGATTGGTGCCCGCGACCAGCGCCTTCGTGAGTCCCGATCCGCCGATCAGAAAGTTCGCCGCGTAGGGGCCGTAGACCGATGCAGGCAGAGGCGGTGGGGGCGGAGTCTGCGCAACCACGCGAACCCCGGGGAAAAGCAAAAAGAGCGTGACGATCCAGAGAAGTGTGCCGCGCCTGCTCAAACGAGGCACGGCGCCGCAGTGCGCGGCTTGGATGGAATGCATGGCCCTTCGATTCCCTCCTCTGCGGACCGCCTGACGGAGAAAGACAAACTCAACGGATGACAGGGCGCATCTCGGATCCCTGCTTCACCGGCGCCGCCCAAATCCGCGCGGCTGCACCGGCGGCTGCACCGGCAGATTGGTCTTGCCCGCGGGAAAGATCACCAGGAACCGCCCCGCGCCCTCGCCGCTGCTGGCCGTCTCAATGCCTTCCAGATCGCGGCAGGCCATGTGCAACAGGCGGCGTTCGCGGCTGTTCATGGGCGGAAAGCTGTACGGCACCCCGGTGCGGCGCACCTTCTCGGCCGCGGTCTCGGCGGCCAGGCGCAGCTCCTGGGCGCGCAGCGCCTTGAAGTTGCCGGCATCGAAGCTCACCAGGTCGTGCTCGCGCTGTTCCAGCCGCAGCATCTGCGCCGCCAGTGTCTCCAGCGCGCGCAGCAGCTCGCCGTTGTGCTGCACCAGCAGCGGCGTGTCGGGGCCGGCCAGCTCAACGTAGAGCTGCCGCGCCTCCATCCCTTCCGGATCGCGGGCGCCATCGCCGGCAGTGATGCGGTACTTGATGCGCATCCCTCCCAGCTTGTTGAGGGCGTTGATGAAGGCGGCGATTTTTCGGGCAGCTTCCTGGAGGTCGTCGATGGGCATAACCAATCAGTATCGCAGAGCGGGGCGGCGAGGCGAAGCACGATCTCAGGCCAGGGCGTGGAGCGCATCTCCCGGAAGCCTCGAGGAGCCAAGCCTCAACACCGAACGCTGCGGCCTCGGCCCCGCCGGATCCAGCTTCCTGCCGCCGTCCCCGGCTCAAATCTTGCGAAACACATGCTGGCCGTGCAGCGCTTCCGGCTTGTGGCCCAACGTATCCCGGGTCAGGGTTCCGTTCACGGTGCGCACGATGCCCAGCGGGTTCTCATCCTTGAGCTCGTCCGACAGGCACGACTGCGGGAAGTCCTGGTAGCAGACCGGGCGAACCCAGCGGTTGATAGCCAGCGCGCCCACCGAGGTGAAGCGGCTGTCGCTGGTGGCCGGGAACGGGCCGCCGTGCACCATGGCGTGCGCGACCTCGACGCCGGTGGGAAAGCCGTTGAGGATGAGCCGGCCCGCTCTGCGCTCGAGAACGCCGATCAGGTCCGGATAGTAGACCAGATCGTGCTCGCTGGCGTGAATGGTGGCCGTAAGCTGCCCTTCCAGGGAGTGCGCGAGGGCAAGCATCTCGTCGCGGCTGTCATAGCGGATGATCAGCGTGCTGGGGCCGAAGATCTCGGCGGTCAGCTCGCGGTCTTGCAGGAAGTCGCGGCCGTCGATCTCGAACAGTTCCGGAATGGCAGAGCAGCTGCTCAGATCCGCCGGAGCGGAGCCCGTGGCAAGGGTGCGCACCGCTGATTTCGAGGTGCGACGGTCAATCCGCGTGCGGTAATTGAGCGAGATGTTCTCGGTCAGCATGGCATGGGAGCCGGCCTCCTCCACTAGCCTCGTCAGTTCCGCGACCAACGCATCTCCATCTTCGTTGGCCGGCAAAAAGACCAGTCCGGGCTTGGTGCAGAACTGGCCCACGCCCTGCGTAAACGAAGCAAACAGGCCGGCTGCGATCCCGGCCGCGTTCTCGCTCAGAGCACTGGGCAGCACGAACAACGGATTCACGCTGCTCATCTCCGTGAAGCAGGGGATGGGACGGGGGCGGCTGGCGCACAGGTCCATCAGCACCTTGCCGACGGCCAGAGATCCGGTGAAGCCCACGGCTCGGATCTCAGGATTCTGCACCAGTGCCGCACTCAGCTCGTTGTCGCCGAAGAGCAGCGCAAAGGTCCCGGGATGCAGTCCCTGCTCGCGCACGGCATTGGCAATCACCTGGCCGACCAGTTCGCTGGTGCCCGGATGCGCGGGATGGCCCTTGGCGATCACCGGATTGCCCGCCGCCAGCGCCGATGCCGTGTCCCCGCCGGCCACCGAGAAGGCCAGTGGAAAATTGCTGGCGCCAAACACCGCAACCGGGCCGATGGGGCGCAGCATCGAGCGCAGATCGGGTCGCCGCGAAGGCTTCCGCTCCGGGTCGGCGAGGTCGATGCGGGCATCCACCCAGGAGCCCTCCTCCACAATCTTGGCGAAGAGCCGAAGCTGGCCAGTGGTCCGGGCCATTTCTCCGCTCAGGCGCGTCTCGCTGAGCGCCGTCTCCGCCTGTGCCCGCGCCACCAGTTCCGTGCCAATCGCCTCGATGCCCGAAGCGATGCGGCGCAGGAACTCGGCCCGCTCTTTGCCCGTGGTCAGGTGGTAGCTGATGACCGCCGCGCAGGCGAGTTCGCCCGCCCGGGTCAGATCATCCAGCGAGGCGTTGTGAAACTGCGGCCCGAGCGTCTCTCCGGTCGCCGGGTTCAAGGCTGCAAAGGTGCTGGCGCCGCTCTTCAGCGGCTCCCCGTTCACGATGGAATATCCAGAGATCATGAGTTCTCTTCACCACAAGATTTTCGCCACGCAGCGCGGAGCTCTGCGGAGTTCGGCTTTTGCCCAGGTGTCGTTTGCTGCGGCG
Organism: Acidobacteriota bacterium; assembly: GCA_021828835.1. Classification (GTDB taxonomy): domain Bacteria; phylum Acidobacteriota; class Terriglobia; order Terriglobales; family Acidobacteriaceae; genus Telmatobacter. The sequence goes on along the minus strand of JAJZCY010000192.1, from coordinate 1,327 downwards.
GGTCTTTCTCTTTAGACCCCATTTCGTCGGCCAGGTTGTTGTGCGCGGCCAACTGGGGGCGTGCAAGCCTCTCCGCAGCCATTCTAGCAACGCGCGATCGTCGCGCGCCGGGGCGCAGGCCGGTGACTTCTTCAACTTCTTCCCTCCTTGCGGCAGGCTGCAGATGAAGGTCTCTTCATCTGCTTTGGCACCTGCAAGCGAACTGCTTCCGGCGCGGCAACTCATTTCTTTTCAGCATAGAGGGCCGCCAGATGAGCTTTCGCACCCAACCCTGTGACCCGCTTCCTTGCTAGAGTTCGTGCTTATCCGGTACAACTGCGTGTTATGGGTCCGGGTCTCGGGCCGATGCCGCGCTTTCCTTGGCACGCCGAAGGCCGTGGGCTCGAGCTTTTCATCATCTGCGCACGATCGCATTCCTAAATAGATACAGCCGGCGCCGTCCGGCATAAGGAGAGATGCATGAGCGTAGTTGCCTCCTCGGTAATCCCGACAACGAACAAGCACCTGATTCGATGGGTGGAGAAGATGGCGGAGCTGTGCCAGCCGGCACGGATCCACTGGGTAGACGGCTCCCAAGCCGAGTATGACTACCTGTGCGAAGAACTGGTGCGTGCCGGCACCTTCACTCGCCTCAACCAGGAGCTGTGGCCAGGCTGCTTCTACGCGCGCTCCGCGCCGAACGATGTGGCCCGCGTCGAAGACCGCACCTTCATCTGCTCGCTCTCCAAGAGCAACGCCGGCCCCACCAACAACTGGCAGGACCCGTTCCAGATGCGCAAGACCCTCAAGCGCCTCTTCCGCGGCTCCATGGCCGGCCGCACCATGTACGTGCTGCCCTTCAGCATGGGCCCGGTCGGCTCGCCCATGTCGCAGATCGGCGTGCAGCTCACCGATTCCGCTTATGTGGTCGTCAATATGCGCATCATGGCGCGCATCGGCGCCCCGGTCTTCGCCGAGATCGATAAGGACATCAAGCGCGTGGTGCCTTGCATGCACACCGTCGGCATGCCGCTGGCCCCGGGCCAGCAGGACGTGCCCTGGCCCTGCAACGACACCAAATACATCGTGCACTTCCCGGAGACGCGCGAGATCTGGAGCTACGGCTCGGGCTACGGCGGCAACGCCTTGCTCGGCAAGAAGTGCTTCGCCCTCCGCATCGCCTCCAACATTGCCCGCGACGAGGGCTGGATGGCCGAGCACATGCTCATCCTCGGCGTCGAGTCGCCGCAGGGCGAGAAGACCTATGTGGCCGCCGCCTTTCCCTCCGCCTGCGGCAAGACCAACTTCGCCATGCTGATTCCCCACAAGGGCTTCGAGGGCTGGAAGG
>JAJZCY010000191.1 GCA_021828835.1 Acidobacteriota bacterium | reverse complement strand
ACATTGACGGTAAACTGGTGCCGATAGACCGGATCTGGGGTCAATATCCGCAAAATAGCACAGCATCACTGGCGGGTTCCATGATTTCTATGTCGATATGGGCGGCGCCCTGTCCGAAGCGGCGCGAGACGATCTTGACTTCGTCGGGATGGGAGACCAGGCGGGGCATTAGCGGCTCCCTCCGTTCTGCGCTTGATCGCGGTATTGCTTCAGGATGCCGGGGACGGACTCGGGCGTGAGCTCGTCGTGGAAGTCGTAGTTCACCTGGATGGCCGGACCCCACGAGCAGGCGCCGATGCACTCCACCTCTTCCAGCGAGAAGACGCCGTCGGGCGTTACGCCCTTGTGGCCGATGTGCAGCTCTTCCTTGAATTTGTCGAGAATGTCATAGCCGCCGCGCAGCATGCAGCAGATGTTGGTGCATACCTGGACGTTGTAGCGGCCGGCCGGCTTGAAGCGCAGCATGGAGTAGTAGCTGGCTACGTTGCGAACATCCAGCTCGGTGAGGCCCAGGCGCTGCGCGATCTCGGTGATGACCCCATCGGAGAGGTAGCCGACCTCATCCTGCGCGTAGAGCAGCATGGGCACCAGCGCGGAACGCTTCACCGGATATTTGGTGACCAGCGCATCGAAACGCGCGGCGAGGGCGGGAGAAAAAATCGACATTGTCTCGGGACTCATTGCATCAACTCCCGGGACCAGGCTTCGGCTGCCATATCCAGATCCTCTTCGGTGCTGCCCGCGCCCTGTGGGGCGGCGGCGCGCAATCGGCCTTCCTGGGTCAACTCCAACATGCCTCCACTTCCATCTTCTCTTGTCCAGGCCACATTTGCGCCGCTGCGCTCAAGAGCGAGCCATTTGTCCGCGTGGCGCACCGTGATTTTGTTTTCCCCAAGTTCGACCGTTGCCTGACGATTGCCATTCAACCCGTGCGCCGCGGTGTAACTGCGGAGCAGAGAAGCGAGTGAAACCCATAACTCGAAGTAAACGGCCGAATCGAAGTCAGGCGCAGCGGCCACAATTCTTCCCCGAAATCATCCTGTCCTGTCATCCCGAGCGGCGCCGCTCGCACTTTCTGCGAACCGCGGAATCGAAGGACCTGCTTCTCACCGATCAATCTCTCCCAGCACGATGTCAATCGAGCCAATGATTGCCACCAGGTCCGCAATCAGTCGTCCCTTGGCCATAGTCTCCAAGGCCTGCAGCGTGGCAAAGGACGGATAGCGCATGTGGACCCGGTAAGGCTTGGCCGTGCCGTCGGAGACCACGTAGTACCCGGTCTGTCCGTGCCCGCACTCGATAGCCTGGTACACCTCGCCCGCCGGAACCGGGAAGCCCTCCGTCACAATCTTGAAGTGATGGATGAGCGCTTCCATCTGCGTCTTCATCTTCTCGCGATCGGGCAGGATGATCTTCGGCGCATTCGCCTTGACCGGACCGCCCGGCATTCCATCCAGCGCCTGCTGAATAATCTTGGCGCTCTCGCGCATCTCGATCAGGCGAACTTCATATCGCGCCCAGGTGTCGCCGTCGGTCGAGGTCGGCACATGAAACTTGAATTTGTCGTATCCCGAGTAGGGCATGTCGCGGCGCAGATCCCAGTCGATGCCCGAGGCGCGCAGCGGCGGCCCAGTCACTCCCAGCGCGATCGCATCCTCCGGCGACAGATAGCCCACGCCCTTCAGCCGGTTGAAGAAGATCGGATTGCCGCTCAGCAGGTTCGCGTACTCGTCGATCTTCTCCGGAAACATCTTGATGAACGCCTGCACGCGATCCAGCCAGTCGATCGGCGGCTCCATGGCCAGCCCGCCGATGCGGAAGTAGCTGGTCATCATGCGCTGCCCGGCAACGGCTTCGAACAGCCGCAGAATATCCTCGCGTTCGCGGAAGGTGTACAGAAACACCGTCAGCGCGCCGATGTCCATGGCATGCGTGCCCAGCCAGATCAGGTGCGAATTGATGCGGCTCAATTCGGTGAGCAGCACGCGAATCCACTGCGCGCGCTCCGGAATCTCGAGGCCGAGCAGCTTCTCCACCGCCAGGCAGTAGCAGAGATTATTGGAGAGCGGATCGAGGTAGTTGATGCGATCCGTGAGCGGAATCACCTGCTGGTAGAACTTGGCCTCGCAGGTCTTCTCGATGCCGGTGTGCAGATATCCGATCTCGGGACGCACCTTGACGATGGTCTCGCCGTCGATCTCCACCACCAGGCGCAGCACGCCATGGGTGGCGGGATGCTGCGGGCCCATGTTCAGAACCATGTGCTGGCCGCCGAGGTTGGTGATCTCAGGAGTCTCAATGGCCGGCATCAGCGATAGCCCTCCACGGGGTAGTCCTTGCGTAGCGGATGGCCCTTCCAGTCTTCCGGCATCATGATGCGGCGCAGGTCGGGGTGGCCTTCGAAGCGGATTCCGAAGAGATCGAAAACCTCGCGCTCGTAGAAGTTGGCCGCGGGCCAGATCGGCGTGATCGATGGCACCGAAGGATCGGCTTCATCCACCAGCGTGCGCAGGCGGATGTACTCTTTGAAGCCGTGCGACAACAGGTGGTAGCTCAGCCGGAAGCGGGGAACCGAAGGATGCCAGTCAACCGCTGTTACGTCATCGAAGAAGTTGTAGCCCGCCGCCCGAAGCGCCGCACAGGCCTCGCGAATCCGCTCCGGGGCGACGCTCAGCGTCAGCTCCCCGCGATCGACCTTGGCGTCGGCAAGTGCCTGCGCGTCCCAGGCCAGAATAGCTTTCACTGCGGGATGATCGGGCAGCGCGTCGAGAACGGCTTGCTTGCCCAGCAGCGTAGCGACTTCAGTCATCCGAATGGTCCGCCTTTTCCCAAGTCCGTAGGTTACAGGTCTGCTTTGTCCTGGCTCCAGTTCAGGATGCCCTTGCGCACAATGTAGTAAAGACCCACAGCGAAGAAGCCGAGATAAACCACCATCTCCCAGAAGCCGAACAGCCGGGAGCCCGTGATCTGGGGAAGCTTGCGGTAGATCACCGCCCACGGCATCATGAACACCGCTTCCACATCGAACAGGATGAAGATCACCGCGACCATGTAAAAGCGCACGCTGAAACGCCCGCGCGCGTCGCCCACAGGCTCGATGCCGCTCTCGTACGTCGATAGCTTGACGCGATTGTTTCGGTGCTGACCGACGAACCAGGAGGCCGCCACCATGCCCACGCCAAGCAACACGGCGACTGCAACCTGCATCAAGAGCGGAAGGTATTGCCAGTGATAAGGAACCATCGCCGTCCAGTTCTCAACAAATGGTTAAGCAGCTTGTCCAATCGAGGGCGACCGCTTCCGTCTCCTTCGAAAGATTCCCTTGTTTGAGCTTAGGTTTTCGTTCGCCTCCCGTCAAGGCGAGGAGCGCGTGCAAGTTGATGGAATCACAGCGGGGAACGCAATGGGAATGCCTCGATCCCACTGCGTTACCTATAACGTGTCGCCCCTGGCACGAGGTGTGACCTAGATCACGTAAGTTCCGAATCGGGAGACGGACAATGCAGGCAGGCAAATCCAGGAATCAGTACCAAGGTCATCTCGAGAAAGAGTGCCCGCGGACCGATCAACTGGATGAGGATGACAGCATGGCGGCAACCATCAGTACGGGTTCCTGCAAAGATGTGATTCCGATGCGCGCGGTCTCGCGTATCGCGCATCCTGGAGCGGCGACTGCCGTGTCCCGGCGCCGGCGGATCTCGGCCGAGGCCGGTCACGCTCTGGAACTGCTCGGCCATGCCATTGAGTACCTCACCGACGAGTACGTCCACGCCGGCGGAGATTTCTCTGCCGCCGATCCGCGCATCGAGGCCATCCAGCTTCTCATGGCCCTCAATCGCCAGATCTATTTCGACTGTCCCGAGGTCCCCAGTTTTGGAGAGCGCTGCCTACACTGGCTGCATCGCCGCGCCGCCTGACCGCTGCAAGATCCTTCGCGCTGTCCGTCCCCTTATGCAGAGAAACCCTCCGGCCTCCAGCCGGAGGGTTTCTCGATTAGGAGCAAAGCAACGAAGACGGGATTGCCTGCCGCACCTACTGGCCCAGAGTGAGGACTGCAAACAGCACCAGCCACGCGATCCCCATGGCATGCCAGAACCAGGCTGTCGCATCCACCGCGATCTGCCGATGATCCACCCGCTTCAGCAAATGCAGCACGATCAGACACGCGATCAGAGCGAAGATGCCGAAGGCCAGGTGGGCGGCGTGCAGTCCGGTGATCAGGTAGAAGAAGTAGGATGCCGGGGTCGAGGACCTGTTGAAGGCAAACCCTTCGGCGGTGAGCTGATGCCAGGCGATCGCCTGCCCGATCAGGAACAGCACTCCGAGCACCAGCGTAGCAGCGAGCCAGGGCAGAGTGCGCCGCAGCGCGGGGCGGCCGAGCCCCAGCCACTCCTCCAGAACATCGATCTCCTGAAAGATGTGATAGCGGGCTAACTCCATGGTGAGAACGCTGACCATGAGAATGGCGGAGTTGAGGAAGAGGATGGGGGGCATCAGGATGGGATGCCAGTCGCCGACCTGGCGCAGCGTTTGCGGATCCAGGTGGGTGCCTGTCTGGCGCGCGTAGAACAGCACCACCAGAACGACGAAGAACATCATGTCGCCTGCCAGGGCGCAGAACACAAATGCGCGCACGCGGTGCAGCAGCTCGCGCGGCCCGCGATGCGCATTTTTCCAGTCGTCGTCTCCTCCGCCGCCTCCCCCGCCGGTCGGACGCCGGTCCACAGGCGGCTTGCCGCCAATGCCCGGGGACTTCCGTTCGGTTTCGACCGGGGTCGGGTAAAAAGTGGAAGGCATAACGGCCTCTTTGCCGATGAGATTACACTTACTTTCGCTTGGACGCACCTGAAAATCGCACTGGATGTCGCGGACCGGGGGAAGAGGATTTCATGCGATGAAGAGATAGCCCTTTGCGGATCAGTCCTTTTTCACTCAAGTTTCTTGGATGCGGCAGCCCAAGATTGGGTGACGATCTCCACGAAGAGCTTATGCACGCGCCGGTCCGTAGAGAGTTCGGGATGAAATGTGGCGGCCAGCACCGGGCCCTGCCGCACCAGGGTGGGGAAGCCGTCGCGCTCGGCCAGCGTTTCCACGCCTGGGCCGCTCTCCACAATCCGGGGGGCGCGGATGAACACCATCTCCAGGGCCTCGCCCGGCAGCTTCGTGGGCGCAGTGACGATGCTGGAGTCGATCTGCCGTCCGTAGGCGTTGCGCTCCACCACCGCATCCAGCGCACCGAGCGAGCGCTGGGCCGGGTTCCGCACCTTGCGCGCCAGCAAAATAGCCCCGGCGCAGGTACCGAAGACTGGCTTCTGGGCGCAGAACTTTTCCAGCGGTTCAAAGAGCCCACGGCTCTCCAGAAACTTCAGCATCGTGCTCGACTCGCCGCCGGGCAGCACCAGGCCATCGAGGGAGTGGCCGTTCAAACGGAGGTCTTCAGGCGTTTTCACCAGCGAGGGTTCGGCCCCGGCTTCGGCGAGGGCGGCTGCATGGGCGGCGTAGTCGCCCTGGATGGCAAGAACGCCGATGCGGGGTTTGTGCGTGCTCAAATCGCTTCCTTCGGGTGAAATATCTAGGTGTCCTGGTATTCCGCGTGTCTCTGCATGCGGAGGTGCGTCGCGTTTCGCCTGAGGGTGCTTGCGAACCGCGACGCAAACACGTTGTGTTATGATTAGTTTACGCTCAGTTGTTTGGTTGTGAGCCGTTCTCGCCGCATCCGCCAGATCGTCCACTACGTAAATTCCCCAGGCCCCTCAGCGTGATGGTCCATTGAAGTCAAGGTTTCACCTCTCCAGGTGATTGGCCGGACCAGACTGCAGCGCAATGGCGTCCCGCAGTCGAAGACGCGATACGTGTGGCAAATCTCGAATCATTGGGGAGCACTTGCTCCTGGGTTTTCCGCATACAAGATGGGAAGCCTTCCCGCGCCTCGAAGCGATCTTCGCGCCGGCGTCGGGAAGGAAACGACTGCATCTGCTCATTGGATTCCATGGATGCATTCCAGAGAAGTTTCTGGACGATGGAATCTCCGAGGCTGAGATGCAGACAGGATTGAATTGAAACTCTTCTCTGAACTACCCCTTTCACCGGCCATGCAGCGGCAGTTGGCCCAGGCAAACTTCATTCAGCCCACGCCCGTCCAGGCGGCAGCCCTTCCTCCGGCGCTCGAAGGACGCGATGTGCTGGCGACCGCCCAGACCGGCACTGGCAAAACACTCAGCTTTCTGATTCCCCTCATCGAGCGAATGGCGTCCGGCCCCAAGGACAGCAAGGCTCTGATCCTGCTGCCCACGCGCGAGCTGGCCATGCAGGTGCTGAATGCGTGGCGCGATCTGACCCAGGGCCAGGGCAAAGCCGCGCTGGTGTGCGGCGGCCTGGCAGAAGGCCCGCAACTCGACGCCATCCGCAAGGGCGCGCGCCTGATCGTTGCTACCCCGGGACGCCTCGAAGACTACCTGTCGCGCAAACTGGTGAACCTGAACAGTGTCAGAATGCTTGTTCTTGACGAGGTGGACCGCATGCTCGACATGGGCTTCAAGCCGGCCATCCGGCGGATTGCCGCGCTCCTGCCGCAGGATCGGCAAACCCTGTGCTACTCGGCGACCCTCAGCCCCGCGATTCGCGAAGTGGCTAGCCTATATCTCAGCAACCCGGTCCGCATCGATATCAGCACCGAGTTGAAGCCCTCGCCCAACGTCAAGCTGCAAACCTTCGAGGTTTCGGTGGAGAAGAAGCAGGAACTCCTCGAGCATCTTCTGGAGACCAACAAGGGCAGCTTCATGGTCTTCGTGCGTACCAAGCACGGCGCCGACCGGGTGGCCCGCCGTTTGTCGCGGGCCGGGTTCGCGGCGGCGCCCATTCATGGGGACCGTTCGCAATCGCAGCGCAGCTCCGCTTTGCGCGGCTTCGCCGAGGGGCGTCATCGCGTCCTCGTGGCGACCGACGTGGTGGCGCGTGGCATCGACGTCGCTGATGTCGCCCACGTGGTGAACTACGACCTGCCCAGGGAGGCCGAGGACTTCGTGCATCGCGTCGGCCGCACCGGCCGGGCCGCAAGCCGCGGCGTGGCGTCCACGTTCGCCGCTCCCGACGAGGCGCACGCGCTCAAGAAGATCGAGCGCACCTTGACCGTAACCTCCACCAAATACCGCGTACGCCACAACGACGCCCGGGATAGCCACGTCGCCTGATTTGCGATGGAAGGATTTTCCGGGAATCGGCTCTAGCCGGGTGCCCCCCTCAGCGCAGTTCCATTGCGCTGAGGGGGGGGGACCACTGCCCTACTGCTGCAAGAGAATCGACACGGTGCCGTCGGTGCTGTTCGATACGGCCAGGTCGAGTTTCCCATCGCCGTTGAAATCGGCGCATGTTATCTTCCACCCGATCTGCGCCAGTGAAGGCAATCACAACGTGCATCGCAGGTGCCTCCAGTCTCCCTTTGGGCGCCCGTGTGAGAGACGAACCTCTTGTGCGCGAGCGCCGGCCGCCGCACCGCAGGTGCCCGAAAGTTTGCGAGAAATTTCATGGCATTCGTCATACCCATCTCAGGGGCTCACCAGCGAAACAAATCCCGCTCTCCGGCCAGGGGGCAGGGGAAAATACCCATCCCTGCGCGGTACCCCTTTGGCTCCTCGGGGCATTCACGCTGCGTCATCAGGTGATGAAGATCTACTGGGAGGTGGATCGCACCGACCTCGGCCTCAGCTATCTG
>JAJZCY010000190.1 GCA_021828835.1 Acidobacteriota bacterium | reverse complement strand
TATCTCGACCAGCGCAACCGTAATCCCAAGCCCTTCCAGTGGCATGCTGACGCAGATCTGATCCTCAGGAAGATCGAACGCATTTGTAAACGAATCTCTGACTCAGGACACTAGCCGCGGATCCTGTGTCCCTTGGAGGATCGCGGCGCTGAAGCAGCTTTGCCGCCTCTGCGTCGGTGATTCTCAGAAAGCTGCCATGCTTGCAGTGCGCGGGTAGAGAGGTCTCCGCCGTGATGTCTTCCCAATGCTTCCAGTCGTTTGTGGCGACGGCTTCATAGCGGGCGTGCGGCGGCCGGTAGTGATCGTAATAGACGATAAAGCGGCGGCCAACCTGAATCACGGAAGGGCCTTCAGACCAGCTTTCATTGAGGGGGCCGGAGATTTCCTTCCAGGGGCCCTCCAGCGTGGGCCCGGTCGCGACGCGCTCCTGGAAAGAGAGCGGATCGTACGACTGATCTTTGAACACCATGCGGTAAGGTCCGTGCGGCTGGTGGTAGATGGTGGCGTCGATAGTCACGTAGCCAGGATCGAAGAAGATTGAGGGCTTCGAGAACGTCTTGAAATCGGGCGTGAATGTTGACCAGATGTGGTTGCCGGTCTTGGAATTCTTCATCGAACTTGACCAGATGATGAGCCACTCTTTGTGCCTGGCGTCCCAGTAGGTTTCCGGCGCCCATACGTTGTTGGTCTCCGGGAAGTCCTTCATCACCGCGATTTCCCTTTGTGGCGACCAGGTCAACAGGTCAGGCGAGGAGGAATAGCCCAGCGAATCGCCGTGCCAACTCCAGGTCCACACCATGTGAAACAGATGATCCGGTCCGCGGGTGAGAAACACGTCGCGCATCACCTCGCCAGGCTGCGCTGCTGTCACCCAGGGCTGGCCGTCGTTTAACGGAGTAAAGTGATAACCGTCCCGGCTAAGCGCCAGATAGATTCCCTGATTGCCTGGCTCTTTGAAGTACGCAAAGAGCCACGCGCCGTGTTTTGTCGAATGGCGTGGGTTCCGGGCGTTCGCCGGCAGGCAGGTGGCGAGCAGGAGAAGCACGCTGAAAAGCGCGCGCAGGCGCGAAGAAGTTGAGGCGGATCGAACGCGAGATGCGCTGCGATCGGCGTCGTAATGAGCTACAGGCATTTTCATCGGCAAGTCCCTACTTTGGCTGCGGAAGGTCAGCGGTCAGAAGCGTCTTGCCGCGCCATTGCGATTCCGAGGTGACATGCCCTGCACGATCGAAGTTGCGCCAGGTCCAGGTGCCGTCATCGGCATAGGTCTTCTCCCACAGCTTGGATCCGCCGGCGCGGTAAAAGGTCTCGGTGCCGGTCTTCCTGCCCAGGTGAAAGTGCGCGATCCATTGCGGCTTGCTGTTCGAAAAATAGAAGGTCTGCGTGCCTTCGAGCAGAGTTTCGCCATCGTTGGCCCGGCCGGTGGACCAGATCGCCTTCGGTTTCCCATTGGGCCAGTTTTCACGATGGCGCACCACGTGTGCGACCGCCTGCGGATCGGCTGTCGCGGCCTCGCTATCAGAGAGAACCCATGCCTCATTGCGCAAGATCTCGCAATTGACGGTGTTCTTCGACGTGACGATGTGAATCAGCCCATCCGGTCCCTGCGTTGCGGTCACGTAGCCGACGGTGAGAATGTTCGCAGGCAGGCGCTTTTGCTTCCAGGTCTTCCCATCGTCGCTGGAGAGAGCCACAAAGGCGCCGTCCTTATGCAGATGTTTCAGATGATGCGGATTGTAGTCGGCCACAAAGAAAAGCTTTCCGTCCGCAAGGCGGATGACGCTGGGGCGCTCGCCGCTCATCAGTTCGTCAAAGGGCGTGGGCACTACGCGCCAGGTCTTCCCGCCATCGGAACTGATCGAGAGCGGCATGTGACCGTCGATCTCTGAATTTTTCCCGCCAAAGCCGAGCAGGTCGCCATTCCTCCCGATGACAAGGGTGGTGTGCCGGCCGCCGGTGCGGCCGCCCGTGTCGTACCAGGTCTTGCCGTCGTCTTTGGTGGCCCAAACGGCAGAGGCTGCGCTCAAACCGCCTGCGCCGCGGCCCGTCGAGTCGGTGGGAATGTAGATCGTTCCGTCCTTGGCGCGCACGATGGAGTTAATGGGCTGCGAAACGTAGCGGCCGACCGGACCGGTGAAGTGCGGAAAGCGGATGGCCGACCAGGTGGCGCCGTTGTCGCCCGAAGTGGTGAAAGCGAAGGGCGGCGCACCAATCAGGCGCGGAAAGCCAAAAAAGAGCCAGAGACGGCCGTTATCGTTCCAGAAGACAGGCGCGGCGCAGGCGGCGTCGGCGAAATAAGGCCAGGGCTCAGGCATGTCCCAGGATTCGGAGCCGGCGCGACGGCGCATGATGAGCACGGTCTGGTCGGGATCGTCTTCCTTATTCGGCGAGTTGTAGTAGGCGGCCACCATATCGCCATTAGCCAACTCCTGGACGGCGGAGTTGTGGTAGGTGATGCCCAAGCCGCGCGCCAGGCCGATGGCCCATCCGACTTCCGGCATGGATTTGCCATTGAGATTGGGAAAGAGTTCGTGAAGACGGTAGAAGGGCGTGGAGGCGCTGGGGCCGGCAGTCAAATCAATCGCCTTCTGCTTGACGTCGGTACGAAAGAAGTACTGGCGCTGCGGCGTCGGATTCGACCTAGGCATCGGCGCCTGCACGACGCGGAAACCGATGTTGCCCGCCGCAGACGTGAAGCTGGGCGCCACGCTGGCCCGGTTGGCGGAGCGTTCAAAGTAGGGCGCCATGGCCGGATAGATCTGGCCCGGCTTTGGGTGGCGCGCGTCGAGGCCACCGCCACGCACCACGCGAAAGTGGCCGTGTAGCGGACCCGTCGGATCAACCTCGGGCGAGTCAGGATAAGGGGCGTACCAGTCAGCGACCCACTCCGGCGTGCCCTCGCCGATCACTACGCCCCAGGGATTCACCTGGCCCGGCGCGGGTGGTGTGTCCCCAGTGAAGAACGGCGTTTGGGTGCCGGCGCGTGCCGTGTACTCCCACTCGGCTTCGGTAGGCAGGCGCCACGGCTTGCCGGTCTTCTTTGTCAGCCAGTTACAGAACGCCATGGCCTGCTCATAACTGATGCCGGCCGCATACTTCGGGTAGGCGGGCACTCCTTTATAGGAAGGATCGAACTGCTGGAACTCTTCAACCGTCACCAGATGGGTAGCGATCGCGAAGCTGTGCGTGAGCGTCACCTTGTGCGCAGGGTGCTCGTCCCAGTCACCATGAATCGGGCGCGGAGACATAACGCCAAGTCCATTCACGACCGCGGGCGGCAGCGCCTGCGCATCGGCGCCCATGGTGAAACTGCCTGCGGAAATCCGCACAGTAGAAATGACCAGGGCCTTTTGTGCGAGCAGCGAGGTCGCGGCGGGCAAGAGCAGAAACAAGGAAATGGCTTTCAATTTCGACACGCACGTTCTCCGTTGGCAAAATTCGCGAGTACGACTCTTTAGTGGAGGCTTGGTGTTGCGCTTGATCTGGGCAGAGATGCGTCCAGCGGGCCGAGTGTCGGCCGGCCGGCGACCTTCTTGCCGTCCACAAAGAGCATCAGCCCGCGGCCGCGATGGTATTGCTTCCCCGTCTGGTCATAGACGATCGCCAGTAGATGACCGTGGTAGGGCAAGCCATCGACAGCAAAGTAACTCCATTCGCCCGGCGGCAGTAGAGGATGAAGGATGATTCTGTTGTCCGCGCGCGGACGCAGGCCAAGCATCCCGGTAATCAGCGGATCGGCAAAGCCGGAATGGTTGTAGTAATTACCGCGGCCCACCTGCTTGTGTTTGCGGATCAAGATGTCCTTGGCGATCCACTCGTCGGTGTCGGCGTCGAGGTCCTCATCAATCCAGTCGATCGTGCGGCCGTCAGCCAGCTTGATGTGCTGCGACAGGACGTAATTTGAAAACAGCCGGTAATAATCCTGGTCGGTCATATCATGCTGCGGCGCGCCGTTGAGCAGCCTGGCGAGAGCAAGCAGCGTCTGTGTCGTCGCATAAGGCCATGATGGGCCGTTCCAGGTGCATTGATCGCTGGACGGGAAGCGAAAGCGCGGGCTGCGGCGCTCGGCGGTTGTCGGTCCATATTTGCCGTCGAAGCCCTGCGGATTGAAGAGCTGCTTCCAGGCCACGTCGTGGCTGGGCGTAGGAGCGTAGAACTCCCAGGGGATATAGCCGATGAGCTCGCGCACGTTCGAGAATTGGAGCACCGTGCCGGGATCCTTGAACTTCTTTTGCGTGCGGATGCCGGAGTTAGCCGCAGGCGAAAGGTCCTCGTAGAACAGATCCTTTGGGTTCCAGAGCTTCGTCTCAATCAGATTCCGCAGGGTGGCGGATTGAGTCGCATACTCATGGGCAACCTTGTTTTCACCGGCGCCGCGCGCAAAGTCTGCAATTGCTTCGCCATCGGCATACATGTAGCTGTTGAGCGGGGTGCGATAACCGTCGCCGCCAATGGATTTCTCCATTGCATCGCGCGTGTCGATCTGCCAGTAGAGGCCGACCGCCGGATCATAATGATCCCGCCAAGCCTCGAAATTGGCGATGAGGGCAGGGAGCAGATCGGTGCCTAGCTTCCGGTTTCCGGTGGCGAGGACTACGTTGCGCACGCTGTCAGCCCAGGCGAAGCTGTACTTGCGTGGGCCGGCCTTCGGCTCAGCCCACATGCGGGCATAGTCGGCGGCGATCTCCGGATTGCGCAGCCAGCGGGCTTCGTTCAGGTGAAATGAGGCAGCATCGGGCAGAGCGCCATAAAAGCCATTGGGATCGGCGGGCTTCGGCAACCACTCCGTAATGACGTATCCGTGCGGAGTTTTGACGACGTGCTTCTCCCACGCATACCAGCGAAAGTAGTACATCTCCTCGAATTGTTTGTTCGAACTGGAGAAGAATGGAATGTTCGTCACCATCCACGGCCACTCGTTCGTGGGCGGCTTGTTCGTGGCGGCGAGCTCGTCCGCGGCGAACTCCGTTACGTAATGGTGATAATCGCTCGGGCGCAGGACCGTGAAAATGCCGCTGCTGACAGGCATCCGCGGGGCGGGTAGAGGTGAGGGTTGCGCCAGGACCACTGTCGACGCCGCACAGAGCAGCGGCGTGACCGTGCGCATGAGAAGTTGTCGGCAACGGAGAAAAAGTTGAGCGTTCATGGCGAAGACCTGTTACTTCCTGCACCTGCCCTGCGGCGTGTGGCGCTCCATTTGCGGAATCAGTGCTTGCCCGATCCGTTACCACCCGTCAGCACGGATGCGGCGGTTTTGCCAAGCAGCGCGCGTGCCCTGTCCAGGTTGTCGCCGGCCGCCTGCTTCAGGCAGGATATGTCGTTCGAGCAGAACAGCAGATCGACGCCGAGCCCCAGCCAGAATCCGTATTCTCCGGGAGCGCAGGCTGTCGCGACGCTCTTGTTTTGGGCGCGGGCTGCACGCACGATCTTTTCGGCTGCGGCCTGCACCGCCGGATGGCTGGTTTGCGAGGTATAGCCGAGGCTGGCCGCCAGATCGGCAGGCCCAATAAAGAGATCGACACCCGGAATTGCGGCCAGTTCCTCAACACGGTCGAGAGCGCTCTGCGTCTCGATCTGCCCCATCAGGCAAAGCTCGGAGTTGAGCGCTTCCTGGGTGGCCACCATCGCTCCGGATACTCCGTAACGCACCGCGCGGGAAACAGAAAAGATGCCGCGGCTGCCCTCTGGCGCAAAGCGCGCGTACTTGCACAGCTCGTGAATCTGTTCCGGCCCCTCGATCATCGGCACATCGATGATATCGGGACCGCATTCCGCGGCCCGGAGCACGTTGGCGCGCTGCGTGTCGGGAATGCGAATCATGGTCAGCATGCCGGTGCCGGCCGCCATGCGGCACAGGTCCGCAGCCTGCGCAAAGGTGATATGTCCGTGCTCCATCTCGATCCAGATGGCCTGGTAGCCGAGCTCGGCGGAGATATCAAGAAAGATTGGATCGTAGAAATAAAGCGCGGCGCCCAGAAGTGTCTTTCCGCCGTTCCGTTGTACTGCCTGCTGCAAGCGGTTCATGGTATTTAAGTCTCCTTATTGAATGGCTGGCATGGGGGCCTGCTTGCGGGCGGCAAGCCACTCCCAAAGCGTGTGGCGCGGGCTGCTATCTACCTGCGCCGGAAACAGTGCTGCGCCGAGCAGGCCCGCAGCCAGGAACAGCACATTGCCACAGGCGCCGATGGTGTATTCGCTCCAGGGAAAATTGAATCCATGAAGATTGACGATTTTTCCGCCGTCCAGGGTGAGGGTGGCGTAAGTGGTAAACACCAGATTGACCCCGATGCCGAGGAGCGCGGCAGCGCGTCCGGCACGGCGGCAGAGGAAGGCCAGCAAGAACAGGGCCGCCAGACCTCCGGCGAGGATCGCAGTGGCCGCATAGTAGAGAGCCAGGGCCGAGCCGCGCGTATGGGTGAGCAGGAGGGCCACGACGATGGCCAAGGCTCCGCAGATCACGATGACGGTTTTGCCGAATCGCAAACGCTGCGCATCCGTGCGGTCAGGCACAAACTGGGCATGGAAGTCCTGAACGAGAATGAGCCCGACGCAGTTCAGATCAGAGGCAAGCATGGACATGGCTGCGCCGAACAGCGCCGCCAGAAAGATGCCGCTGACGCCGGGCGGCATGTGCGACACCATATAGTACGGAAACACCTGGTCGGGGCGTGTGACAGCCGCCGGCAGAGCCTGACCGGTGATGCGGTAGAGCGCCCATAGCAGCGACCCGATGAGCATGAAAGCCGTCCACACCGGCAAACAGAGCCCCGCACCCATTGCCATGCCGCGGAGCGCCGCGCGGTCGGACTTGGCGGCGAGGTAACGTTGCACGATGCTCTGATCCGCCGTGTAGCGCTGGAAATAAAAGAAGATGCCGTAGATGGCCAGAGTCCAGAAGGTGGGGCGCGCCAGATCAAAATGTGTGCTGCCCAGGCTCATCTTGCCGCTGGTGGCAATGATATGGAACATGGCCGCGGGCCGTGCACCGGAGAAGAAGAGCAGGATCACAATGGTGACGGCCACGCCGGTCCAGAGCAACAGGCCCTGGGCCACATCGGTCCAGATGACGGCGGAGAAACCGCCGACCAACGTATAGAAGATCGTGATGATCCCAAGGCCGATGATGAGCAGGCCCATGGGCCAGCCGGTAAAGCTCGCGACCGAAAGCGCCAGCAGGTAAAAGACAAAGCCCATCTTGGCGAAGCTGCCCAGTGCAAACGTGAAGGCCGCATACATGCGCACTAGTTTCCCGAAGCGCTTGCCGAAGTACTCGTACACCGACATGGAAACCACGTGGCGGAAGAACGGCACCACGATCGGGCCGACGGCAATGATCACGACCAGAAAGAGAATCCCGGGACCCAGCAGCGTCCAATCCCCTGCATAGGCTGCGCCAGGATAGGCAATGAAGGTGACGCTGGTAATGGTGGTTGCGAGCAGGGAGAGCCCCGCTGCCCATCCCGGCACGGAGCGACCGGCGATGAAATAAGCGTCGGTGGATTTCTGCCGGCCGGAGAAACGCAGGCCGATGCCGACCAGGATCAGCAGGTACGCGGCGATGATGAAGGCATCGACGAAATGCATCTCAGAGGCTGCCTCCGCCGGCAAGATTCACTCTGGAATTTTCAGCCTGCAAAGCTGCGAGCTTCTGCTCCCGGGAGACGAGCCGGCAAGCCCATCCCCAAGAGAATGACAGGCGAGTCCATCGAGCGCGAAGCATGGATATGGATACGGATCCCATAA
>JAJZCY010000189.1 GCA_021828835.1 Acidobacteriota bacterium | reverse complement strand
TCCGATCTAATCGATTTTGCGAACGTGGATCCTGCCAAAGCGGCGGAATTGAAGCTGAAACCTGCTCACGGGGCGATCATCACGCTCATCGACCACGATGCTCCGGCCGGCCAGATCGGGCTCAAAGTCAACGACGTTGTGCTGCAGATGAACGGGCAGGAGGTTCAGAGCGCGCAGCAGTTGCGGAGCATGCTCAAGGCGCTTCCGCCGGGCAGCCAGGTGTCGCTTCAGATCAACCGGGACGGAGCGCTGCAGACGCTGAATGCGAAGCTCGTCGACCGCGAAAGCATGGAGAAGCGCATCTGGAACCGGCTCAGCTCCATCGGGGACATTCCGGAGATGGGACTGTTCTCAGGCAGTTCCATGCCAAGCGGGTTTCATCTGCCCTCCTTTGGCAGCACGCTGAAGGTGGGAGCGCTGGTGGAACCGCTGACTTCGCAGATGGCCGCCTATCTTGGCGTGCCAAGCGGGCTGATGGTAAAGCAGGTGGCGCACAAGAGCGCGGCCGAAGCCGCCGGGCTGCG
The DNA here is from genome assembly GCA_021828835.1 of Acidobacteriota bacterium. Classification (GTDB taxonomy): domain Bacteria; phylum Acidobacteriota; class Terriglobia; order Terriglobales; family Acidobacteriaceae; genus Telmatobacter. Next base: position 7,254 of record JAJZCY010000189.1, on the reverse strand, counting down.
GGCGTTCGACGTGATCCTGAAGGTCGGCGATGAATCGATTGCCACCTCGGCGGATTGGGACCGGGCGCTACGCGCCAGTCAGGGACAGCCCGTGCCGGTAGTGATTCTTCGCGACAAAAAGCAGCAGACGCTTACCATGCAGGTGATGAAGAAGCACCGCGCAAGCTGAGAGCGGCTCGCGCCATGAGCTAAACTCATGCGCGGCTATGGAATTCTCCAGGTCTGCACTCCCCTTCCGGTAAAGTGACAGCCGTAGGCGGTGCCGCCGTTGTGATGCGCATGCAAGGCGGCCGCGACTTTGTCCTTCTGGATGGGGTCGGTCAGAAACATCATGAAGCCTCCGCCTCCCGCGCCTGAGATCCTCGCGCAATGGGCTCCTGCCTCCATTGCGCACGCATACAACTGCTCAATGTGCGGGTTTGTGATCTGGCTGGCCATGCGCTTCTTCGATTCCCAGCTATGCCGCATCACCTCGTAGAGGAGCTGAAAATCTCCGCGCAGGAGAGATTCCTTCATGTGGAAGGCCTCTTCCTTAACGGCGTGCATGGCCGTGAGAGCCTGCTCGTTGCGCGCGCGCACGTTCTGCGACTGCTCATGAATAATGTTGGCCGAACTGCGGGCATTTCCCGTGAAGTAGAGCAGCAGAGAGGCCTCAAGTTCTGAAACCACCCAGTCCTTGATGCGCAGTGGGTTCACCAGGACCCGGCCGTCGCGCCCGAACTCCATGAAGTTGAACCCGCCGAAGGTGGCCGCATATTGATCCTGCTTGCCACCCTGGAGGCCCGCCTCCTCACGCTCGATCACATAGGCGACCTGGGCCAGCTCATAGTCGCTCAGCGGCAGGTTGAGCCACTCCGCAAAGGTGGCCAGCATGGCGACCACCAGCGTGGACGAGGAGCCCAGGCCCGAGCCGGCCGGCACATCGACCCGCGTGCTCATGCGCAGGCTGAGAGGATTGCCGTGGTTGTAGTTTTTGACGATGTGGTTATAAACGGCCTTGAAGAGGTCCAGCGTGCCGTCCATTTGCAGCTCCGGCGTAGCCTTGTACTGAGCACGCTGCTGCAGGTCGGCGGAGACGAATTCGATCTCGCCATTATTGAGCGGCTCGAAGCCGGCATAGGCGTAGTAGCCGATGGTGGCGTTCAGAATTGCGCCGCCGAACTCATCGCAATACGGAGAGACGTCGGTTCCGCCGCCGGCCAAGCCAAGCCGCAGTGGGGCTCGCGATCGGATGAACATTGCTACCAATGAAACACAGCTTGCCGGCCGCGATCAAGCGCTTTTTTCCCGGGGAGGCCGGAAATGGAGAAAGCTGCTACGCGGGCTTATTGCGCCGCATCGCGGTCGGCAGTCAGCATTGCGGTGAAGAAATCCAGAGACCTCGTCAGACCGTCCTTCAACGTAATCCGCGGCTCCCATCCGAGAATGGCGCGGGCTTTGGTGATATCCGGTTTGCGACGGGTCGGATCATCCGTCGGCAACGGCTCGAAGCGCAGTTCGCTCTTCGATCCAGTGACATCGAGCACGGTTTGCGCACATTCGAGGATGGTGAATTCGTCGGGGTTGCCAATGTTCACCGGCAGATGTTCGTCAGACCGCGAGAGCCGGATGATTCCCTCGATAAGGTCATCGACGTAGCAGAAGCTGCGGGTCTGCCTGCCATCGCCGTAGACGGTGAGCGGCTCGCCGCGGAGCGCCTGCATCATGAAGTTGGAAATGACGCGGCCATCGCTGGGATGCAAACGCGGGCCATAGGTATTGAAGATGCGCACCAGGTGAGTGTTCACGCCGTGGGCCCGGTGATAAGCCATCGTGAGGGCCTCTGCAAACCGCTTGGCCTCGTCGTACACAGAGCGCGGGCCGACCGGGTTCACATTACCCCAGTAGCTCTCCACCTGAGGGTGCTGAAGCGGATCGCCGTAACATTCCGATGTCGAGGCATGAAGAAAGCCTGCGCCGTACCGCATCGCAATCCGCAGCATATTTTCAACACCCACCGAGCCGACGCGAAGCGTTTCGACGGGCAGGCGCAGGTACTCCGGCGGGCTCGCCGGCGAGGCAAAATTGAAGATGTAATCCACCGGGCCGGGATCAAAGGGTTCGCAGATGTCCCGCTCTTCAAACTGGAAGCGCGACTGGTTGGCCAAATGGGCTACATTTTCCCGGAACCCGGTCGAGAGGTTGTCGAGGCCGAGCACGGAATGGCCTTCGCGCAGCAGCCGGTCTGTCAGATGAGAGCCGAGGAAGCCGGCCGCTCCGGTTACAAGAATGCGCATCATGCTTGGCTTGCTCCTGAGGGAATTTCAAAGTCGCTTCGCAGTCCGGCCCCGGGTGTCACGCCTGTTCAATTAGCGTGACCGATCTCCTCGACGGAATAAGCGGCGGGCCGGCCGACACTCACGTAAGTAAATCCCTGCTTCTGCATCTCTTCCACGCGGTACAGGTTGCGCCCATCGATAACGATGGGGAAGCGCACCCGGTCTCTGAGTTTTGCCAGATCGATATTGCCAAATTCATTCCAGTCGGTGAGGATCAGGACGGCATCGGCGTCGTGTGCCGCTTCGTAGAGGTCCGCCACATAGCGCAGATTATGGGCTTCTGGAAGAATCTTCTTCGTATTCTCGACAGCTGCGGGATCATAGGCCGAGATCACCGCTCCTGCTTGGAGCAGCTTGCGAACGATTTCCACGGCCGGCGACTCGCGCACATCATCTGTACCTCCCTTGAACGCCAGCCCGAGGGCGGCAAGGCGCTTGCCGCGGAGGGTCCAGAGCGTGGAGGTCACCTTACTGAAGAAGTTCTCTTTTTGGGTCTCATTGATATTGCGGATCTCCTGAAGAATCCTGAAGTCCACGCCTTGCTGCTGCGCCACCCAATGGAAGGCGGCCACGTCCTTGGGGAAACACGAGCCGCCATACCCAAGACCGGCACGCAGGAAAGCCGGCCCAATGCGGTGATCAAGCCCCATGCCCGCGGCAACTTCTTCGATATCGGCTTCGACCGTTTCGGCCAGATTCGCCACAGCATTGATAAACGAAATCTTAAGGGCCAGGAAGGCGTTGGAGGCGTGCTTGATGAGTTCGGCACTTTGTGGGGAGGTGACCAGCAGCGCAGCAGCACGGGTGGCGTTGCAGCGGCCAGGCAAGGCATCGGGACGGCGATAGTATGCGCCGCTGGTGAGCGGCGCATAGATGCGGCGCAGGAGATCGGCAGCGCGCTCCGTGGCCGCCCCAACAACGATGCGATCAGGATGGAGGAAGTCGGCAACAGCCGAGCCCTCCCGCAAAAACTCGGGATTCGACACCACGTCGAAGTTTTCGGGGCGAACCCCATGGCGGCACAACACCCGACGAATCCAGTCGTTCGTATAGACCGGGACCGTACTCTTTTCCACGATGACCTTGTAGGAGCGGATCGATCGCGCTATCCCGGAGACCACCCCTTCAACATAGGAGAGGTCTGCGGCGCCGCTGTCGCCCTGGGGGGTGCCAACAGCGATAAAGATCGCTTCGCTTTGCTCGACTGCGCCGTGCAGGTCAGTCGTAAATGTCAGGCGATTTTCGCGATGCTTGGCCAACAACTCGGGCAGGCCCGCTTCAAATATGGGGACCTCGCCATCACGAAGCTTCTTGATCTTGGCTTCGTCGTTATCAACACAGATCACGCGATGGCCAATCTCGGCAAAACAAACGGCGGCGACCAGGCCGACGTAGCCCGATCCGACAACACAGATGGATGTTGATTCAGACATATTGCCTCTTTCCCTTGATCTTCTGAACGAGATCCCCACTCGGAATCGAACCGGGTCAGGGAAGGATTTTTACCTGTAAGGCAGGGAAGGTGGAGACTTCGACCTTCACGAGCTTGCCCTTGGAGTCGAAGATCAGGCGCCACTGTTGTGGATACCGGGGCTGCTCCACGTCCACAAACTGGACAATGTTTCTTGCTCCGTCGATTTTCAGCACAGAGGGCATAGCGATCTGAAGATCCCCGGCTGAGCCGCTCTCGGGGGAATTGAGTTGTACGTGGGCCCCTGCCAAGGCTGCGTAGCAACGTCCGGTAAGCAGCCAATCCGGCTTTTGGGTGCTTGCACTATTCTCGCGAAGCGAATTGAAAGCGGCAATCGTCACTGGATTTCCCGGCGCGGAAGTGTACGGTGTGAAGCTGCGACGCAGAATCGGAACCACTCGGACCGCCGACTTCCTGTCGCGGGGAATGACGACGGAAAACCGGCTTTGATCGCGTGGCCCCCGATCCAATGAATAGAGCAGCAGCAGATCATTGGCATACAACGAGCAGGCAATCTGCTGGTAGCTCCAGTTGCCCTCCTGCAGATTGAAGCCAGCCACAGCCGCCTTGCGCTCGATCGCCGGCATTGCCTGGGCAAGAGCATCGCGATCGTATGCCGAAATAGCGTTTGGCGCCAGGAAGCGGATGCCCTGCGCTGCGGTCGCTGCGGGCATATCGATTGCAAAGGGTGAGGCGACTCCTTCGGCTTGCGGAAAGTGCCGGCCGCGGTGCGGCAGCCACCCCGGCCATCTACTCTGGGCCTCCCCAGGAGCAGAGATCAGGGTAATGAGGATCGCACTAGAGAGCGTAAGGACAGCAGAAAGCGAGGGCATGATTTTCCAGAGTACCACTCCCCGTGCAGGGATATAGGAGCGGATAGCGAAGACCTGTCGGGGAGGTGGAGCGCGCAATCCAGCCGGAAATGGAAATGCGGATCATGTCCAGTCCTGGGAGAATTGCTGGTGGCCAGGGTTGAGCGGGCGCGTGTTGAATTGAGATATAATTAGATGCCTGGATCATCCATACATTGACACTACCGGCAAGCGGGCCACGACAGTTCCCGACCAGCTGCCGTTTCGATCTCTGCGTTCCCCCTGCAACTTTCAATTCCCGGATGTGGGAGAGTGAACACAACTCTCGCTGAAGAAATGTGTTCAAGTTGGTGCTTCGATTTCTGCCGATCCTAATTGAGGCGAAAACAGCCTGGAGAAAACTGTTCCTGCAACGAGCGCTGTATCTCTGCAGAACTCTCCGCGGGAATGTCTTGCATGGGCGGCGGCTTTTTCCCCGGTAATGCCGGCTCACGCTGATCAGCTTCTGCATATGCATCGATCCGGTTCATCCGCGATCGATCCAAGGAGATCGTGAATGCGTTTGAATTTTTGGTCTACACTTCTGGCCACAACTTTTGTTGTTGGCATAGTGCCTGGCTTTGGCCAGGTCCGTCCAGCGGCAAAAAGCGGCGGCATTCCTCTCGTTATCGGCGCTGGTTTTTCCAGCTACAATGTTGATTTTGGCGGTGGCCGGCGCGAAGACGGCGGGACGGTTTGGGCTGATTGGACGATACGGCAGATGCCCTCGATCCTGCAGGGGGTTGGGGTGGAGATTGAGGCCCGGGATCTGAGTTTTGGAGCTCCCTCCTCGCTGCCCAATATGCGCTACGACACCGCTGGCGGAGGCATCATTTATCACTATCTCCGTCCACGCAATGTTCGCCCCTACGCCAGATTTCTTGAACAGTACGGGAGCATCGATTTCCCGCCATATCCTGGTTACGCCCATGACACCCGATCTCTGATGTCCTTCGGCGGGGGAGCCGACATTCATGCTTGGCGTAACATCTGGGTGCGGGCCGATTACGAATATCAGATCTGGCAGCACATGTTCGGCCACACAACCGCGCTCACCCCCAACGGCTTCACCTTCGGCCCCGAGTACGATTTCGGAGTGCGGTGATCAAGGCCTTAGCAGGCACCCTGTTCGACGAAGTGTGCCTGCCGCCCGTCCGAAGAGCGCAACGATGAGCCCTATCCTCACACTGCCGAATGCGCCCATGCTTCGCTTGTCTGCTGGCCTTGAAAGTGCCGATAGAGGTAAACAGCCCAAGCCCGCAGGCCACGCTGCGCGCCTGGCCCCGTCTCCGCCATCATCCACTCGCGCAGAGGAACCACAAATCCCGATTTCTTGCGCTGCAGCACTTCGTCGGGAAGCGGCTTAGGCAAGGCTTTTCCAATGGCGGGCTTCCGCGGCGCGAACGCGCTCCCTCGCAATGCAGCCGTCTGTCGCAACAGCGCCATATCCACGAACGGGACACGAATCTCCACGGAGTGAGCCATCCCCGCCCAGTCGGCGTCGCGCAGCAGTTGGGTGCGCATGTAGTAGTGCATTTCTAATGCGGAAACTCGAAGAAAATCCTCCTGGCCCAGAAGCTTGGGATCATTAAGGCTGAGCGCCAGTGCATTCATTTTCGGGATAGAGGCAAGCTTTTCCCACCCTTCACGCGCCATCTCCGACCCTAGAATGTCTGCAACCTCCCAGGGCATGAACAGGCCACGCCGCAACAGGTAGGCCCCTCCCCAGCTTCCGCCAAATTCAAGGAGGCTGGCGTATTTCGAGGACACGAATGGCTTCACCAGCGGCGCTGTCACCCTGCGTAGCTCCAGGCCCAGGCGGGGAAACTGAGACCAGAAGCCAAGCTGATGGACCAGTTCCGGGACTTGGGTAAAGCTTGGGTAGCCTCCGAAAAGTTCATCTCCGCCCAATCCACTCAGGGCCACCTTATAGCCACGCTCCCTCGCCAACTGACTTACGAAGTAAGTGTTCACCCCATCGATGGTCGGCTGGTCCATGTGCTGCAACAAGTGCTGGCGATGCTCCAGAAACGTGTTCTGCGTGACATATCGCACGTGATGCCGAACGCCATAATGCTGCGCCACTTTGCATGCACCCGGCACTTCATCTGCCGGCTTTCCCTGCATTTGGTCAAAGCCCAGGGTCAAACCCTCGATCCCCTGGTGAACATCCGCAGCAAGGGCCGCGAGTATTCCAGAGTCCAACCCTGCCGAAAGAAAGACCGAGACCGGCACGTCCGCAATCAAGTGCATGCGGACGCTCTCTTTCAGTGCGTCATGTAGCCTCTCGTAGCTCTCCCTGTCTGATTTAGGCTTTTCTGATTCCTCGAACCGGGCAAACTCCCGTGCCGGAGAAGAAAACTCTGTAGGTTCGCTCACCTGCCCGTTTGCCACAGTCAAGTAGCTGCCACTGGGGAGACAGCGAATTCCGCGGCATAAAGTGTATGGTTCGGGAACAGATCCCCACACAAAGAATCCTACATGTCCTGCCGGTTCCGGACTCAGGTCCACCCCGGGAAGCAGGGCAATCGCATGAACATCATTTGAGTCCGAGGAGTTCGGCGCGATAGTTGTCGGAAGTGGCGGCGATGAGTCTTCGGGCTTTGACGCCGCC
>JAJZCY010000188.1 GCA_021828835.1 Acidobacteriota bacterium | reverse complement strand
CCGATCCCAGAGTTTGCTTGCTTCCGGCGTCGCCGGACTGCTGCTCGCAGCGGCTTCGCAGGCGCATGCCACCACCGCCGTTACCGCCAGCGGAGCCTTGACGGTGGAAGCCACCGTAGCCAGCTCCATTCAGCTCACATTCAACACCGCCACCAGCAACGGCCTGACCCTGACCAGTGGCGCGGGTACCAATGCCGCAACCCTGAACTTCGGAACCGTCACCGAATACGGATCCGTCCCGACCAATGTCACCATCGCGACCTCGAGCTCCTTGTGCAGCAGTTGCTTTGTGGCCAGCACGAATGTCTCGATCGTGGTCAATGCGGCTGACTCCAGCAGCTCCGGCTTCTCGCTGGCGGCATCGGTTAGCGCCCCCAATCATGGCGAGGTGCTGGCGGTCGGCACCAGCGGAGCGCTATCGACCAGTGCCACCAGCCCCACTCCGATTACCGGCACGTTTACTTACGGCAGCAGCGGCAATGCCCTACAGGTCTCCCTGGGCATCCCCACCGCGACCGCTGACAGCACCCAGATGAGCGACGTGATTACGTTCGTAGCCACGGCCAACTAAGGATGTTCGGCAATGATCAGTCTCCGAGCCCTTTTGCTGGGCAGCCTGCTGCTGAGCGCCCCACTGGCAGGCAGATGTGCGGTGCGCGTGAAGCACATACTCCCTGCGCGGCTGGGGCACATGACGGCGCAGGCAGAGGGCGGACTGACGGTCAACTTCGTTCCCTTGCCTCAGGGGTCGCAGATCATGGCGTCAGACGGAGTAGGCGTCATGAATCTGGGCAAGGTCTCCTATGCCGGCAATGCCAACCAGGGAGTCCAGATCCAGCGCCACGCCAGAAACTTCGACGTGGCTACGGAGGTGGGGATTCTTGTGGGGAAGCAGGGAATGATCGGCCAGTCGGTAACCCTGAAGGCATGGCTGGCGGCGCCCGTCGACCCCTACAGCGTCTATTTGGGCGATGTGCAACTGGGGGGCAATCCGGTCTCCGTCGATTCACGGCTTCCGCTTGGCGTTCTCACTCCCTACCAGTTGAGGGTGCGTGTGCCGGTGAACGCGCCGGAACGGAAGGCCAACCTGCAAACCGTGATCTCCATGCAAGTAATACAGAACTGAACCAACCAAGATGCTTTGAAGGAAGATCCCATGCAGCACTTTTTCCCCAGGGTTCCCATGCAACGCGCGCGCGCCGTCGCGACGATGGCTGTTCTCGCGGTGATCGCAGGCATCTCTCTTCCCGCGCATGCGCAGGCTTCGCTCTCGCTCACTCCGGCCGTGATCATGGCCAAAGGCGCCTTCGGGCAGAGCCTTACGCAAAAGCTCACCATCAATAACCAGACGCCCAACATCTTCCACTTCGTCATGATGGCGGAGGACATCGAGGTGCGCAACGGCAAGCGGGTGTTTCTGCCCGCCGGTGAAGCCCCCAACAGCATCGCAGCCACCGCCGTCTTCACCCCCAAAGAGATCATTGCCCCGCCCAATACCAGCGCCTCCGTCACCGTGACCGTCACCATTCCTGCCGGTACCAAAATCCGAGCGATCGCCGCGGTCTTTCAGGCGACCAGCGGAATCAATTCCACCAAGGGCTCGGTCGGCCTGGTGGCTTCCATGGGTACGCTGCTGACCTTCAACCTCAGCTCAAATGTTGCGATCTCTGCGGATCCGGTCCAGGTGGCACTGCCCACGGAAACAACCAATCTGGCTTTTTCTCAGATCCTCACCAACACCGGCACCGAGCCGGTGATTCCCAAGGGCGTGGTCGCCATCCTGGGCAGCAACAACAAGCTGGCCGGCAAAGCCGCCTTTGAAGTGCAGCGGCTTCTGCCGGGAGAAAAGCTGACTTATCACGCGCAGTTCGCCGACCAGCTCAAGCCAGGCGCCTACCACGCGCTGTGTACCTTTCAGTACGAAGGCAAAACGGAGACAACCCCGGTTGACTTTACGGTGCGATGAAGCGGCTCTCTTTACTATCGCTGCTGCTGGCAGCGGGGCTGGCTTGTGTGCCTGCGCTAGCGCAACGAGCGGGGGCGGTGATTGTCGCCGCCGGTCACTCCATGTTTTACGCCATGCCGGGAGTCACTGCCGCCTATTCCATGGATACCGACACCGTAGAGGCATCCGCGGAGCCAGGCGGATATCGGCTTACGGGTAAATCGGCGGGAGAGGCTACGGTCATGCTGGTCCTGGTCAGCGGCGTTCGCACTCTTCGGGTGACGGTCCCCGCCCCCCGCATGCCGGTCAGAATGAGCGGGGGGGTACAGATGGGCGCAGAAGGCCAAACCGTGGAGTTCGGACAGGAGCAGCTCACGTACAACAACAACCCCAACCAGTTCACCAGCGACCAGAATATGACGCAGATTGCCGGCGACCGCCAGATCCATATTCAGATCATGAACGCCGACATCTTTCCCGCCAACGGGCAGCCTCCGGTCAGCTTCCCCATGGTCTCCTACGAGATATCGAGCCCTGGACGAGACATGACGCTGATCGATTCCATGATGGCGAACACCGATCTCACCATGAGCGGCATCCTTTTGCGCGGCTTCCACCTCAAGCAGGGCGCATGGGAATTTCACGCCGGCATCACCTCCATGACCCAGTTTCAGGACTTCCTGCTGCAAAGCTCCAGGTACGAGGTGGCTGGCCTGTCGCGCCATTTCACCCTGAGCAAGCGCGCGGCGCTGGAGGCCAATCTCTACTACTTCCAAACCGATACATCGGTGAATACCAGCGCCACCCCAGGGCCGATTGCCACCCTCTACTACCAGCTCGCTCCCAATCCTCATGAGTACATGAGCGCGGAAGTTGGAGTGGGGCAGGGAGTAGCATTCGCGGGTAAGTTCAATCGCGACTCCAAGCGCCAGTTACTGCAGACCTCCTTCCACTACGAATCCCCCCACATTGCTTCGCTCAACATGACCATGCTGCATGGCCGCATGGGCGATGTCACCTGGGAGTGGCGTCCCAGCAAACGCCTCCAGACGCAGCTTTACGGAGACGACACCAGCATCAACCTGGCCGTCGACAGGCAGACCGTGGACACCGCCACTCTGAACCAGACCTATTGGCTCAATCCCCACATCGGCGCCACGGGGGGACTTACACTCTCGCGTTATGCCTCCGTAGTCCCAATTGCGCCGTCGATCGCCAGCGCGGGCATCCTCGGCGGTCCCCAGGTTCTATGGAAGCATTGGGGCGGATCGTTTTCCTACCAGAAGCTGCGCAACTCCGGCAACACCCCGGACACAACCGCCTATCAAGCCGGCGCCAACGTGCTGTTCGGACACCTCAGCACCTCGGCGTTCTATGACATGCAGACAGAAACCCCGGTATTCGCTCCGGTGCAGAGCGCTCTCCCGGATCTTCGCCAGGTCTTGCAATACCAGAGCGAGATGACTACCACGCCGGCGCAGATCGTCGCCTTTCTGCATCAGACCTCCGAATTGACCAGTGAGGGCTACGTCGCGGCCCCCACCCTCGCCCTGGCTGCCCGGCGCGAACAGTACGGCAGCAACATCGATTGGGCGAGCCAGAAGACCGGTCAACTCGCCTTCAACACCCTGATCAATACCAGCGTGGGCGGGGGCACCGAGTCCATGCGCCTGGTGACTGCCGGAGTGCAGTGGACGCGGCGCTTCGGCGCGTCCACCATGCTCACCGCGGGATTCTCCGTTTACAAGAGCACCACCGCCGGCCAAACCACTACCCAGCCCATCGAGCAGATCTCCTTTCAGCGCGAGTTGAACTCCGTGCCCCGCTTCCTGGTTCCTGGCCATAGAGGCACCATCACCGGCCACGTCTTTGTCGATACCCCCTTTGCCCAGACCTATGCCCGGGGCGATGCGCCATTATCCGGCGTGCTCGTTTACCTCGATGGACGCCGCACTACCCACACCGACAAATCGGGCTACTTCGCCTTTCATGGCGTGCCCTACGGCATCCACCGCGTGGAAGCCGACTACCACAACTCCCGGCCGTTTTACTTCACCAGCAGCTCGCCCAAATCCGTACCCAACAACGGCCAGGCCGACTTCGGCATCAGCTTTGCGCAGGGTCGCATCTTCGGCAGCTTCAAGAACGATGGCGGAGACGGAATGGCGGTGGCTCTCGAAGTCGAGGGCCGCGGCATCACCCGCCAGGTCACCACCTCCGGCGACGGCAGCATTGAGATCGATGGATTGCCCCCGGGAGACTACACCGTGCAGCCGCTCTCCTCTTCGCTGCCTCCTGGCTACTCGCTGGCCAATCTGGATGCGCAGACGGTGAAGGTCACCGCGGCGCAAGCTGGGCACTTTCATTTCACCGCCCAGGCTCTGCGCAGCATCGCCGGCACCGTGCAGATCTTCAACTCGGCCACCCGCAAGGGGACTCCGCTGAGCGGGGTTGAGCTCAAAATTCCCGAATTGGGTCGCACCGCCCATACCGATAGCCAGGGACGTTACCTGTTCCGCAAGCTTCCCGCCGGCAATGCCACTGTGACCCTGGTGTACCGTGGGCAGACCTTCACACACCTGGTCCAACTCTCCACGGCCCCCGACTTCGAAAGCGGAATTGACCTTGTGATTCCAGCACTCACGTCCAAGAGGAGGTAACATGCAATCCCAAAACGGCTTCACCTGAGACGCAATTGCAGCCGGGAAAAATGCTTCCCCGTAACACTTCCTATGGGCAAGCAGTCCGGTGACGAGGACTGCGGCGTTGCGTAAATCCCACGATGGTTGTAGGCGGAGAAGGTTTCTTAGGTTGCGGCACGAACCATTCGGCAGTACAAGAAATTGAGGATCTGCGATCAGAACGGCGCATAGGACAGGTGCCGGCCGAAGAGTCTCTGCGGCACGGCCCACCAAAAGTTCTCCGGCAGTTGAGAAAGCCGCTTCCTGCGCTGCTCAAGCCATCGTGAACTGCCCAGAGAGGCACTTTTCCCTGACGGAGAAACGCCATTGAGGCGCTTTCTCTATCTGCACAGCGGAGCAGCACGTGCAACGCTTTTTCGAGAACGAGATCGATCATGAATTGCGCCGGCAGATGCTCGCCTACGGCGAGCGCCACGATCTGCAAACCGGATTGCTGAACTATGTCGCTTTTCAGGATTCCCTGGCGGCGCTGATGCGCAACACCGTGCCGGGCCGCGAGATTGCCCTGGTTTGGATTGAGGTGCTGAATCTGCGCCGCGAGTTCGCGCTGTGGGGCAGCCGCGGCGCCGAAGCGCTAATTACGCGCGTTTGCGAAGCCCTGCGCGCGGCCGTCGATCCCGGCGCCCTCATCGGCCGCTACAGCGCCCGCTGCTTCCTGGTGGCCCTGGAAGCCGAACACTTCGACAACCGGGAAAGACGCCGCATTCAGGCCATCATGGATGCCCTTGCGCCCATGCAGGTCCTCGGAACACGCTCCATGATCGAGGTGGCCGCCGGCGTCGCCTTCTGGCCGGCCGACACCGTCTCTTCCGAAGATCTGGTGCGCTTCGCCAGCCTGGCCGCGAGCCGCGCAGCCTACATCCGCAGCAGCACCGTGCTTGCTTTTCGCAGCGGTATGAACCACACCCTCATGCGCGACCATCAGCTCGAGACGGAGATGGTGCGCGGCATGGCCCAGAAGCAGTTCCGCATCGTCTACCAGCCCAAAGTGGAGGCGGCGACCGGGCGCGTTCTCGGCGCCGAGGCGCTGATTCGCTGGAACCATCTCGACTGGGGCGCGGTCACACCCAGCGAATTCATCCCCATCGCTGAACGCTCCGATCTGATCCAGTTGATCCTCGAGTTCACCATGAGCACCGCCCTCAAGGATGTCCGGCAGTGGGCGCAGCATGGCGTCTCGCTGCCCCTGCTGGCCATTAACGTCTCCTGGGCCAACATGCGCCGCAACGATTTTCTCCGCTCCATGCGCAGGCTGCTGGACGAAAATCCCGTCGATGGCACGCAGGTGGAGCTCGAGGTGACCGAGTCGGTGCTCTTCGACGATGAGGATTTGTTCGCAGCGCGTGTCCGCCAGCTCAAATCCATGGGGCTGCGCATCGCCATCGACGACTTCGGCACCCGCTACACGGGCTTCAACGTGCTCAAGCGCCTGCCCCTCGACGCCATGAAGATCGACCGCTGCTTCATTCACGGTGTGCATCGCACCGAGGAGGCGCGTTCGCTCTGCCAGACCATCGTGGCCATGGCGCGCCAGCTCAAGCTGCGCAGCGTGGCCGAAGGCGTGGAGCAGCGCGCAGAGCTCGACGCCATCCGGGAAGTCGGCTGCGACGCCATGCAGGGATTCCTCATTCAGGCCCCTGTGTCCGCCGCCCGCATGGCCGATTTCCTCCGCGAGTGGCCGGAAAGCGCGCGCCGGGCGGAACTCTTTGACTCCACTGACAAGAAGCCCGGTTCGCGCATTCTGAACATGCCCGCCCGCGTCTAGCTCTTCAGCGGCTCCGGCAATGTCCGCCCTCCGGGCGCCGAGCGGTTTCCAGCCGGTCCGCGCCCTCCCTCCCGCTACAATGAAATGAGCCTCTGAACACGGCTTCATTCCTATTCACGAGTTCGAAGCGAAGACCACCCATGGCAGAACCGGCAACCTCCTCGTCCCGTCCGCGCGTCCTCAGCGGCATGCGTCCCACCGGCAAGCTCCACCTGGGCAACTACATGGGCGCCCTGGCCAACTGGGTCAAGCTGCAGAATCAGAACCAGTACGAGTGCTACTTCTTCATCGCCGACTGGCATGCGCTGACCACCGACTACGCCGATCCCAGCCAGATCGCGCCCAACTCGCTGGAAGTCATGCTCGACTACCTGGGCGCCGGGCTCGATCCGGCCCGCAGCGTTCTCTTCCTGCAAAGCCGCGTCTTGCAGCATGCGGAACTGGCGCTGCTGCTGGGCATGAGCACCCCCCTGGGCTGGCTGGAGCGCGTACCCACCTACAAGGATATGCAGGAGAACCTCAGCACCAAAGACCTGACCACCTATGGCTTCCTCGGCTACCCCGTGCTGATGGCCTCCGATATCCTGCTCTACCAGCCGGACTTTGTGCCGGTGGGCCAGGACCAGCAGGCGCACGTGGAGCTGACCCGCGAGATCGCGCGGCGCTTCAATTCCCACTACAAAGGTGCCGCGGAACGCGAGGTCCTGCCCGAGCCCAAGGTGCTGCTTACGCCCTCGCCCAAGCTGCCCGGCACCGACGGCCGAAAGATGTCCAAGAGCTACGGCAACACCATCCAGATGACCGACCCGGAGCCGGTGGTGCGCCAGAAGCTGAAGACCATGGTCACCGATCCGGCGCGCATCCGCCGCAGCGACCCCGGCGAGCCCGACAAGTGCCCGGTGGGCGACCTGCACAAGGTCTTTTCCACGCCCGAGACCATGGCCAAGGTCTACGAAGGCTGCCGCTCCGCCGGCATCGGCTGCATCGAGTGCAAGGGCTGGGCCGCCGACAGCCTGATGAAGGTCTTGCAGCCCATTCAGGACCGCCGTGCCCAATTTACCCAGCCTCAGGTGATAGAAATTCTCGAAGACGGTTCCCGCCGCGCCCATGCCCGCGCCGAACAGACCATGTGCGAGGTGCGCCAGGCCATGCAACTCACACTGAGCACCGTGAGAGAGGCGGGAGCAGGGGGCCAGTAAGGGCAAATCGCATTGCGCAAGCCGCCCGGGAGAACGACCATGGCCGCGAAGACAGCTCCCTGGTGGCGAATGGCCGTTCAGTTTGTCTTGAAGGGCATTCGCGCGGTGGGACGGATGGCTCCCCGACCTCGGGGAGCGCTTGACGAACCCGCCTTCAAGGAACTCGATGCAGACACGATGCTTCAAAAC
>JAJZCY010000004.1:7915-44753 GCA_021828835.1 Acidobacteriota bacterium | reverse complement strand
GCAATACCAGCGGCTGTTCGAGTACGAGAATGTCCGCCTGCACTTCACCCAAGACGCCGTGATCGCTATCGCGCGCGAGGCCCTGGCCCGCAAGGTCGGCGCGCGCGGTCTGCGGATGATTCTCGAAGAGTTGATGCTCGACCTCATGTACCACCTGCCCAGCAACAAGCGGGTCCGCGATCTGGAGATCACGCGCGAGATGGTGGAGCGCCGCGACCTGTCGCTCTGCCTGCTGGAGAAGGCCGGGTAGAGCTCTTCTCACTGAACCACGAAGCCCTCACGCCCCGCGTGGGGGCTTTTTGCATCGGCGGCTATGATTCCAGCACATGGCTCCGCGCAGGCTCCGGCTGCCGGACGCGCCTGGCAAAGACAACCAGATAGAAGCCGCCGAGCGCGAGCAGGCTGAGCGGCACCGGAAACGCGATCAGACTCACGTGCGGCCCAAGCGAATCCAGGTGATACCGCGGTAGCAGCCCATCAAGAGCGGCCCAGATCCAGTCGCCATTCAGAATGAAGGCGAGGGTGGTGAGCGCCACCGCCCAGCGGCCCCTGTGTCCGCCCTCGGCCGCCAGCAGGGCGCAGGCGGGAACGGTAAGCAGGATCAGCTTGGCGTCGTACTGACGGTGATAGAGCGGCAGCATGGTCAACGCCGACACCGCAGCTAAACCGAGCCAGGCATGACGGTGCGAAGCCCGGGCGCGCAGGGCGCCCCAAACCCAGACTGCGAACAGCGGCGCGCAGACGATGAAGCTGGCGAGGTTATAGAAGCGCGGATCGTCCCACAGAAAACTGAAGACCACCTGCAAATCCGTGATCATGTGAATGCCGCGACCGCCGCCGGTGGCCGGGCCGGGATCGTTCATGGCGCCGTGCGCTGTAAAGGCGGCGAGGTTCGTTCGCAACTCCGCGAGCCAGTGGGGAGCGACGACGCTGACCCAGAGCAGGCCAGCCACGCCGACGACAGCCGTAACCGCCAGTGTTTGCAGCGCGCGCCGGCGGAACTGCCCGCCGGCCAGAAGAAAATAGAGCCACACGAAACCCACCGTGTGCGGCTTGATGCACAGAGCCGCAGCCAGGCAGAAGATGCCCGCCCTGGGCCAGCGTTCGCTGACAAAACACCACGCAGCGATCACGCACAGGCTCACCGCCAGCGCCGAAGGATTGCCGAAGGCCATCAGAGATGGGCTGCTCACCAGCAGAACGCAGAGCAGCGCGCCAGCAAGCCGCGGGGTCGCGGAGGATTGCTGCCATATGAGGAATGCACCCAGCGTGAATGCCGCTCCGATCAGCGCCACCCACAGCGCCTGGGCCGCCGTGAACGGCAGCAGCGCAAGCGGAACCGTCCAGGGCAGCTCACTGGGCAGGTATTCGTTCCGCGTCTCCAGCATCCGGTCGCCGGCCGATTCATGCGGCCGCGCCTGCCCCGCCTCCGCATAGGTGCGCTGCATTTCGGCAGGATTGTAGGGGTCCCGATGCTCCAGCAGGCAGCGGGCAGTGAAATAGGCGGGGCGGAAGTCCATCAGCGCCCGCGGCGCAATCACCGCCCAGACGATCCCGGTAAGAAGGAACAGCGCGCTGCCGACCACCAGCAGGCTCAGGCCGTCGATCCGCGCGGCATGGTGCTTCGTCTCTTCAGCCATCGGCGCTCACTGGAACCGCACGCGCCTACAGCGTGTCATGGGTGCCGTCGCAAAAGGGCCGGTCGGCGGTGCGTTTGCAGCCGCAGAAGAAGACGGTGCCCGACTCCCGGCACTCATACTTCACCGGCGTGATTCCGGTGCCCTTATGGCTGCCATCGCAGAACGGCTGGCTGGCGCTGCGGCCGCACGCGCACCAAAAGTAACTTTTGCCCGCCTCCACTTGCTTCTCGTACGGCATCTTCTGCGCAATCACCGGATCCGCCATCGTTTCCCCTCGGCTGCGGATCATAAAGCATCACGGAATGATTTGCCTCAGCTTTTCTGTCTCCTTGCTCTCCGCCCTGCTGGTCCGTTTGCCCTGCTTTCCCCTCATCCGCTGTACAATCTCCAAAAGGCCCCAGCCGGCCTCCGAGCCGGAAGCTGCCTTTCCGACCGCTTTCGGTCCGCACTCGAGTCCGCATTGTGAAACGCGAATCTTTCCTCAAGGAGAGAGCTGCGCGCACCAGATGCGCATCCTCAAGTGCATGAATCGAAAACCCGCTGTCGCACGTCGAATACTCATCAGGTGTTTCTATGACGGTTCCCCGCGAAAAATCCGAGACGCGCAAGCTGCCCATGATGCCCATCCGCGACATGGTCATCTTTCCCTACATGATGACCCCGTTTGTGGTGGGCCGCGAATCCAGCGTGCGCGCCCTCGAGGAGGCTCTGACCGGGGATCGCAAGATCTTCCTCGCTACCCAGCACGACGCTTCCATCGATGAGCCTCGCGCCAAGGACATTTACCAGGTCGGCTCCATCTGCAATATCGTGCAAAGCGTCAAAATGCCCGACGGCAATATCAAAGTGCTGGTCGAGGGCATCGAGCGCGCCAAGTCCGTCGACGTGACCGATCGCGACGGCTTCTTCGTGGCCACGGTTCGTGTCGCCAAGTCGAGCTTTGAGATGACACCCGCGCTCGAACAGCTCATGCAGCGCGTGACCACCCTGTTTGAGAACTACGTCAAGCTTCAGCAGTCGCTCAACTACGAGACCATCATCGCTACGGTGCGCATGGATGAGCCGGCCAAGCTCTCCGATACCATCGCCGCCAACCTGCAGCTCGGCATCGAGGAGAAGCAGGAACTGCTGGCCATCTTCGATCCCGCACAGCGGCTGACGCGCATCGCCGACGTCCTGGATATCGAGATCGAAAAGCTCGACCTCGACCGCAACATCCAGTCGCGCGTGAAGCGCCAGATGGAGCGGGCTCAGAAAGAGTACTACCTCAACGAAAAGATCAAGGCCATCCAGAAGGAGCTGGGCCGCGGCGAAAAGAGCGAGTTCGACGAACTGCGCAAGAAGATTGAAGCCGCCGGCATGCCCAAGGATGTTCTGGAAAAGGCCAACCAGGAGCTCAAGAAGCTCGAGGCCATGCCGCCCATGTCCGCCGAGTCCACCGTCAGCCGCAATTACATCGACTGGCTGCTGGCCGTGCCCTGGAAGAAGAAATCCAAAGAGACGCGCTCCATCGACTTCGCCGAGAAGGTGCTCAACAACGATCACTACGGCCTCGAAAAAATCAAGGAGCGCATCCTCGAGTTCCTGGCCGTGCGCCAGCTCGTCAAGAACCCCAAGGGCTCCATCCTCTGCTTCGTCGGACCTCCGGGCGTCGGCAAGACCTCGCTGGGCATGTCCATCGCCAAGGCCACCGGCCGCAAGTTTGTGCGCCTCTCGCTGGGCGGCGTGCGCGACGAGGCCGAGATTCGCGGCCATCGCCGCACCTACATCGGCGCCATGCCCGGCCAGATCATCCAGCACATGAAGCGCGCCGGCACCAAGAATCCGGTCTTCCTGCTCGACGAGGTGGACAAGATCTCGTCCGACTTCCGCGGCGACCCGGCTTCAGCGCTGCTGGAGGTGCTGGATCCCGAGCAGAACACCACCTTCCAGGATCATTACCTGGACGTGGACTACGACCTCTCGCAGGTGCTCTTCGTGGCGACGGCCAACGTCATGCACACCATCCCGGCGGCGCTCCAGGACCGCATGGAGGTGCTGCGCCTGCAAGGCTACACCGAGCAGGAGAAGGTGGAGATCGCCCGCCAGTACCTGATCAAGAAGCAGCGCGAGCAGACCGGACTCAGCGAAAAGAATATCGTCTTCAAGGATGATGCTCTGTACGAGATCATCCGCCACTACACCCGCGAGGCTGGCGTCCGCAACCTGGAGCGCGAAATCGGCAACGTGTGCCGCAAGGTCGCGCGCAAGGTGGTGAAGCAGGGCGCCAAGCACAAGGAAGAGATCACCGCCGCCAACGTCAGCGAGTTCTTGGGCGTGGCCAAGTTCCGCGACTCCGAGGCGCACGAGAAGAGCGAGGTC
This sequence comes from Acidobacteriota bacterium, assembly GCA_021828835.1. Taxonomy (GTDB): domain Bacteria; phylum Acidobacteriota; class Terriglobia; order Terriglobales; family Acidobacteriaceae; genus Telmatobacter. Next base: position 40,752 of record JAJZCY010000004.1, on the reverse strand, counting down.
GGCCTGGTCACCGGCCTGGCCTGGACGGAGATCGGCGGCAGCATTCTCACCACCGAGGTCCAGGTGCTCGACGGCAAGGGCAAGCTGACCATCACCGGCCAGCTCGGCGATGTCATGCAGGAGTCGGCGCAGGCCGCGCTCAGCTACATCCGCGGCCGCGCGCAGGCGCTGGGCCTGAGCCGCGAGTTCTACCGCAACGTCGATCTGCACCTGCACGTTCCCGAAGGCGCCATTCCTAAGGACGGGCCCTCGGCAGGCATCACTATCGCCACCGCGCTGGCCAGCGCGCTGTCGAAGATTCCGGTGCGCCGCGACATCGCCATGACCGGCGAGATCACGCTGCGCGGCAAGGTGCTGGCGATCGGAGGATTGAAGGAGAAGCTGCTGGCAGCCTTGCGCGCCGGCATCTTTGAAGCCATCCTGCCCCGCGCCAACGAGAAGGACGTCGCCGAACTGCCCGAGAACATCAAGAACAACATGAAGCTGCACTTTGTCGACACCATGGACGAAGTGCTGGCGCTCGCCCTCGAAGGACCGCTGCCCACCGTTCCGCCGGAGGCTGAGGTCCTGAGCGCAGTGGCGCAGCCGGAGATCGCCCCCGGCGTGCCTACTTCGCGGCAGTAGTTCTCCAAGTCACTCCATCAGACCGGGCTCGCCCATCGCGGCGAGCCCGGTCATTTTTCTGCGGAAGAGCTCCGGCGCCTACCTTCAACCGCGTGCTCCCCGGAATCACTTCTCGCGCGCACGCCCCCGCCCGCTCATCGCAAAGAACGCGATGAACACGGCACAGCTTCCAGCGCTTCAACCTGATTTTCTGGAAGTATGGCCGAGTTAACTGCGATATGCGCTGTCTACGGCTGCGGGGCTGTGTGTCGCCCGGTATCCTGAGAAGGATGCGCTACACAACACAATTTCTGCTCTCCGCGCTCTCTGCGGCCCAGTTTCCCAAGCCCGCCGCACCAGAGATCGCGTTTCTCGGCCGCTCCAACGTGGGCAAATCCAGCCTGCTGAACGCGCTGGTCGGCGAGAAGGCGGCCAAAGTATCCTCGACGCCGGGCCGCACCCGCGCCATCAACTTTTTCTCGCTTTCCGATGAGAGCGGCCGGCAGAGATGCGTCCTGGCCGATCTGCCCGGCTACGGCTACGCCAAAATCTCGAAGTCCATCTCTGCCGAGTGGCCCAAGTTCATCGAGCCCTACCTGGCCGAACGCGCCACGCTGGCGCTCTGTGTGTGCCTGGTGGATTCCAACATTCCTCCGCAGGCGCGCGACCGGCAACTGCTCGACTGGCTGCGCGCCGAGGATCGCGAGTTCCTCGTCGTCGCCACCAAGATCGACCGCCTCAGCGGCAACCAGCGCACGCGCAATCTGGCCGCGCTGCGCAAGGGGCTGGATGTGGAGGAGATTCTGCCCGTCTCGGCAAAGACCAACGCCGGCGTTCGCGAGTTGTGGGCGAGGATTATGGAGGCCGGCAGCCAGTAGCTCGGGCCGCCGCTCGAGCGGACGGCCTGCTCCTACCAGGTGTTGTAGGCCTGCCCGTTGGACCCCGTCTCATCCGAGCCGGAGTGGACGTCATCAATGCCCGGATCGGTCTCGTCGAGCGAGTACATGTCCTGGCTCTGATCGGTCACCCAGGTGTCGCTGCTGTGGGTCATGGGGTCTTCCGGAATCTGGCGGAGGTAGCCGCTCTGCACCAGGTCGTCCAGCGACTGCGGCCCCTTCTGCTTGTCCATGGTGTAGGACTCGATCGCGGCGCGCATGGTGTGCAGGTCTTCCTTGAGCACGGCTTCGCGCGCGTGCTTGATGGCGGTCACATAGCTGGGCACGGCCAGCATCATCAGAATGCCGATGATCGACATGACGATCATCAGTTCGACGAGCGTGAACCCCTCGGATTGTGTGCTGCGTCTGCGCAAATGCGTTTCCTTCGTTCTCAGCCGTTCGCTTCCAGGCCTTTCTCCGCGAAGATCCCTGCCATCTAACCTCGAGCCAGAAGCTGGAGGCTGGAAGCTGCCTTTCTCACCACGTCGAATACTTCGTCCCATCCAGCGCCGTGCCCTGCGACTTCGAGTACACGTCGAAGACATTCTGCCCGCCCCAGGAGTCGGAGTCCGGCTCATCCTGCATGGAGCGCAAGCCCCAGTTGGTCTGCCCGGTCATCGGATCCACCGGGATCTTGCGCAGGAACTTCAGTTTCTTGCCCTGCACCTCCACCCCGTTCACCAGCGTTTGCAGATCGGGCGGATAGTTCTGGCTGTCCACCTTGGTCTGGAAGGCGCCGCGATCGGCCGCGTCCTTGTACTTGTCGATGGCGTCGCGCATCATCCACAGATCGAAATGGAGCTCGCGCTCCTTCTCGCGCTGGATCTGAAAGCGCGCCACCGGGATGGCTGCCGTGGCCAGGATCGCGAGAATCGAAACCGTCACGATCAGTTCGATCAGGGTCAGGCCGCGTTCGCCTGGCCGCGCCGCGGCCGGAGTCTTGCGCCTGTCCGTTGTAAAACCATTCTGCACTACTACTTCACCACGATGTTCGCTGTTGTCGCCTGCGCCGGCGTCTGCTGCTGACTGCTGTTCACCACCCCCGCACGGGTCATGGTCAGCGTCGTCGCCCCCGGCGTCTTGGCCTGGAATGTAAGGACGCAGACAACCCCCGATCCGCTCACGCCCTGCGTGCCCGGCGGCCGCGAAGCCACCACCGTCACATCGCCCGGGCCGTCGTCGCGGTGGATCAGGGCCATGGCCTGCCCGTCCTTGCTCAGCAGGTTGCCGCCCGTCACATTCACCAGCGTAAGTTTAGACGGATCGTAGGTGAACTGGAGAGGCACCGACGTGACATCCGTCCCGTTGTTCAGCGCGATGGGCACCTGGAAGGTCGAGCCGTTCTGCACCTGCCCCGGCGGAGCCTGGAACAGGAAGCTGGCCGCCCCCTGTGGCGCTGCTCCCGGCTGAGCCGCAGGCTTGGCCGGCGGCAGCGGGGTGCCGTTCGGCGGCGGGGTACCAGGGGGTGTATTCACGGGCGGCAGCGGCTTCTCCGGATGCGAAATCGGCGGGGGCATCTGCATGTTTTCCCCCTTCGACTGCAACTGGCTCATGGCCTGCATGGCAGCCGCAGAAACGCTGGCCGCCGGCAGGGTCCCATAATTGCGCTGCACGTAAGCCGCCGGCGCTGCCGATCCCTGAGCCGAGGCAGCCGTGTGCTGCAACAGCCGCAGATCGATCGACTGCCCCGAGCCCGTATCGATCGGGCGCAGGTTGGCCTGGGTCAGGGCCTGCTCGCGCACGATGTGCGGCACCACCACGAACACGATGTCGTCGTTGTTGATGGTGTGGTCCTTGGACCCGAAGAGATACCTCAGGATGGGAATCGAGCTCAGCCCCGGAAGCCCCGTCCAGGTCTCCTGGTTCGTGTTGCTTTGGATGCCGCCGAGAATGCTGGCCTGTCCGTCGCGCAGGCGGATCACCTGGTCGGCCACCCGCTGGCTGATGATCGGTTCGGTCACCCCCTCGATGGTCACCTGGCTCGTCTGAGCGCTGGTCTCCACGTGAATCTTCAGCGTGACGTCGCCATCGTAGTGGATGGTCGGCGTCATCTCGATCTTCACGCCCACGTCGATGTACTGGAACTGGGTCTGCGCGTAGCCGATGGCTGCGGTCGGCGTGATGCCCGGCGCGGAGTACGAACCGGTCGCGATGGGAATCTTGGAACCGATGGTCAGCGTGGCCTTCTGCCCGTCGGTGGCCCGCACCCGGGGATCCTGCAAAATCTGCGTGTTGCTGTTCGTCAGCAGCAGGTTGAGCTGGGCCGCGCCTACGTTCACCGCGAAATCCGAGCCCTTCAGGTGAGCCAGATCGTAAATCGTGGGCGAGATCCCCGTGGTGGTGCCGGTGAGCGTGGAGGAGTTCGCGGCCGCGTTGGCCTGCGGCGACTGCAACTGCACGCCGATGCTGTTCGGCCAGGCGATGCCCAGCGTCCGCTCCCAGTTCTTGCTCACCTCCAGCACGCCGAAGTCGACCACTACCTCCGAGCGCGGCTTGTCCAGATCATCGATCAGCTTCTCAGCCAGCAGCAGTTCGTCCGGGGTGCCGCGCATTACGATCGCGTTCTGGCTGGCCACACCGTACACCTTGGCGTTGGGCAGCACGTTGCGCAGCGCGGTCTGGATATCGTTCAGGTCGTTCTGCTGCCAGGCATTCGTCAGGTAGAAGGTCTGTACCGCCTGCTCGTCCAGCTCGGTGCGCTTGATCCGGGTGTTCTGCGCCACGAAGATGGTGTTCTTGGTCACCGGCCGCCAGAACGTGTTCGACATCGCCCCCACGATGCGCAGCGCGTCCATCAGGGAGACGTTGTTGAGATCCACCTGGATACGGCGCGACGTGTAATCGGGATCGAAGAGAACGTTGATGCCCGCTGCCTTGCCAATGGCCTGATACACCACCTTGGCGTCCTCGTTCATGTGCAGCGTGAGCGGCTCGTTCGAGACCGGCTGAAGCTGCACCGGCGAACCCATCTGGCCCAATTCGGCTTGCTCGCCGGCCGCCGCCGGGGTTCCGCTCTTCCCAGAGGGCTGCGCAACTCCGCTCTGCGCCTGGCGCACCCGGGCGATCTCCTGCTGGGCGGCCTGGTTGCCGGGATCGACCTCAGCCGCGTGCAGAAACTCGGCCAGCGCGCCCTGCAGATTGCCGGCCTGGAACAACTGCCGGCCCTGCGTGAGGTGATAGTTCGAATCGGTGGTGCGGACCCGCTCCACCGCGGTGCGATAGCGCAAATCGCTCGGATTCTTCTGGTACGCCTTCAGGTATTCGGCGTAGGCGGTGTCGATGTCCTGACGCGCCTCCGCTGCCTGGCCCCGCTTGTAGTCGGTTTTGGCGGACTGGCCCCACGCGCGCTGACCCCCAAGAGCCAGGAAAAAAGGAACCATTAGCCCTGCGCAAATAACAAAGGACGTGCGGCGCAGGAGTCCGGCGGCTGAGACATGAGTCGTGAGTTTCATCCTGCTCCCAGAAAAGTTGGCTGGCTCGGTAGTTCCGCCAGACTCCAGCGGACCATCGCAGCGGCCCGGAATGCAGTTTTTGCAGCCGTTGACCGGCGAACAATCCCTCATTTTAGCAAAGCTCAATCTGTGCACGCGGGCTTCCCGCCTGAATCCTAACTTCTTCCCCAGGTTGCACAACCACCCCAATGCTACGATGAGAATTCGAGGAGGTGCGGTGGTGGCCCGGCAAACCAGTCATGTGATCGCCCCTCAGGCCGCCTCCGGCACCAAAAAGCCCGCCAGGCCCCGCGATCCCGTCGCCTCCGGTGAGCGCGATGCCGCCCAGAACCGGGCCGCCGGGCACAACTACTTCCTGCTCGAACGCTACGAGGCCGGCGTGGCCCTGCGCGGAACCGAGGTCAAATCCATCCGCGAAGGCAAGGCGAACCTGCGCGACGCCTATGGCTTGATCAAGGATGGCGAGGCCTTCCTGCTCAATATGCATATCGGCCCCTATTCTCACGGCAATCTTGCCAATCACGACGAAACCCGCACCCGTAAGCTGCTCTTGCACAAGGAAGAAGTTCGCAAACTACTCTCCAAGACGCAGATCAAGGGCCATACGCTCATCCCCACCCGGCTTTACTTCAAGCACGGACGCCTCAAGTGCGAACTCGCCCTGGCCAAGGGCAAGCAGGATTGGGACAAGCGCGAAACCGAACGCCGCCGCGAGGCCGATCGCGAGGCCCGCGCCGCCATCAACGCCAGCAAGCACCGCCGCGGCAGGTAGCACGCCTCCCTTCTTCGGCACACAGCTTTGGGGCCATCTTCAACCGATCGAGCCGCCGCCCGTCTAAAACAAGACCGGAGTCGCTGAATCCCGGAGCCAGGGAGGCAAAGTCGCCGCGGCCTCAGAGCGCGGCGTCCTTGCCCAAGTCCCGAAGCCCCACATCCACCCTGCTTTTGCCGTAAAATGCTGAAATCGCGCGCGAAGGTGCCTATGCGAATCCAAGCTTTCCTCTGCCTTTCCGCCTCTCTGCTTATCGCCGGAACGGCCGCCGCCCAGCAGCCCTCCTTTCACTCCACGCCCCAGAAGCCGGCCTCAAGCCCCGCCAGCCAGCAGCCCTCCATGCATAAGCCCGCCAAAGACGCCGCCCAGCAGGTCATTCTGGCGGTGACGGTCCGCGACAAGCATGGCAAGCTGGTGCCGGGTTTGACCGCCAGCGACTTCACCCTCACCCAGGACGGGCGGGCGCAGACCATCCAGAGCTTCTCCCAGCAAACCGACCAGCCCCACTTCCTGGGCATCATGGTCGACACCAGCGAGCCGGTCATGCCGGCCATGAGCCTGGAAGGGAAGGCGGCCCAGCAATTCGTCGCCGCCATGCTCCCGGCCGACCCCAAGCAGGCGAGCACAAAAGACCAGGCCTTCGTTCTCCATTTCGACAACGAGGTCGAACTGCTGCGCGACTTCACCAACTCGCAGAAAAAATTGGATGCCGAGCTGGCGCATCTTGAGCCGACCACCGCGCAGCCCATGCGCGACCAGGGACCCGAGACCACCGACAACAGCGGCGAGTGGAACCGGCCCAAGCCCGCGCACGGCGGTACCCAGATCTTCGACGCCATCTATCTCGCCTCCAAGCAATTGATGCAGAAGAAACAGGGACTCAAGACGCTGGTGGTCTTCTCCGACGGCGTGGACCGCAGCAGCAAAGAGACGCAGAGCGAAGCCATCGACGCGGCCGAGCGCGCCGGCACTCAGGTCTATACCATCTATTTCCGCGGCGGCTCGCTCAAGCGCAGCGACTTTCCCGGCATGGGCCGTCGCCCCGGCGGGTATCCCGGCGGTGGTCCGGGCGGCTACCCGGGTGGTCCAGGCGGCTATCCTGGCGGTCCCGGGGGCCCCGGCGGGTATCCCGGCGGCGGGTATCCCGGTGGCCCGGGCTACCCCGGCCAGCAGCCAGGCGGCAAAACCGCCGAAGCTCCCATCGACGGCAAAAAGGTCATGCAGGACATCGCCCAGCGCACCGGCGGCCAGTTCTACGAAGCCAAGCGCGCCTCCAGCTTCGGCGAGATCTACAGCCAGGTGGCCAAGGATCTGCACGCCCAGTACATCCTCGTCTACACCCCGGATCAGGCCGATGACGAGGGCGGCTACCACAAGGTGGTCCTCAAGCCCAAGAACAAGGACTTCCGCGTGATCATGCGCGAGGGCTACTACGCCCCCGGCGGAAGCAATTGATCTTTTCGGCATCGCGCCGGCGTCGCGTCTTGGTGGTTGTCCATAGCTGGCGGGGACGAAGATCGCGGCGTCTCCTCGCTGCTTGAAGAGAAGCGTTCGCGTGCGCGCAATCACACGACGCCGCCTCTCCCGCTGTGATAGCATCCGCTTTTCGAGCCCGGGCGCGCGGCGGCGCTTCTCCGCACTGCCGTCGTCCGCCCCCGCGAGTCCCTCCGCGAGTCCACTCGATGGATGAGGAAGACGCCAGACCGGGCCCACGCGTCCGGAAATCCGGCCGATCGAGCGCCAGCCCCGGCGTCCTCCCGCAGTCCCTGTGCCCGCCACAAGCTGCCCCCGCATACCTTCCGTACCCCCTCGATTCCGCGGTTTCATCGCGGAATGGAGGGGAGAACCACACCGCATCTTGGCCTCAGAAGCCCCGGGGTACCCACCTTCGCGACGTCACTGTCGTTGTCGCTGCTGTGGGAAGCTCCTACCGCATTGCCGTCGCAGATCGGGTGCCCCAGGTCTCGCCTTTGAGACCTCGGAATCGACCCCTCACAGTCATCGAGGAGAAGCAGCCATGAAAACGTACCAGGGAAGTGAGATCCGCAACGTAGCTGTAGTTGGGCATGCGCACAGCGGCAAAACCACGCTCATCGCCGCCTTGCTGCATGCCGCTAACATGACGCCCGCTCAGGGCCGCGTCGAAGATGGCTCGGCCGCCACAGCCTACGACGAGGAAGAGGTCGCCCGCGGCATTACCATGCAGAACGCCGTTGCCTTTGCCGAGTGGCAGGGCGTCAAGATCAACTTCGTCGACTCGCCCGGCTTCCATATGTTTACCCACGAAGCCCGCGCCGCGCTCCTGCCGGTTGAATCCGCCATCGTCGTCGTCAACGCGCAGAACGGCGTCGAACCGGTCACCGAGCGCGTCTGGAAATACGCCGAAGAAGCCAACGTCCCGCGCATCGTCCTGGTCAACCAGATGGATCACCCCAAGGCCGGCGGCGGAGGCGGCCTGAGCGCCATGCTCGAGGATCTCCACGAACGCTGGGGCCGCAACTGTGTTCCCGTCCAGATTCCCATCGTGGATGCGCAGGGCTTTCACGGTGTCGTCGATCTCGTCACCATGGAGGCCTATACCTATACGCCCGGCGGCGACGGCCACGGCAAGGTCTCGCATGAGATTCCCGCAGCTTTGGCCGCGGACGCCAAGGCCCGCCACGAAGCCCTCGTTGAACTGGTCGCCGAAGGCAAGGACGAATTGATGGAGGAGTTCTTCGAGAAGGGCACCATCCCCGAAGACCACCTCATCGCCGCCCTCCACGAGGCCATCCGCGAAGACCGCATCTTCCCGGTGCTCTTTGCAAGCGGCCTGGCCAACATGGCCCTCGATCATCTGCTCGACTTCATCAAGGTCTACGCCCCGGCGCCGATCGAGCGCGAGCCCTTCCCGGTCAAGGCTGTAGCCGCGCAGGCCGTCAGCGCCAACGGCGCTGAAGCCGAAGACTCCGCCCCCGCCACACGCAAAGTCGACGACAACGAACCCGCCGCGGTCATCGTCTTCAAAACCATGGCTGACCCCTTTGCCGGAAGAATCAGCTTCTTCAAAGTGGTCAGCGGCTGCGTCAAGAATGACGCCACCCTCGAAAACTACACCCGCCGCGGGCAGGAGAAGCTCTCGCACCTGAGCGTGATGCAGGGCCGCAAAGCCGTCGAGGTGGCGGAACTGCACGCCGGCGACCTGGGCGCCGTCGCCAAGCTGCGCGACACCCTCACCGGCGACACGCTGGGCGTCAAGGGCGCGGAGGTTCAGGTCGAACTCGCAGCCATGCCCGAGCCAGCCATGACCTACGCCATCGAGCCCAAGAGCCGCGCCGACGAGGACAAGCTCGCGCCCGCCATCCACAAGCTCATGGAAGAGGATCTGCTCATCCGTTTCTTCCGCGATCCGCAGACCAACGAGTTCCTCATCGCCGGCGCCGGACAGCAGCACATCGAGGCCATCGTCAACCGGCTCAAGAAGCGCTACCACGCCGAGGTCACCCTCAAGGCGCCCAAGGTGCCCTATCGCGAGACCATCCGCGGCCGCGCCGACGTGCAGGGCCGCCACAAGAAGCAGTCCGGCGGCCACGGCCAGTTCGGCGACTGCAAAATCAAGATGGAGCCCTTGCCCCGCGGCGGCGGCTTCGAGTTCGAGAATGACATCTTCGGCGGCGCCATCCCCAAGAACTTCATCCCCGCCGTCGAAAAAGGTATTCAGGAAGCGGCGGCGCGCGGCTATCTGGCCGGCTATCCGGTGGTCGACTTCAAGGTGACGCTCTACGACGGCAGCTACCACGAGGTCGACTCGAACGAGCTCTCCTTCAAGACCGCCGGCCGCATCGCCTTCAAGAAAGCCATGGAGCAGGCCAAGCCCTGTCTGCTGGAGCCGGTCATGAAGGTGGCTGTGGAGGCGCCCGACGACTTTGCCGGCACCCTCATGGGCGACCTCAACGGCCGCCGCGGCCGCGTGCAAGGCATGGAAACCAAGGGCCGAACCACCATCATCAACGCCGAAGTCCCCATGTCCGAGATGCTGACCTACGGAACCCAGCTCACCTCCATGACCCAGGGCAAGGGCAGCTACCACATGGAGATGGACCACTACGACGTCGTGCCCCAGCCTGTGGCCGAAAAAATCCTCGCCAACGCCAAGCGCCCGGTGGAGGAGGAAGAAGAATAACCACCTGCGGTGGGGCAGAAGCTCGCTATCCACTCGCATGGGTTTCGTGGTTCCCAGGTCTCACAATCGAGACCTGGGGCGGCCTCGGAGAACCAGCCTACGCGAAAAAATCCGGACGAGAAGTTCAATTGCGGCTTGGCGCTTATGACAAATGCGCTGCTATGAATTGCTCGACTTCATCAATCATGGCTTTGACATCGTACGTCTTGAACTCCACATCATTTCCGTGAGCGGCACTGTTTCGAACAGCGGCGAGATGAGTTATCCGCTTCTGAACGATTCCGTTATAGACCCCCGCCTTGACCAAGTCAGCATTCATCGTGTCCAGCTTTCCATGGGCGATGCTGTTCTTCGTGCACAGCTCGCGAATCGTTGTCTCGAGCACGACTCCAGCGATCACCGCGGCGGGAACCTTGTAGTTCAATCTCAGGAACTCTTGAGCCTGTTCAAGCTCCGTGTCAAATACTTCTGCCTGAATCAAGTTCCGAGTGGAGATCAAATACCCTGCCTCAAAATCTTCTTTGACTGCATCAAATACCGAATTCAACCTTCTGAAGATCTTGTGACTAGAATCCATCATTTGGGGCTTTTCGGCCTCAATGAATTCTTGATAATGGACTGAATCCGTGCCACAGGTACGAGAGATGAGATCCTTTACTTGTACGGTCCACTTTAAGAATATTTGCTGATCAACATAAAGATCGACTTTCCCGTATATTCCAGGCTCGCTATGCGCACTTTCGTTGACCTTCTTAGCGGCTTCTGTCAGTTCGTCGAATCGCTTCTGGACGAGCTTACTCGCAGGCACGGTAGAACTCCAGGAACAGCTTTGCCACTTCGTTCGCTCAATCAATGTAACCTACGGCAGGCCGGGTGGCGCACCCAATTTTTCGAAATCATCGAGCGCCACAACCGGGTGTGCCCCATCCTTCGCGTTGTTTGCGAAGGGTGGGAGGGCACAAACCTCGACCATCGAACCGAGGATAGAATTCCGGCGTGATCTCAGAACTCCATACGGGAGCCTCTTCGCCAGGCGAACAAGGACGGCTGACTTTCGTGCTCACCCACCCTCCGCGCGATGAGGCTGCGCGAAGGATGGGGCACCCGCATCGCGGCAGAAGAAGCATGAGAGAAAAGGGTGCGCCGCCCACCCCAAGGCATCGCCCCGTGCTGCCCGCGCATCCCTGCCTTACGAGGGTTCGCCCGGGAAGCACGGGGCTTCGCTATCCTCTCCGGGCGCGGGAGGTATGTGTGAAGATGCAGGTATTCCTGGTCAGCGCGGCGCTGGCGGTTCCCGTGGCTCTGGCGGGCCAGACGCCACAGCCGCCAAAGAACAATCCCGTCTCGAGCAACTCCGCGCTCCTTTCGTCCTACGACCGGCTCTTCCTGCACACCCTGGCCAGCGAGGACCAGTCGGAGATCGACCTCGCCAACCTGGCGTTGCACAAATCCAGCAACCCGCAGGTTCAGCAGTATGCCAGGAGCAAGATCCTGGCAGCCGATCCCGCCATGAAGCAGGGAGCCGCGCAGCTCGCCACGCAGTACCATACCGCCATCTCCTCCAGCCCCAACCAGGTGCAGAAGGCGGAGTACGCCAACCTCTCCAACCTTTCCGGAAACGACTTCGACCGCGCCTATGCGCGCTATGAGGGCAAGCAGCAGGCCGAAGACCTCATCGCCGTCCAGGATGAAACCCATTCCGCAAAAGACCCGCAGGTCGGCAGCTACGCCCAAAGGGAAGTGACTCCGGTCCAGCAGGCCGCTCAAGCGGCGAAGCAGATGGCGAAATCCTTGGGCACCCACCCCCATCCCTGACCGGGCCCCAAACCCTGTCCCCTGATCTCTGTTCTCTGACCCCTGCTCTCTGTTCTCTGATATTCTGGCGCGTCATCGGAAAACAATGAGGAGGATGCTGTGAGAAAAACTATCGTGTGCGCGCTTGCGGCCGTAACGTTGCTGGCCGGGTGTAAGAGCCAGAGCAACCAGACGTCTCAGGCTCCCGCCAAGCCCAAGTGGCAGGGCCCTGCCTACCACCTCGCGCTGGGCGCAACCCCGGCCAAGCTGAACCGGGCCGGTATCACGCTGCCGGAGATCAAGTACACGGCTAACCCCGAAGCGCTCGAAAGAAGAGTCGACCTGGTCGTCCAGTTCGACACCTCCGGCGTGAAAGGGGCTACCCCGGACATGGCCAACGAGATGATCATGGCTCCCGTCGACATTACGGGCACAGAGGGCGCGCTCCCCGCCGACTATATGGAGGCGGCCAGCCAGAATCTGGCGCAGATGCTCGGCTCCTACTGCCTGAAAGGCAAGATCAAGATCCAGATCGCCCTAGCCAGCTCAACGCTCATGACGCCCGCCACCAATGCCCAGGTCGAAGCCAAGCGCGTCTCCGACTGGCTGCCGACGGTCATCGTCTTCAAGAACCCCCATCCCAAGTGCTAGCTCTGCTTCACCCCCGTCGCCTGTAGAGGATCAGGCCAAAACGGCGGACGGGCGGCTTACAGGCCCCGCGCACTCCACGCTGCAAGAAGGGGGGCGACCCTCGTCGCCCCCCTGCTTCTGCCGCCCCCAACGGACGCTCCCTTAGGTGGTCCTGGAGGCCGCCTACCCGGCATCCTCCGCCTCGGCTGCCAGCGTGAGTTGTTCCTGTTGCGGCCAATCCTCGGCGGTCAGGAGCCGCGGATCCGCGGGCAGATTCTCGAGCGCGTCCAGCTCCTCGCTCTCGTGCACCAGCGCTCCCAGTTTGCGCGCCTGGAAGAAGGCGCCGCCGCGCCCTTCCACCGCGCCCAGAAACTTGTTGTATTGGCCCACCGCGCTGCCCAGTGCATTCCCCAGCTTGCTGAAGTACTCGTGCGCGTTCACCAGCTTGGTGTAGAGATCGCGGCCGGCGTCCTGGATTGCCTTCGCATTCTTCGTCACCTCCGACTGCTTCCAGCCATACGCCACCGCCTTCAGTAGAGCGATGAGCGTGGTCGGTGTGGCCATCACCACATTGGCCTGTGAGCCGAACTCGATGAGCGAGGGATCGGCCTCCAGTGCCGCGCTAAACAGGGCCTCGCTGGGCAGGAAGCACACCACAAACTCTGGTGTGTCTTCAAACTGTTTCCAGTAAGCCTTGCCGGCGAGCTCGCGCAGATGCGCTTTGACGCGTTCCGCATGGGCGGTAAAGCGCAGCGCCTGCGCCGCGACATCCCCGTTGCTCTCCGAGTCGAGAAACGCGTCCAGCGGGGTCTTGGCATCCACGATGATGGTGCGGCCGTTGGGAAGCTGTATCGTCATGTCCGGCCGCAGCAGGCGATCGTCTTCCGTGCGCGCCGAGATCTGCTCGGCGAACGAGCAGTACTGCACCATGCCCGCGTATTCCACGCAGCGCCGGAGTTGAAGCTCTCCCCAGTTGCCGCGTGTCTTGGGTGCACGCAGGGCCGTGATCAGCTGGGCCGTCTCGGTCCGCAGCGAGCGCAGCGATTCGGGAATTTCTTTCCCGATCCCCTCCACCATCGCCTTGATCTCGCCGTAGGCTCCCGAGCGCTCCTTTTCCATCGCCCGCGTCTGCTCATCCAGGCTCTTGAGCGCCTTGTCGAGCGGGTCAACCAGATTTTTGATGGCGGCTTCTTTCTGCTCGAGGGTCAGCTTGGCCGCCTGCGCCTGTCCGCCCAGCTCCTGCTTGGCGAGCGCGAGGAAAGACTGCGTGTTGGCGCGCAGCGCCTCAGCGGCCGCACCCTTGAAGGCCGCGTCCAGGTCCGCCTTCATCTGCGCGTATTTCTGCTGCTCATCGGCGAGTTGCTGGCGCACGGCTGCCAGTGCTTCAGCCTTGGGCCGCAGGTCGCCGATCTCCGCGCGGGCCGCCTCCAACTGTTCGCGCAGCGCGGCTTCCCGTGCCTCGCCGGTTCGGCCCTCCGCGGCAAGCGCGGCGCCCATCGCCGATTGGCCCAGCCGCCGGCCCATCCACAGCCCGCCCAGAAACACGCCTAAACCAAGCAGCGCCAGCACAACAACTGAGCCTTCCATTCCATGATCCTCTTCGCCCAATGTACGCTTTCGGGCTGTGCATTTCACCTCCCCAACCGCCCGCCGGGCAGCTTCTGGCTTTCCCTCCGCCCGGTCTCACCCTATATCCTGTTTCTTCAGGCGTTTCCCTCCCGGACGGATGCCTTTACACACCCCTCCCCGCCCGGTAGACTTGAAATTTCGGGGCCATGCGCATTTTTTGCGGCGCGATGGTTGTCGGCGTCCGGTCAGAGCAGGTATTGTAAGGCTCGCGGGCTCGGGAAAAGAGGCTTGTGCCCGAAGGCTTTTCCTGCTGTTGGGAACCGTATTTTTTGAGGAGATGTACGCATGGCCGTTGAAGAAAAGGTGAAGCAGATTATCGTCGAGCAGCTTCAGGTGGACGAAGCGGAAGTGACCCCCGGCGCCAGCTTCCAGGAAGATCTGGGCGCGGATTCGCTCGACGTGGTCGAGTTGGTGATGCAGTTCGAAGAAGCCTTCGATCTCGAGATTCCGGATGAGGATGCCGAGAAGATCAAGACCGTCAAGGACGCGATCGACTACATCGAGAAGAACGCGAAAGGCGGCAAGTAAGGTTTTGACCCAGGCATCGACCCAGGCAAAAAACCGGAGAGTCGTCGTCACAGGCCTCGGTTTACTGTGCGGAGTGGGCAATACCGCGCCCGAGGTGTGGCAGCAGCTGCTCGCCGGGGCCAGCGGCATGGGCCCGATTCACGGCTTCGACGCCACCGGGTTCCCGGTGACGTTCGCGGCGGAAGTGAAGAACTTCGACCCCCTCAACTTCGTGGACAAGAAGGAGGCCCGCAAGATGGGCCGCTTCATCCACTTCGCCTTCGCCGCCGTGCAGGAGGCGATGACCCAGTCGGGGCTGCAGATCAACGACGAGAACGCCGACCGCGTCGGTGTTTTCATCGGCTCCGGCATCGGAGGCTTCGAGATTATCGAGCGCGAGCACTCCAACCTGCTCCAGGGCGGCCCGCGCAAGATGTCACCCTTCTTCATTCCCGCGACGATCGTGAACATGGCGGCCGGCCAGATCAGCATCCGTTACGGGGCCAAAGGGCCCATCTCGGCCACCGCGACCGCCTGCGCCACCAGCGCCAACTCCATCGGCGATTCCGTGCGCATGATCCTGCACGGCGACGCGGATGTGATGATCGCGGGCGGCAGCGAAGCTGCGGTCACGCCCATGTCGGTCGGCGGATTCGCCGCCATGCGCGCGCTTTCCACCCGTAACCACGAGCCCGCCAAGGCCAGCCGGCCCTTTGACAAGGACCGCGATGGCTTCGTCATCGGCGAGGGCGCCGGCATCCTCATTCTTGAGGAGCTGGAGTTCGCGAAGAAGCGCGGCGCCAGGATTCTCGCTGAGGTCGTCGGCTACGGCATGAGCGCCGATGCCTACCACATGACCGGCATCGCCCCCGAGGGCCAGGGCGCGCAGCGCAGCATGCGCGCGGCGCTTAAGGATGCGGGCGTCGAGCCGCAAGGTGTCGGCTACGTGAACGCCCACGCCACTTCGACTCCCGCCGGCGACGCCAACGAGTCGCAGGCCATCGAGGGTGTCTTCGGCGAGCACGCGCTGAGCGGCAAGCTCAAGATCTCGGCTACCAAGTCCATGACCGGCCACCTGCTGGGCGGCGCCGGCGGCCTGGAGGCGGGCATCACAGTGCTGGCCCTCCAGCACCAGATTCTGCCGCCTACCATCAACCTCGACAATCCCGATCCGGAGTGTCGCCTGGATTACGTGCCGCACAAGGCCATTCCGCACAGCTTTGATGTGGCGCTGTCGAACTCCTTCGGCTTCGGCGGCATCAACGCCAGCCTGCTCTTCCGGCGCTGGACGGAATAACTCCAGCATCCAATTCTGACGCCCAGGTCGCCTGCTGAGGCCTGGGCAAGCTGTTTACTGCCCCACCGCCGCCGCCCACACTACCCGCACCACCACGAACAACGCCCACCATCCAAACACGGCCGCGTAGCCGTAGCTGCGCTTCACGCCGGCCACGATCGCCGCACCCATGCCCAGCAGCACCAGGCACCAGATAGTGACGATGTCCACCGCGCTGGCCAGCGCGTAGAGTGCCCTGCTGGTCTCCACTGGATCGAGAAACGCTCCGATATTGGTGGGCGAAAAATTGTTGATGTTGAAGGCCTCGGGCGGAACGCCCGCGTAGAGCACGATGATGCCCAGCAGCGGTTTGACGATGCCGGGCAGCCAGGCATAGAACCACACCGCGAACATGCTGCCAAAGCTGGCTCTTCCCCCAAAGCCAAAGTTCATGGTGCCCAGCAGCCCCAGCGACAGCAGCGCAAAGCCCGCCATGCTCAGCAGCGGATAGCCCCAGAACACCCCCTTGGTGATCTCGGTGCTGATCCTGCGGCTCGTGATCTGCTGCTCCGGCGTCATTTGCGCGATGCGGTCCATGGCGCCGGGATTCATGCGCATCTGGTTGTCGATCACCTGGTCGATTCCAACGCGGGTCATCACCACAACAGAGAAAAGATAGGCGACCAGGGTCAGCACGATCAGCGGCAGCCACCAGCTTCGGTTGCCGCGCTGGATGTCGTGGAAGGTCCGGGAGGGCGCGGTGAAGATGTCGATGGCCCGCTGCCATTGGCTGAGAGGTGGCGAGTAGATGGGGGTAGCTTGAGCTTCACTCATGGTTGTGCCCCTTTCCTGAGACGTGCAGAATCTGAAGCACGCAGCATCCTGCGTGCGCGCAGCATCACCGGCGGGGGATTCCGGCAGAAATCCTTTCGCCCGCGATTTTACTGCCGCGGTGTCGCAGTCGCACAGGCTTTTCGTGATGCGGCGGTCCCCCGCAGCGGATTCAGAGGGGATTCAGTTGCTGGCGCCGTAGGGCAACGTGAAGAAGAAGGTCGAGCCCTGGTCCACAGTGCTCTCCGCCCAGATCCTGCCGCCGTGCCGCTCCACGATGCGTGAGGCGGTAGCTAAGCCGATACCGGTGCCGGGAAACTCGCTCTGCGAGTGCAGCCGCTGGAAGGGCCGGAAGAGCCGGTCCGCGTAGCGGGTATCGAAGCCCGCGCCGTTGTCGCGCACGAAGAACACCGTGCCTTCGGCTCCATCTTTCGAGCTGAATTCGATCACCGCCGGGTCCTTCTTGGACGTGTACTTCCAGGCATTGCCGAGCAGGTTTTGCAGCACGATCCGCAGCAGGCCCTCATCGGCGAACGCGCGCGTCGGTTTGGCGATCTTGAACTGCACGCGCCGCCCTGGATCTTCCGCTTTCAGCGTGCCCGCAATCTCTTCCGCGGTGTGCCCCAGGTCGACCGCAATCCGGCGCAGCGGCGTGCTGGTGGCGCGCGACAGATTGAGCAGATCTTCGATCAGCACCGACATTCGCTGGCTGCCCTCGAAGAGCTTATCGACCAGTTCCCGCTCCTCCGGGTTCGAGGCGGCGCTCATGCCCTGCAGCAGGAAGGCGATGTTGCTGATGTGCTGCAAGGGGCCGCGCAGGTCGTGGGCCACGGTGTAGGAGAAGGCCTCCAGCTCCTTGTTGGCCGCGCTCAACTCTGCGGTGCGCTCCTGCACGCGCTGCTCCAGAACCGCGCGCGCCTCAGCCACTTCGTGGTCGCGCAACTGGATCTGCTCCAGCATCTCGTTGAACGACCGCACCAGCAGCGCGAGCTCATCGCTGGTGCGCGGCACTGCGGCGCGTACGGAGTAGTCCTTATCGCGGCTGACAATCTGTGCGGTCTCGGCGAGTCCGCTCAGCGGCGCGGTCACCAGGTTGCGGGTGGCCACGGTCACCAGCAGCGCGATCACGTAGCACAGCAGCAGGATGCCCGCCGAAAGCCAGCCGAATTGCAGCGCGCTCTCTTTCAGAGCGGTGGTCTCGGCCAGCAGATACACTGCGCCCACCGCCTTGCCTTGTAAAAAGATGCGGCTGCCAATCAGGAATTTGGTGCCGATCCTCCAGAAGTGCCGGCTCTCGCCGGGCTTCAGCAACTGCTGCAACACCGGCTTGGCTGAGGCGTCGCGCGCATACCAGGCGAACGGACTCCCGTCCTGCCCCACAACGATCGCCCACTCTACCTGGGGCGTCTCTTTGAGCGCGCTGAGCGTGCTTTCGGCTGCCTGCTGATCGTCGAACACGATCGCCGAAACGCTATTCGCTCCCACAATCGAAGCTTCAGTCCCCAGTGAGCTGAGCAAGTCGCTCCTCAGGGTGTACAGGTCATAGGCAAAGAACGCCACATAGGCAAACAACAGGGCCGTGGCGCTGACCATGAGGTTCATGCGGGTGAGCTTGCCGGCGATCGACTGCGAGTTCCAGAACCTCATCGCGCGCCTCCCCGGTTCGGTTTGCCTTCCACCGAGACGGCCACCCGCAGCAGCTCCGAGCTCAGCACAATGTGCGTGCGATCCACGGCGTTCAGGTTGACGCTGAACCGCACATGGTCCGCCTGCAAGACAAACTGGATCATGCCTCCGCGTTCGAGAAAGTCGGGCGTATCGCCTACCGTGAGCGCGTTGCTGCCTTCCAGGATCGCCAGGTCCTCGCGAAGCCGCGGAGCCTCGAAGGGGCTGATGTAGACGACCTGGCAGCTCCGGCCCTGGGTGGCGTCGCCCAGCCGTTGCACGTGAACCGGGCGGCCGTCCACGGTTTCATTGGCCGCGATCTGGTCCATGCTGCGCCCCAGCAGATCGCGCCCTAGAATGCAGATATTGAACGTCCCGCTCCCCGCCTGCCCCGGCCCAGCAAAGCGCATGAACTTGCCAAAGTTCAGCAGGTAGGCAGCCTTTACGTCATACTCGGAGGGCTTGGCCGCCTGCGCCCAGGCGCTGCCGGTCAGCAGGCAGAGCCATGCCGCGACCATCCAGCGCGCCCAGGCGTAAATCCGCCCGCGACGGGCAAGGCAATGGTCCGCGTTGGAAATTGCTGACGCCATGGCCCTCCGGAAAACCCGCTCCTCTCTTATTCTCCCGTACGACCGCGTTATTTCGACGGCATCCAGGTCACGCCGCCAAACACCTCGCGGCGAATCCCCACCGGATTGCCATTATTGCCGGTGAACTCCTGATGGGCCGGTTGCAGCAGGTTCCGTCCCGCGACGAAGATCCGCCAGTGCTTGTGCGGTTCCCAGCTCACATGCGCGTCGGCGGTCGTGTAGTCGCGCACCGACTGCGCCGGCAGCCGGCTTACGTAGCGCACATCCAGGTCCAGCTCCAGATTGCGGGCCAGCCCGAAATAGGATTGCAGCGCCGACTCGCGATGCGGACTGGAGCCGTTGTAGGTGGCGGCGTAGCTGTTGTCCACCGCCCCGGCATACGCCGGCCGCGGCTGGGTCTTGAGGTGTAGATACGAGTAGTTGCCCTTCAGGTCCCACCAGGAGGTGGGCTTCCAGTCCGGGGCAATCTCCACGCCGTCCGTGTTGCCGTCGATCGCGTTGGCGTACGGCACCGTGATCAGCAGCGCCGGCACCGGAGTGGTGATCGCCGCAACCGAGGGGTTGCCGTAGCCCTCCAGCTTCTCGTAGCGGTTGTGAAACGCCGCCACGTCGACGAACAGCTTATCGGTAAGCAGTTGTCTGTAGCCCGCCTCCTCGCCGATCAGCACCTCCGACTGGAAGAAGGGATCGCCTTCGATCCGCACCAGCAGCGGCGGATTGGACGATCCCACCCCAGTGAGCTTCAGATCCTGGTCCAGACGCCCCGGCGTGCGCACCGCGCGCTGGATGCCGGCCCACAAGGTGGCGTGCGCCGCCGGATTCCACAACAGCCGCACATCGGGCTGGTACTCGAAGCGGCTGAAGTTGTTGTACTCCAGCTTGGTTCCCAGCTCCAGGCTCAGCGTGCTTGGGATCAGGTGGATGGTGTCCTGCCCAAACAGGCTGTAGATGTAGTCCGTCTGTTGGTGGGGCAGGAAGTCCACCGTGGGCTGCGTCATGATGAAGTAGCTGGGGCTCAGACGCGCCCCCGCGCCCCAGATCAAGTCCTGACGGCGCGCGGCGATGTGATGAATGAAATCGAAATCGATGGTGTCCCGCGTTTCGCCGAACTGCGGCCCCTGCCGGTTGGTCCGGTCGAAGTACGCCTGAAACCGAAAATCCGAGCGATTCTCGAACTGATGGTTCCAATGCAGCAGCACGTCCCCGCCAGACACTGCCTGGGTTCCGTCCACCGAGGCCTGCATCAGCGGGTGGTAGTAGCCCACTCCTACCTGCTGGCCGGAGTGGCCCATGTACAGATCGCCCTGCACCGTGACCTGGTTGTTCAAGGCGGGCGTCCAGTCGGCGCGGAAGCCGCCGTGCGACAGATCCCAGTGATCGTACCCGTCCGAATGCGGGTCCAACTCCGGCTCCCGCACCAGCCCATGCGCGAACAGGTTGTAGGTGAGATGATCGCCGTGCCGCCAGCCCGCGCGCAGCGTGCCGTTGAAGCGGTCCACACGGCCTGATAACGCGCTGGCCAGCACACCCTGCGTCTTGCTGCTGTTTTTGGTAATGATGTTGATGACGCCATTCACGGCGTTCGCGCCCCAGATGGTGCCGCCCGGGCCGCGGATGACCTCGATGCGATCGATGTCGTAGAGCGGAAAATCCTGCACGTCCCAGTACACGCCTTCAAACAGCTCGGTGTAAGCGCTGCGGCCGTCGATGAGCAGCAGCACGCCGCGCGAGAACTGGCTGCCGAAGCCGCGAATCCCCACCGCCCACTGGTTGCTCTGCATCTCCGCTACCTCGACGCCGGGCACCATGCGCAGCAGGTCGGGCAGCGTGGTCGCGCCGGAGCGGCGGATGTCATCCTGCGTCAGAACGTAAATCGCCGCCGGGGTCTGCCACACTTCCTCCGGTTCTTTCGAGACGGTGGTGACCTTCACGTTGCCGAGTTGTTCCAGGCTGAGCGACTTCAGATCCTGGGGAGCGGTGGAAGGAGGCTCTCCCCACGAGCTGGGAACTCCCGCAGCGCAAAGTAGCAAACTACCCGCGATTACCAGAAAACGAACAGGGGCCATGGGGAAAGTCAAAGCCGCTGGGGACGGCGAAAATCTGGGGTCTTTGTTAAGAAGGCAACTCTCCCCAATTTGGTTGCCTGAGTGTCTGTGGAAATTTCAGAAAATTACCCCGCTTCGCCACGGGCCGGAGAATGACCCTTCACCGGGAGGGCTCGACGTCCTCGCGTCCGCCCGAATCCCTGTCCTCTGGACGGAGCAGATACCGGCGCAGCACCTCGAGCAATTTCGACGGGTGCCCCTTGCGCACAAACTCCGCAGCATAGGGCTCCATGTCATCGGGGAGAGACCAGACATCCGAGAGCAGGATGATGGGAGCTGCGGGATAGGCCTCGCGAATCTCCTTTGCCAGTTCCGCCGAAGTTTTGAGGGAGTTCAGGCGGTAGTCGAGCAGGACCAGCCCGATCGGCTCGTCTTTCGGAACCTCGAGCCCCGCGAAACGAACCAGCGCCCGAACCGGCTCCAGCGGGGCCTGCCGGATCAAAAGCCCGTAGATCTCCAGGTGTGCGGGATCGTCGTCCACGACGAGTACCTTCGCCTGAGGCGACGCCATGCTCTGCCTCCCGCTCAACGGAATCCGACGCAAGCGTAGGATAGCGGGGCGCTCCGGGGCGGGTCAACAACGCAAATCGTTGCTGTGCTTGCGGAAGACCGGCTTCAACTCCCTCCGCCACTGCTCGCCCAGCGCGATCAGCTCCCACTCGACCTGGGGTGCAAGGTGCCGCAGCACCGGTTCGTTGGCCGGATGGATACGCAGCGCCGGCGCCGCCAGCAGCAGGCGCGGCTCGAGCAGTGCAACCTCGGCTCCCGCAAAGTACCCTTGCCGCTCAAACGCGGACTGCAATCTACCATTGTGCATCTGCCGGTCGGCGTTGAGGGCGCGCACCCGGATCCAGTAATCGAGCGCCTGCAGCGGCAGATGCAGATCCTCGTCGGCTTTCACTTCCAGCACTGCGAGCCGGCCGCTGCGGTCGAGCGCCAGCAGGTCCAGCATCCCGCGGTCGCCGTTGGAGAGCGCCGGCACCTGCGAGTAGAGCATCTCCCCGCGCAATCCGGGAAAGACCTCCGCAATGTGGACGCGCAGCTCCGACTCCAGCCACCGTTCCGGCTGCATGCGAAACAGCGGGTCGGTGTGCAGCCCGTCCGGATGCCGGCTGCGCAGGAGCCGCCTCAGCAACTCGCGGCACAGCTCCTCGTTTTCAACCGTCAGCGGCGTCTCATTGCGGCCCGCGCCAAAGGTGATCTCCTCCTGCCGGCTGAAAGACTGAGCACTGGCCGTCTGCCGGACCCGCGCGAACTCCAGCCCGTGCACCAGCAGCGCCACTTCGGTCGCCGAGCGGGCGCAGACCTCGATCCGCTGGCGCGCGTCTGGCGGGGTTAGCGACACCAGCCGGGCAACGCCGTCCTGACAGCGTTCCAGCGCGGCCTCGGCCGAGAAGGCGTGTACCAGCCGTGCGTCCAGATTGCCGGTGTCGCGGAACTCCACCGCCTCCAGCTCTTCGCTCCGCTCATCGAGCGTGTACAGCTCAAAGCGGGCAGTGCCGTGATTGAGCCATGCCATGCGCTCCGCGGTGGTCCGCCACGCGCCGGCCGGAACGATCACCTTGAGCCCCTCGAAGTGGCGGCGCGCGTCGCTGCGCTGCCGGCACAGATCCAGCCACAGAATCCCCAGCGTAAGAATGCCGTCCACCATCGCGCCCGACTCGGCCTGGCTGATCCCGATCACCGCCTCGGCCGCCACGCCGCGCAGCAGCCGCCCGCGAACATACGCAGGTCCGAAGCTGTGCTCCAAGTCCATTGCCGAGCGAAAGCCCTCCACCCTGGCGCCGAGGAAGTTTCGCGTCAGCACCCGCTCCAGCAGCCGCTGGTAATTGCGCCGCGCGGTCTCTCGGCTGCTCGGCGTGCGCCGGTCCTTGTTGGGCACAAGCTCCAGCAGTTGCGGCCGCGGCGCGCCCATGCGCCGCGTGCTCAGGCGAAGAATCTGCCCCTTCTGCTGCACGCCAATCACGGTGCGCACCAGGTTGCCCTCCTCGCCCCAGAACTCCACCAGGCAGCGCCCGTGCGACTCGCTCACCGCGTAATGGGCGCGGCGCAGGTCGAAGAGCACGCGCCCGTCTTCGAGCAGCGCTGCCTCCGGGTTATCGGCGAGATACGCTTCGACACTTTCGGCCAGCTCCGCGGCGGAGGGAGCTTCAGCCGTCGCCGGCATGTCTACCAGCCCATCCTGTGCCGCAGGTGCGTAATGTGCGCGGTATGGTGGCGTGAGTGCCAGGCGTACAGGGCAACAACTGTAGACAGCGGCAGAGGGCCGGAGTCAGGATGGCGGTAGCCGCGCTGAAACTCCGCTTCTGTCAGAGACTCCAGCAGTGCCGTCCAGCGCGCGTGCAGCCCCTCCAGAAACTGCACGGAGACCTGCGCCGGCAGGGCGTTGTCGGGCAGCCGCGCCCACGCGCCTTCATCGTACGGCTTGATCGTCGGCCACTCCTCGGTCAGCGCCAGCTTGCAGCGGACGTACGAGTTCGCGTGGCTATCGGCCAGGTGATGCACCACCTGGCGCACCGTCCAGCCGCCCTCGCGGTAGGGCGTGTCGAACTGCTTCTCGTTCAGGCCGGCAATGGCCCTGCGCAAATGCGCCGGCAGTTGCCGAATCGTCTCGATCTGCTCTGCGCGTAACTCAGGCGTGCTGATGGCAGGCGCTGTAAAGTGCCCCACTGGAAAGCGAAGTTCTTCGAGTTCGGACATAGACGTTCTCTCCGCACCTAAAGAAGGTGATGGCGAGGATGCGCGCGATGCGGCCGGGAGTTGTGGGCGGGCAAGTGCCGTTGCCGCGGACGGTGAAGCTGCCTGTGCTGCGCCAGCTTCAGGTGCAACTGCCGCGCAGAGGCGCTGTGCTGGCGCGCGTGATGTTTGCTCGCCCAGCCGGGCGCGGAGCACACCAGCATTAGCAGTGCGCAAGCCAGAATTTTCCTCATGGCCGGAATCCTACCACGCGCCGGGGAAAACCTCCGAGAGACCCGCGATCCGCCCGGGAATCGTCCCGCGCCCTCGGGAATCTAAACAGGAAACGATGCCCGGCGATTCCGGCGCAAAATCCCGCCCAGCGTAGACTGGACACATGATGAGCGAAGCAGCCACTTCCCCGGCCAACGGCCACAAACGGTATTTTTTCGAGAAGTTCGGCATCACCGAGCGGCTGCTGGAGCGCTGCCTGGGCGAGGCGCTCTCCGCCGGCGGCGACTACGCCGACCTCTACTTCGAGTCGGTTACGGCCACCGCTCTCGGCGTCGACGAGCAGATCGTCAAATCCGCCAGCCAGGGCGTCAGCGCCGGCTGCGGCATCCGCGTTCTCAGCGGCGAGCGCACCGGCTACGCCTACACCGACAATCTCAGTCCCGAGCGCCTGCTCCACGCCGCGCGCACCGCCGCGCTCATCGCGTCCGGCCCCGCGAAGCAGCCGGTGCAGGGCTTCACCGAGGCCCGCTCCGCCGATCTCTATCCCGTCCCGCTGGGCGGCTACGATCTCGACCTTGCCGCCCGCATGGAGCTGATCCTGCGCGCCGATCGCGCCGCCCGCGCCTTCGACTCCCGCATCGTCCAGGTGCGCGCCAGCTATGCCGAGGAACTGCGACGCATCCTCATCGCCGGCTCCGACGGCGCCTTCGCCAGCGATACCCAGCCGCTCTGCCGGCTCAACGTCTTCGTCCTCGCCAAAGACGGCGATGTGACCACCAAGGGAGGAGCCGGCGGCGGCGGCAGAGCCGGATTGGAGCAATTCATCGGCAGCAAGAGTCCGGAAGCCTTGGCGCAGGAGGCGGCGCGCGGCGCCATCCTGCAACTGGGAGCCGTTCCCGCCCCGGCCGGCGAAATGGAAGTGGTGCTCGGCCCCGGCTGGCCCGGCATTCTGCTGCACGAAGCCGTCGGCCATGGCCTCGAAGCCGACTTCAACCGCAAGAAGACCTCGGCCTTCAGCGGCCGCATCGGCCAGCAGGTCGCCAGCGCCAAGGTGACGGTCGTGGATAACGGCACTATCGCCGGCCGCCGCGGCTCGCTCAACGTGGACGACGAAGGCTCGCCCACCCAGGAGACGGTGCTCATCGAAGGCGGAGTGCTCAAGGGTTACCTCTCTGACAAGCTCTCGGCGCGCCTGATGGGCATGCCCAACACCGGCTCCGGCCGCCGCGAAAGCTACCAGGCTATCCCCATGCCGCGCATGACCAACACCTACATGCTGGCTGGCGACGACAACCCCGAAGACATCCTGCGCAGCGTGAAGAAGGGCCTCTACGCCGTCAACTTCGGCGGCGGACAGGTGGACATCACCAACGGCAAATTCGTCTTTTCGGCCTCGGAAGCCTATCTCATCGAGGACGGCAAGATCACCGCGCCGGTGCGCGACGCAACGCTGATCGGCAACGGCCCCGAGGCGCTCAAGTACGTGTCGATGGTCGGGAACGACCTCAAGCTCGATGAGGGTATCGGAACCTGCGGCAAAGACGGCCAGAGCGTGCCTGTGGGCGTGGGCATGCCCACCGTCAAGCTCGACCGCATGACTGTGGGCGGAACCGGGCGCTGACCCGCTACACCTGCGCGGTGTGCAGAGACTCGTGCAGCCAGTCCAGGTAGCGGCGGCTGCCGGACTCCACATCCAGCACCAGGAACTCCGGAACCTCGTAGCTGTGCAGCTCCTGCAACCGGGCCTGGAGCGCGTCGATCTTATCGGGAGCGGTCTTGAGCAGCATCAGCGTCTCGGCTGACTCTTCGACCACGCCCTTCCAATGGAAGATGGAGTGCGCGCCGGGAAGCAGCGTGGCGCAGGCGGCTAATTGCTCCTCCACCAGGGTGCGGCAGATGCGCGCCGCCTCCTCCGGGCTGGCGGCGGCGGAGAGAGCGATGCGGGCGGTCAGCGTGGACTCGGACATAGAACACCTCCGGGAAGCGAGGATGCACTCACTGTACCGCGCGGCGGCCCGGAGCGCATGGCTCGCCATCACAGTTCGCGGGTCATTGCACCGCTCGCGCATTCTTTCCCCGCCGAAACGGCAGATACAACAGCAGGAACAGCGCCAGCGCCACCAGCTCGGTGGCGGCAATGTACCACGGCCAGCGGCCGAGAACGCTCAGCAGCGAGGCATTCTGCGGCTTCTGGGCCAGATACATGTAGTTGGTGTGGAAGATCGCGTTGAACGCGCCGTCGAAGACCGCGCAGACATTTACGCCGATCATCGCCCGCCGCACCGAACCGGGCCGCGGCCGCATCTCGCCCGACCAAACCAGATAGAGCACTGCCGCCACCACCAGGCCGTGGGCAAAGAAGAACTGGCAGGTGGCGAGGGAAGGGAACTGCTCCCACAGGTCGGGCGTGAGCAGCGCCATGGAGGTGCCGGCCAGCGCCCAGTAATACACCAGATCGAAGAGCAACGCGCTTCCCCGCAGAAGCACGGCGATGGTGAGGAACAGGGTGATATCGCAGAGCTCCAGCGGCAGGTTGCGCGGGAAGATCGGTTGATGAATCCAGATCTGGTACGCGTACCAGGCAGCGGTGTCGGCCAGCAGCACCAGCCCAACGCCCACACGCAACGCTTGCGAACAGCGCGCCCAGGCGCGCTGCGCAACCGCCAGCAGGGCGCCCAGCACCACCACGCCGCCGAGGATGGCAAGGTGGGCCGCGCCCAGCAGCGGCAGATTGGGAGACGGGCTGGCAAGGAGCAGGAGACCCATGGCTAGGGAACGCCGCGGCACAGCAGGCGGCCGCATTCAGATTACTCCGCGGCTTTGTGGCCCGCGGGGCTCGCGCAGTAGGATGGCCCAATGCGCCCATCGATTCGGATTCCTGCATCGATCTTTCTCGGCCTGAATCTTTCCCTGGCCGCGCCGCTGCATGCGCAACAAACCGGGCAGAAGCCCGCGCCGGCAGCGGCCAAGGCCCATCCGCAGCGGCCACCCGATCCCAACGATGTGAGCTCGCCGGTGCCCACGCGCGCCGAGATGCTGCGCGGCGCCTATGGACCCTTCCGCGCCAACAACGACTTGCTCTACTACCATCTGACCGTGCGCGTCGATCCCGTGACGCACCTGATCCGCGGCAAGAACACGATCCGCTTCCGCATGCTCGCCGACGGCAGCCGCATTCAGCTCGATCTCACCCGGCAATTGCACATCGACAAAATCGTCTACGGAGCAACCGAGCTCAAGTACACCCGCGACGAGCGCGCCGTGTTTATCGATTTTCCGGAGACGCTCAAGTCCGGGCAGGTCTACTCCATCGACTTCTACTACTCCGGCCATCCGCCCGAGGAGGGCCGCTTCGGCTGCTTCACCTTCAAGCAGGACGCCAGCGGCCATCCCTGGATCAATACCGCCTGCGAGGGCACCGGGGCCAGCACCTGGTGGCCCAACAAGGACCAGTGGCGCGACGAGCCCGACAGCATGGACATCAGCATCGAGGCGCCGAATGGCCTGATGGACGTGTCGAACGGCCGGTTCGCCGGCAAGAAGGACTTGGGCGACGGCTATACGCGCTGGAACTGGCACGTGAGCTACCCGATCAACAACTACGACGTGGCCGTGAACATCGGCAACTACGTTCACTGGGGCCAGAAGCTCGGCGATCTGGCGATGGACTATTATGTGCTGCCCGAGGATCTGGCAAAGGCCAAACAACAATTCGCGCAGGCCCCCGGGATGATCGAGGCCTTCACCCATTACTTCGGTCCTTATCCGTTCCTGCGGGACGGATACAAGCTGATCGAGGTGCCCTATCTCGGCATGGAGCACCAGAGCGCGGTCGGCTATGGCAACCACTTCGAGAACGGCTATCTGGGCCGCGACTGGACCGGCACCGGCATCAGCCTGCGCTTCGACTTCATCATCATCCACGAGAGCGGGCACGAGTGGTTCGGCAACAGCATCACCGCCGCCGATCCCTCGGATATGTGGATCCACGAGGGCTGGACCACGTATATGGAGAGCCTGTACGTGGAGTACCGCTGGGGCAAGGCCGACGCCATTCGCTATCTCAACGGCCTCAAGCCCAAGCTCTACAACCGGCGGCCGATCGTGGCCGAGCGCGGCGTGAACGCAGATCCCACTGAGGACCAGTACTTCAAGGGCGCGCTGATGCTCAACACGCTACGCAGCGTGGTCAATGACGATCCGAAGTGGTTCGAGCTGATCTACGACTTCTACCAGCAGTTCAAGTACCGCAACATCATGACCGAAGATGTCGTCACCTGGTTCAACGAGCACACCGGCATGAACCTGACGCCGATCTTTGACCAGTATCTGCGCCACCGCACCCCGCCGCGGCTGGAGCTGCTCTTCGGCGAGGCGCCCGGTATGGTGATGTACAAGTGGGACGCCGCGGAGGACGACTTCGCGATGCCGGTGCGCGTGGGCACGCCCGATCACTGGCAGATCATCCATCCGACGACCAGATGGCAGTGGATGCAGACGCCGCTGACGAAGGACCAGTTCCAGGTAGCAACCGATCTCTACTACGTGGATGTGAACAAGCAGTGATTTTGGCTTTTTTGCTCCAGCCCCCCTCCCCTACGTCTGCGGGGAAGTTCGTTGCTTTCAGCAGGTTGTGGCGGTCTATCGCTGTAACTTCCTGTTCCGCAAGGGCTTGCGTGCAAGTTAGCCATCGTCAATGGCTTACGGGTGGGAACGCGATCCATCCAAGGGGGGCGAGAAGAGGGTGGAGTACGCGCGATCTGGATCTGCCGGGTTGGTGAACGCCAGGCACAGTATGAAGCTTTTCCGGTAATTGCTCGCAAAGGTGGAGGGGTTGGTTGGATGGCTGGGCTGTCGGGGCGGGAGTGCGCCTTCCTCCGTGAGCGTGTTGCGGTGCGGAGCGAGTGGGCTCGCAGCTCTGCGCAGGCCGGCACCCGGGGCAGCGGCTATTCCCGCTTTGTGGCTGCGGGGTGCTGCGGACGCGCCTCCGCACGCGGGGCATAGCGCCTTGCTGCTTCTTCGCCGTCGAGCACGCGGAAGACGCCGTCCGCCAAGGCGCGCAGTTCGTCTTCTCCGGGATAGACGGTGAGGGGCGCGATCCACTCGATCTGCGGGCGCAGCAAGCTCAGCAGCCGCGCGGAGTAGGCCATGCCGCCGGTCAGCAGCACCGCGTCCACCTGCCCATGCAGCACGGCGGTCATGGCGCCTGCCTCCTTGGCGATCTGGTAGATCATGGCCTGGTAAACCGCGGTGGCGCGCGCATCGCCTGCATCCATGCGGCGCTCGACCTCGGTCAGTTCGCGCGTGCCCAGGTAGGCGAAGAGGCCGCCGTCGCCGAAGAGATGGCGGTCGAGCTCGGCGGCGCTCATCTTGCCGCTGCCGCAGAGCCGGGCCAGCGCCCGCGCCGGCAGCGAGCCGGTACGATCGGGGCCGAAGGGACCCTCTTCGATGGAGTTGCTGTCGAGCACGCGGCCGCCGCAGTGCGCGGAGACGGTGATGCCGCTGCCCATGTGCGCCACGATGAGGCGCAGCTCCTTGTAGGCGCGGCGCTGCTCGCGCGCGTAGCGCTTGGCGACTGCTTTGGTGTTAAGCCAATGGCCGATCGAGGTGCGTTCCACCAGCGGCGAGCCGGTGAGGCGCGCGCAGAGCTGCCACTCGTCCACGGTGACGGGATCGACGACATACGCGCAGACGCCGGCCGCGCGTGCGAAGCGCAGCGCCAGGGGCGCGCCGAGGTTGGAGGCGTGGTCGCCGCCGCGCGCGTGGCGCAGCTCCGCGAGCATGACCTCGTCAACCAGATAGGTGCCGCATTCCATCGGCCCCAGAAACCCCCCGCGTCCGGCTACGCCTTGCAGGCCGCAATCGTGGGGATGGAATCCTGCTTCGGCGAGGGCCGCTTCCATCAGTCCTGCGCGGTATTCGAGCCGGTCGATCATCGGCCGTCCTTTGAAGCGCAGCAGCTCGTCGTCGCCGTGGCGGATGGTCTTTGCAAAGACCTCGGCGGAGCGGGTGTAGATGCCAAATTTGGTGGAGGTAGTGCCCGGATTGATGGCCAGCACGCACGCCGCGTCGCCGGCATAACGATCGATGCCGCTCAAGCGTCTTCTCCGATGCTTCGGTAAGCCGTTCTCGAGTGTACGCTGGGGCAGCGAAGTTGTCAGCGAGAGAGACGTGGGCGGTAGTGGGGCAATTTGAATCCACGGGCCCTTGAGATGGATTAGGCGGTTCGGCGGGAGGAGTGGGAGCGGGAGGGACGGGAGGCTCATCTACCAGCAGCACTCCGTTTCTACTTAGGACCAGCACCTTTGCCGATGAGCGCAGGAATTCCATTCCGAGGAGTGGTCCGCTAGTCGCATTCGCTTCGCCTTCTGCTCCTGGGATACGTTCTTCTCCTTGCCGTTGCGGCCCAAATTGGACTTACTTGCACCAGTGCTGGTGAAATCCACAAATTAAGTTCGGTTTTGCACTTGTATTCACAGATCGAACGGGGGTAGTGTCTCTCCAACTGATGATCCAGCAGGGATGCGCACTGGATCGCCGGATGGGCTGAGGGGTATGACGGCCGGTGAAGGCCGGAGATGCAGCCATCAGCTCAGCCAGACAGTGCAACCGAAGGCGCGAGCCGGAGGTTGAGAACACTGGCACGGCCTGAGGAAACGAGACCGGCGCGAGCCGGAGTATTCGAGCCTTGGGCGCAGTTCCGGAGGCGAGGGGAAGGCGGATCGCGGATACTCACCGTTGGCGCAAGCCGGCGGCAGAAGTCCGGGAGAGGCCGGAAGCTCGTCACAGGCCTGGCCGGAAGATGGATCTTCGACGCAAGCCGAAGAGTGCCAGCCGGCCGATGACGGAGGGTGGAACAGAGGCGCAAGCCCGCGTTCGCCGCCGCATCGGGAGCCGAAGGATCGGCCCCCCGGCGCAAGCCAGGGAGCCGCTCAGACAGGCCCAGCCGGAAGATGGACCCCGCGGCGCGAGCCGCAGGGTTGCCAGCCGGTCGTTCTGGAGCAATGGCGTTTGGCGCAAGCCGGATGCACAGCTCTGGAGCGAGCTGAAAGGATTCGGATGCGATGGGAAGCGGAGAAGCCTCCAAAGGCTCTGCCTGAGGACGGATCTTCGCCGAGAGCCTGGAGGTTGACCGCCGGCGCAAGCCAGGGGCTCAATCTCGGGCAACCTGCGGATGATCACGATGTGAAGACGCCAGGGGCTTCGGCCTCTGGCGTTTTCATTGTGCGCTGTTCCCGGTTCCCAGACACGGCGGGGGAACTGCCGCGGCCGGCTGGCGGCTG
This sequence comes from Acidobacteriota bacterium, assembly GCA_021828835.1. GTDB lineage: Bacteria > Acidobacteriota > Terriglobia > Terriglobales > Acidobacteriaceae > Telmatobacter. The sequence continues at coordinate 9,605 of JAJZCY010000004.1, read as the reverse complement.
CGGCAGTTCCCCCGCTGTGTGGCCGGTTCGGCCGTGTTATCTGCTTCGCCTGCCGGTGGAGTGGGCGGCAGCCTTCTCCGGGACGGGGACGGCCACAGCAGGATTCGAGAAGCTGCGCACATAGGTCACCAGGTTCCACACCTCGGCGTCCTTGGCGCGCGCCGGATCTTCCCCGGGCATCTTGCCCTTGCCCACGCGAATAATGTTGAACATCTCGCCGTCCGGGATGGCGTTCATCATCTTGATGTCGGAGAAGTCCGCCGGCGTTATGGCCATGCTGGTGGCCAGATCGGTTTTGCCGTTGCCGTTATCGCCGTGGCACATGGCGCAGTCGATGGCGTACAGTTCCTTGGCCTTGGCCATGCCGGCGGCGGTGGGCCTTACCGGGTTCTTGGTGTCCGCCGGAATGCCTCCAGCCGCCGGCGCGGGGGCAGGCTGCGGGGTCTGTGAGGCGGCGGGAGGAGCCGCCGCATCTTGTTGCGGCGCGCGTCCGGCAATTGCCAGGGGCGCCAGAACCAAAGCGCCCCCGAGCAGGAGCAAAATCGACTTCGACATAAACAGCCCTCCTAGAACGGCAGATGTCAACAAACAGGCATCTTTGTCGATTCGGAAATCTGGCACGCATTATAGGCTGTTTATTTCGCACTGTGCTATGCGAGAAAGCACAGCGCGGTTTGGTGCTTGCGCCGCTAGCTGCGCCAGTGCAGCTCTACCGGCCCGTCCATCGGATGAGGAGGGGGCGCGCCGCCCGCGGCCGCCTCCAGCCGCGCCTGCTTGAGCGCAAAGTACCACTTGGCCGGCTTGTCGGCGTCGTCAATCAGCATCAGGCTGGGATTGTGGCGCAGCCCCTCGGCCTGCTGGATCATGGTCACCTGGTCCTGGCGCACAAACTTCGCGCCGAAGAACTTCGCGATCGGCGTGACCAGGGGCAGCCAATAGAACACATTCCACGCCGCGATCACGTCGATGCGGCAGGTGAAGCTGGTCACCGGCGTCACCGTGGTCAGGCTGGAGAACCACTTGTCCCCGCAGCGTATGGTCTCGGTGCGGCGGTTGGGCAGCACGAAGTCGATGGTGGTCTCCACCGGCTGGCCGTAGACGCCGAGTAATTTATACGGCGCCGAATTGGCGCTGGGGGCGTGGGCGCTCATGCGGAAGCCCTCGGGAATGGGCTCGAAGCGCTTGGTTTTCTCGCGGATGCTCCCTCGCGTGCGCCACCACCAGGCCTGGTGCACAAACGGACCGTGCGCCGGATCCATCAGGCCGATGATGCCGTGGTCCACGTTGCAGGGCAGGTCGGCGGAGAGATGCGCGGTACGGTAGCGGGACCCGAACTTCGCCAGCTCCGGAACCTGCGCGGCCAGCGTAACTCTTCCCCGGCCGGGGCTGGGGATGAAGACCCAAGCATGCCCGTCGCGCTCCTCGCAGGGAAACGCGGTGGCGTAGATGCGGGTGGCGTCGAGCCGGTCGTGCGTGGTGAGCGAGGGGATATGCGCGCATTGCCCGCTGCACGGCTCGAACTCCCAACCGTGGTAGCGGCAGGTGAGGCGGTTGCCATCGAACCAGCCGTGGCTGAGCGGGATGCCGCGGTGCGGACAACTGTCGCGCATGGCAAAGACCTGGCCGTCCGTGCGGCGGCCCAGCACCAGGGGGATGTCGAGCAGCATGGCCCGGGCGAGCTTGCCGGGGC
>JAJZCY010000004.1:0-7905 GCA_021828835.1 Acidobacteriota bacterium | reverse complement strand
CGTAAAGAAGCGTGGCAGCCGGGCCTTGCGTGGGGCCGGCGCTGGCCACTGCCGGTCGCTTGCTGGCCAACAGGTTCATTGCGCTCACCATAGCATCCCGCCCGCCGCCGGCGCGACATGCCGCCCGCCCCCGGCGCCCCGCGAAAGAAAGAAGTCCAGGGGAGAGAAGGACAAGAAGAAGGAAGAAGGTGCCCCAGGTCCCGCGCAGCGGACCTGGGTGGGGCTCGAGATCAGCTTCGCCGCTGAGGGGCAAATCTTACGCGCTCCCTGCTTGGCGCCTCTCTGCGGGTTAATTCCCTGCTTCAGGCATAATCATCTCAGCCAGGGTGCCCCAGGTCCCGCGCAGCGGACCTGGGAGACCACCGCCCTTCAACGTCCGCTATCGCCGCGCTCTCCGAGGTGCAGCAGGAACTTAGCCCCTCGTACAGTATGTGCAGAACGGTCGCGCTGACTCCCCCGGGAACGTCCTTTTGCTCAAATCAGCACAAGTCGGCCCTCATCTCATTCGGCCACGATGTCTGGCTGTGAGCTGATCAGCAATCGATCGAAGATGTAGTACAAGCGCGTTCTTTAACTCCTTTGGATTGAGCACTTACGGGAGAATCCACGGTAACCGCTTTTGTTTTCAACACTTGCAAAGAGGCCAAACAATAACCCCTGTGTTTCCCACACTTGGCGAAACACCGTGCAGGTTCTCATCCAGGAAGAGGTGATCCAGGCCACACCGCCCGCCGCCATGGCGGAGCTGGTCGATCCTCCGGGGCCGCAGAAGACCCACTGCTCCTGAAAAAATCTAAGCCAACTCCGCGCAGCAAACCGGAATCCATTGCTGACTATGAAGAGCATGCGGCAATTTGCAGCTTTTGTTCTGGGAGCGGCGCTGGCGGGCGGCACCGCCTTTGCGGCGGCGCAGCCCCAGGCCGAGCAGGATCAGACCACCACCCACCACAGCACCGCCGGCCAGGATATGCGCAACGCCGGGCGCAGCACCAGGAACGCTGCCAGAGACACCGGCCGGGCCACGAAGAAAGGCAGCAAGAAGGCCTGGAGAAAGACCAAGCACGGCACGAAAAAAGGCTGGAACAAGACGAAGAACGCCACGAAGGGCGCGGTGCGGGGCGGCAAAGAAGGCGCCCAGAACCCCCACTAAGGCGAGCCAGGCGCGGTCAGCCAAGTCATGCGGTGCGGGCCGCGCGCGCAGCGGCAATGAAGGCCCGCAGTCGCGCAGGGTCCTTTCGGCCGGGGCTGGACTCCACCCCGCTGGCCACATCCACGCCCCAGGGCCTGAGGACGCGGATGGCTTGGGCCACGTTTTCAGGGGTGAGGCCTCCGGCGGCGATGCATTTGCGTGCGCCGGCGTTCTGGAAGATGGTTTTGGCCGCGGCGCTCCAATCGTAAGCGACGCCGGTGCCGCCGGCGGCGCCTGATACGCAGGAATCGACGAGCGTTGCGTCCAGGCTGGGGTCAGCGAAGACCTGCGGACGGATGCTTTGGCTGCCGCCAAAGTGCGTTACGCCAATGATGCGCACTCCCGCGCCGAACCGGCTGCGCAAGCGAGCGGCGAGCTCCGGCGGCGCGTCAAAGTGCAACTGGATGCCGGTCAGCCCACAGGCTTCCACGGTTGTGGCGATCTCCTCAAAGCCGGTATCGACAAAGACGCCGATCTTCTCCAGGTGCGCGGGCAGTTGTGGTGTGATGGCCTGCACCTGCTCGATGCGGACGCGGCGTTTGCTGGGCGCGAAGACGAAGCCGGCTGCGTCGGCGCCGGCCTCGGCGGCCAGCGTCGCGTCTTCGAGCGAGGTGTTGCCGCAGATCTTGATCCACACGCTCATAGGCGAAAGCTACGCTCTTTTTCCAGATCCACCGATCAGCTCTGCGAGAGCCACACCGGGGTCGGGCTGACGCATCAGGCTCTCGCCGATCAGGAAGGCCTCGAACCCGGCGGCGCGCAGGCGTTGCATATCGGTCGGGGTAGAGATGCCGCTCTCGGCTACGCGCACCACGCTGGCGGGGATCTTTTCGACCAGCGCGAGCGAGGTCTCCAGCGTGACCTCGAAGGTCTTGAGGTCGCGGTTGTTCACGCCGATGGCTTCGGCTCCCTTTTCGCCCAGGGTATCGAGCACGCGCGCCAGTTCGTCGGCGGTGTGCACCTCGACCAGCACGTCGAGGGCAAAGCCGTGGGCCACCTCGGCGAGGTGCTTGATCTCCTGGTTATTGAGGGCGGCGGCGATGAGCAGGATGGCGTCGGCGCGATGGGCCCGGGCCTCCACCACCTGGTACTCGTCGATCATGAAGTCCTTGCGCAGGCAGGGCAGCGGGGTGGCGGCCGAGGCCAGTTCCAGATTGCGCAGACTGCCCTGGAAGAAGGGGCCGTCGGTGAGGACGGAGAGTGCGGCCGCACCGCCGGCACGATAGCGCCGCGCCAGCCACTCGGGGTCGAAGTCTTCGCGGATCAGGCCCTTGGAGGGGGAAGCCTTTTTGATTTCGGCGATCACCGCGGCGCCGCCAGCCGCCGTCCGGCGCAGCCCCGCGGCAAAGCCGCGAGGACGATGGCGCATGGCCCGGCGCTCCAGCTCCGCCATGGGAACCAGGCTCTTGGCGGCGGCCAGGGTGCCCCGCGTCGTGCCAATAATCGTTTCTAAGACGGTATCGGTAGGAGAAAACATCTATCCCGAGTATACGGGCAGGGTGAATCGCGCCGCGAGGAGCGGAGCTGAGCCGAGCCCTCGCTGTCCTTTATCGAGCAGGCGTCGCGGAGTCCGTCAGTTCGCGGGCGGCCTGGCGGCCCAGGCGAATGCAGTCGGGAATGCCGATCCCATCGTAGGCGTTCCCGGCCAGCCGCAGGCCGGGCAGGTTCGCCACCCGCTCCCGGATGCGCTGCATGCGCTCCTGATGGCCGACGGCGTACTGCGCCATGGCGCGCCGCCAGCGTGCCACCTGCACATGCTCCGGCTCGACGGCCGCATCGAAGGTTCTTTTGCCCAGGATCTGGCTCAGCTCGCGGCGGACAGTCGCCACCAGCGCTTCATCGCTCTCGGCCAGCATGGCCTCACCGCGCATGCCGCCCAGGAAGGCGCGGAAGACGGCTTTACCCGGCGGCGTGCGGCCCAGGAACTTGCGATGCACGAAGGTGCAGGCCAGCATGGCGCGGCCCTCGCTCGCCGGCACCAGGAAGCCGAAGCCCTCGGGCAGGGCGCCGAGGCTGGATTCGTCATAGACGAGGTTCAGCGTGATCGACGAGGAGTAGGGAATGCCGGCCAGTTCCTCGCCCAACTGCGCGTCTGCCCCGGAGAGCATGGCGCCGGCTGCCCAGGCGGGCGCGGCCATGATGATGGCGTCGTACTGCTCGGCAGCGGCCGCGGTGGTGATGCGCCAGCCGTTGGCTGTTCGTTCCAGCTTGCTCACCGGGGTTCCGGTGCGGATGGCGGCGGGGTCGAGAGTGGCCGCCAGGGCATCGACAAGCTGCTGCATTCCGCCGCGCAGGGCGGTAAAGATGGGCGGTGCTGCGCGCTTTTGCGCTTTGGCGGAGTTCTTTGCGGCCTCGCGCATGCGTTTGTGGGCGGCCAGCATGCCCCGGGTGAGCGAGCCGTACTTCTTCTCCATCTCCACCAGCCGCGCCAGAACGGTGCGGGCGCTGAGCTGGGTGGCGTCGCCGCCGTAGATGCCGCTGAGCAGCGGGTCGGCGAGACGGTCGACGGCTTCGGCGCCATAGTGGCGCTCCACCAACGCCGCGACCGATTCGTCGCTCTCGCTGGCGCGCGGCGGATGCAGCAGCTCGAGCCCCATGCGGATCTTGGTCCTGAGACTGAAGAGCGGGGTGAGGGCGGTGGGCACCAGCTTGGTGGGGATGAGGAACATCAGGCCGTCGGGCAGCGCCACCAGGCGGTTCTTCACCACGATCCAGGTCTTGCGCGCGGCGTCGTTGGAGGGCAGGAGAGCATCGCCCAATCCAAGCTCGCGGCACAGTTCTGCGGCGGCGGGTTTTTCGGTCAGAAAGGAATCCGGGCCTGCCTCCAGAACGGCGCCGGCGACGACCTCCGAGGCGAGCGAACCGCCCAGGCGGGGACGGGTCTCGTAGAGGGTGTACTCGACGGGCTGGCCGGCGGCGCGTGATTTCTGGAGCTCGTAGGCAGCCGCCAGGCCAGCAATGCCGCCGCCGATGATCGCAATGCGCATCCCTGTCATTATTCCATCTTTCCAGTCACTTACCAGTCGCGGGCTCTTGGGGGAAACTCTCCGGCATCGGCAGGTTGGGGCTTATTTCAGGATCATGGCTCGCGCGGCAGTTTGCATGTGATTTGAGTCACCCGGAATTCATGGCCCGCAGAGATACACTGCTCTGGTCGAACGCGGGGCTGGCTCCGACACCGTCTCCCACGGCCCCTAGTAGCAACCACGGTCGCGCGCTGCTTCCCTTGCACTTGCCGGTCCGCACCACGGAATCGCACGGAGAACTCGATGAGTCCAGAGCTGATTCACCGTCTGCATTTTGCCTTCACCGTCACGTTTCATTACCTGTTTCCGCAGCTCACCATGGGGCTGGGGATCCTGATTGTCGCGCTCAAGACCGTGGCGCTGCGCAGCGGCAACCCCGAATGGGATCGCGCCGCCCGCTTCTGGGGCCGCATCTTCGCCATCAACTTTGTGTTTGGCGTGGTGACCGGCATTCCCATGGAGTTCGAGTTCGGCACCAACTGGGCACGCTTCTCGGAGTTATCCGGCGGCGTGATCGGCCAGCCGCTGGCGATGGAAGGCGTCTTCAGCTTCTTCCTGGAGTCGGCGTTTCTGGGCCTGTTTCTGTACGGCGAAGACCGGCTCTCTAAACGGATGCACTGGTTCTCGGCGGTGATGGTGTGGCTGGGCTCGTGGATCTCGGGCTTCTTCATCATCGTGACCGACGCCTGGATGCAGCATCCGGTGGCCTATAGCCGCCTGGCCGACGGGCGCTTCGAGGTGCTGAGCTTCTGGCAACTTCTGCTGAACCCGTGGGCGGTGCGCCAGTACCTGCACAACATGACCGGGGCGGTGGTCACGGGCGCATTCGTGATGGCGGCGGTGGGCGCGTTCTACCTACTCGACGGGAAACGGCAGGTGTACGGCCGCATCTTCCTGAAGGTGGGAGTGATCGCGGGAGTGATCGCATCCATCCTCATCATCTTCCCCACCGGCGACCTGCAAGGAAAATACGTGGCGCGCAATCAACCGGCGGCGATCGCGGCGATGGAGGGTTTGTTCCGATCGGAGATCGGCGCGCCGATCGTGCTTCTCGGCCAGCCCAACGAGGAGACGCAGCAGATCGATAATCCGCTGGTGGTCAACAACGTGCTCAGCTTTCTCATCTACGGGACCACCAAGGCCGAGGTGCAGGGGTTGAACAGCTTCCCACGCGATCAGTGGCCGTCGGCGCTGCCGCTGCTCTACTACGCGTACCACATCATGGCCGGACTGGGGACTTGGTTTGTGCTGCTGATGGCGGTCTGCGCGTTTCTGCTCTGGCGCGGCCGGCTGTATACCGCGCGCTGGGCGCTGTGGGCGCTGCTGCTGAGCTTTCCGCTGCCCTACATTGCCAACACCGCCGGCTGGATGACCGCGGAGTTGGGGCGGCAACCGTGGCTGATCTACGGGCTGATGCGCACCAGCGACGGCTTTTCCAGCACGGTGTCGGCGAGCAACGGACTCTTTACCCTGATTGGTTTCATGGGTCTTTACGCGCTGCTGGGACTACTGTTCACGGTGCTGATGTATCGGGAGATCAGCGACGGACCGGAGCGCAAGCATCCGGCCCAGGAAGCTTCGGTGATGGCGGACTGATTGCCGCGAACTCTGAACCAATTCGACGCGGGAGGTTTTTGCAATGGGTTTTCTCTGGTTCTGGCTGGTTGCGGTGATGATTGTCGGCTACGTGGTGCTGGACGGGTTTGACCTCGGGGTGGGGGTGCTGCACCTGATCCTGCCGCGCACCGAGGCGGAACGCCGGGCCACGCTCGCCTCCATTGGGCCGGTGTGGGATGGCAACGAGGTGTGGCTGCTGGCGGGCGGGGGCACGCTCTACTTCGCTTTTCCGCTGCTCTATGCGTCGGCGTTCAGCGGATTCTATCTGCCGCTGATGATCGTGCTGTGGCTGCTGGTGTTGCGCGGCATCAGCGTGGAATTGCGCAACCATCTCGATCTGGGCGTGTGGCGCACGCTGCTGGACGGGGTCTTTGGCGTGGCCAGCGCGCTGCTCGCCATCTTCTACGGCGCGGCGCTGGCCAACGTGCTGCGCGGAGTTCCGTTGAACGCGGCCGGCTATTTCTTTCTGCCGCTGTGGACCAACTGGAGGCCGGGCGTGGCGCCCGGGATTCTGGACTGGTACACGGTGATCGGCGGCCTGGTGGCGATTGTTGCCCTGACGCTGCATGGCGCGCTGTGGCTGACCATCAAGACCGCCGGCGATCTGGAGCAACGCGCCCGGGGGATTGCCAAGCCGCTGCTGGGCCTGCTGGTGCTGCTCACGGTTGCCAGCCTCATCGCCACGATTGCGGTGCGCCCGGCTAGCCTGGACAACTACTTCCACTATCCCCTCACCTTCATCGTGCCAGTGGGCGTGGTGGCGTGCCTGGGCGGCATCTGGTTCTGGAACCACGGGGGGCAGCCGGTGAAGGCATTCCTGGCGTCCTGCGGATACCTGTTCTTCATGCTGGCCGGGGCCTGCTGGGGCGTGTACCCGTCACTGTTGCCGGCCACCACCGGCGCAGCCAACGACATCACCCTGAACCGCGCCCTCAGCGGCCCGCACACGCTGGCAGTGGGGCTGGCCTGGTGGGGGTTCGGCATGGTGTTGGCGGTGGGCTATTTCGTGCTGGTCTACACCAAGTTCCGCGGCAAGGTGGATGTGGAAGCGGAGAGCCATTCGTAGCGGCCTCGGCGATCTGGCAGGCAGGCGGGCGTCCCTTGCGGACGCCCGTTCCGTTTTGGCACGCAGAAGCTGCATGGCGCCGCAGGGAACACAAAAACGGTAACCAATTCCGCCGTTGAGGGCATCCAAGCCCATGGAGCGGACAGCGTTCTGCCCGCGGGAGGAGAAGAATGTCTACGCGCACTCATCATGAAACGACGCGGAACCCCCAGGATTCAAAAGCTGCCAAGATCAACAACCCAGACCACTTCCAACCCGAGCAGGTGAAGAACATCGCGAGCGTGATGAATGGGATTCTGGCCGATGTCTTTGCGCTCTACCTCAAGACCAAGAACTTCCATTGGCACATGAGCGGACCGCATTTCCGCGACTACCATCTGCTGCTTGACGAGCAGGGCGAACAGATCTTTGCCATGACCGACGATATCGCCGAGCGCGTGCGCAAGGTGGGCGGTGTCACGCTGCACTCGATCGGCGAGATCGGCCGACTCCAGCGCATCCACGACAACGATCAGGAGTACGTCGATCCGCAGGAGATGCTGCGCGAACTGCACGCCGATAATCTCTCGCTGGTGGACAGCCTGCGCGCGGCGCACGAGGTCACCGATCGCGCCAACGACTTCGCGACCACCAGCATGATCGAAAACTGGATTGACGAGTCGGAGCGGCGAGCGTGGTTCCTCTTCGAAGCCACACGTTAGCCGTAATGGCCAAACTCGCAAACAACGGTGGCAGCGCTCACGGGCGCTGCCACTTTTTTACAGCATCTTTATAACTTGGAAATCGTCCCGGTATGTGTGCCGTCTGCAATGCAATCTATAACTTAGGCAATAAAATCCACGCCATTCGCGCTTCTAAGATGCTGGTAACTCTCTCTCGCTCGCTATTTCATTGACAGTGGTCTCTAACCCGCATTATTCGTGAACGTCCCGCGAGCGGAGATTTTGCGCGGTACAAGATTGCCGGGGAGGTTGCTGGCAGAGTGAAGTTGCTGTGTGGGACATGGC